>CAYGXD010000076.1:0-16580 GCA_964353705.1 uncultured Eubacteriales bacterium | reverse complement strand
AAGTTAAGACCATCGGAAGACGCGCCACCGCGGGGGAGTTTGAGGGGGACGGCGTATTCCCCCTGGAAGTGTCCCGTCCATGCAAAGGACTTTGGCAAGGAATTTACGAGACGGGACACTAGAGGCCAGGGGCAAATAGAGTATCTCAGTGCCGAAAGGAAGATAGTCATATGAAAAAAGCGATTGGCCCGGTCATTTCATCTTTCATTTTTGTCTTTTTCTCCCTCCTGCAGGCAGCCGAAATCCCTCAAGCCGAGGAGGAAATCCCGATCGAGGTCGTCCGCCTGAGCGAGCGGGTCCTTGTCCTCAAAGAAGATGTCATGGGCAACAACGTCACGGCCATCGCCTCGAAGAAGGGCCTCATCGTCGTCGATAACTCCGGCTTTCCCAGCACGGCCCGCAAAATGCGCGGGATCATCGAGCGGGAGTTCAAACGGGCGGATTTCGCGTTCGTCATCAACACCCATTGGCACTGGGACCATGCCTGGGGAAACCAGGCCTTTCCCGAGGCCGCGATCATCGGACATGCCGATTGCCCGGCTATGATGGAGAGGGACAAGGAGTATGCCGCTATTCGCGTCCAGAATATGAGGCAGAGGCTTGGGGAGCAGAAAGCAAATCTCGGCCAGGCCGATCCGAACTCAGAAGAGGCGGATAGAATCCGCCGCTCCATCAAGCAGATGGAACGGGATATCAAAGACCATTCTGAGGGCTTCGTCATCACGCCGCCCCAGGTCACCTTCAACGACCGGATGACCTGGGATCTGGGAGATCTGACCCTTAAAATGTACTTTTTCGGCCGGGCCCACTCCGGCGCGGATATCTTTATCCACATCCCCGAAGAAGGAATCCTGCTCACCGGAGATATCTTCCTCGACCGCCGGTGGCTGCCCCTCTTCGCCGGGGAGCCCGAACTCGACGTCCCCAAATGGATCGAAGTCCTTCATGCTGTCCTGGACGGTGAAGACAAACTGTCCCGGGTCATTCCCGGTCATCTGGACTTGTGGACGCCGGAAAAGCTCGACCTGTGGAGGGATTATATCGTCGATCTCTGGAGCGGCCTGCAGAAGGCCAAGGCGGAGGGCCTTGCCTTTGAGGGGGCGGCGGCCCGGCTTGCCCTTGGAGAGAAATATTACTACCTCAAGGAGAACGGTCACAGCGACGCTCGCATCCAGGAATTCCACCGCGGCAACCTGGAAGCCTTTTGGTCGCAGCTGGTCGAATCGGCGGCCCGACTGGTCCAGGAAGCGCTCACGGCAGGGGGCCCGGACGCCGGCGTCAAAAAATTTGAAGATCTTAAGGCCGGCAAAGGCGGCTACTTCTTTAATGAAAGGCAGTTCAACAGCGCCGGCTATATGCTTCTCAACTCGGGCCGGGTTGAAGAAGCCGTCGCCCTTTTCAAGATGAACATGGAGCTTTTCCCCGACTCCTGGAACGTTTACGACAGCCTGGCCGAAGCCTACGCCGTCAAGGGGGAAAAAGAACTGGCCATAAAATATTACGACAAAGCGTTGCAGCTCAACCCGGACAATCAAAACGCCAAAGAACGATTGAAAAACCTTAAGAAAAGCTGAGGAAAAAATGAAAAAAATCATGGTTCTGCTGCTTTTGATAGCACTCCCGCCCTTCCTTTTTCCCGACATCCGAAACCGGGACAAACCCGTCAAGGGAGAATGGGATTTCCGATTGGAGAAGGTTTGGGAGGTCGATAAAGCGGGTGGGGAAGTCTTCGGCCTTCCTTTCACCCTGACGGTGGCCGAAGACGAGAGGGTTTACATCTACGACCCCAAGAACGAAAAGAACTTTATCCTGGACAAGGACGGCGCCCTTGTCTCCACGTTCGGCCGGAGCGGGCAGGGGCCGGGCGAGCTCATCGGGCAGGAAAGGACTTTTTTCATCGACGGCCGGCTGGCGATCATCGACGGGGTTGGGATCAAGTATTTTTCCCGCGATGGCAGCTATCTCAAAACGTCCGGCCTTGAAAAGTTCCGCCGTTCACCCCAGATCATCCTCGGCGAGGACGAATTCATCTCTTTTCCCATGACGGCCATCGGGGCTCCGGAGGGGAGGGGCGAGGTTTATTACAGCAAACTGGACAGCGCGGTCGAGCGGAAAATCGGAGATTTCTCCCTGACTCAGGCCGGGATCGGCTCGGTCGGCGAAACCGTCATGGACATCATTATTATCGGCCTTTCCCCGCTGCTCGTGGCCGGATATGATCAAGGCCGGCTCTACTGGGGAGCCAGTCATTCCTATCAGATCCATATCTCCGACTTGGAGGGGAGGGCGCTGGGCGGGTTTTCCGTCGATCGCAAGGCAAGAAGGGTGTCCAACTCCTTTAAAAAGAAATTCTTCAAGGGGCCGAATGTCCCGCCCGAAATGGTGGCCGCGATCGCCAATAGTTTCTCCAACAGGCTGACCTATTTCCACCGGATCGAGGTTCATGACGGACTCGTCTATGTGTTTGTCCCAGAGCTCGACCTGGACCAGGGAAAGGCCCGGACCGCCCAGATCGATATCTTCTCGGCGGAGGGGAGGTATTTGTACCGGGCGCGGCTCGATTTTGGAAAGGGATTGACCCATCTGTTCTCCCCTTTGAGCAACCTGTGTTTCAGGAACGGATATCTGTATGCGGTCTGTGCCCGCGCCGACGACACGGTCGTCATTGTCAAGTGCCGAGCGGACCTGCCCAAAGGTTAGACATGCCTGCCGCGAATGTCCTCCCGGGCGTCGGGACGGCCCAAGGGACGAGCCGAAAATGCCTCCATGGGAGAAGCCACTAATGTTCGAGCATGATCAGGATTCAAGAACCCGGTCTCAGATCGACCTGGCCAGACTGAAAAAGACCGTTGCCGTGAGGGTCGTCTCAGCTTTCGTCATCATGGGGCTTATCTTTTTCCTGCCGGCCGGAACACTCCGGTATTGGCAGGCTTGGGTTTACATGTTCATCCTTCTTGTTCCGATGCTCTTCGTCATGGCCTGGCTTTTCCGGAACGACCCGGAGCTTCTCGAACGCCGGATGAAGGCCAGGGAGAGAGAGCGCCGGCAACGAAACATTCAAATAATCGGCTCGCTCTTTTTCCTGGGAATCTATGTCCTCCCCGGGCTCGAAAGGCGCTTTGGCTGGTCCTCGGTTCCCCTGGCCGTGGTCATAATCGCCGACTTCGTGGTCTTGACAGGATACGGTCTCATTGTCCTTGTGTTCCGGGAAAACCGTTACGCGTCGCGAATCGTCGAAGTTGAAGAAAAACAGACGGTCATCACGACCGGGCCTTATGCCCTTATCCGGCACCCCATGTATGTGGGGGTTCTGATCATGTACCTCCTCAGCCCCCTGGCCTTGGGGTCATATTGGGCCGTGCTCCCCGCCCTCCCCTTGATCCTCGTGCTTGTCGCCAGGATTAAAGACGAAGAGCGAATCCTAACCGAAAAGCTGGCCGGATATAAAGAATATAGTCTGCGCGTCAGATTCCGATTGATCCCGGGGATCTGGTGAGGGCCGTCATGGGCACTGCGGAGACCAAATGAACACCGATTCCGAAAAAGGAAGTCGATGACTAAGAAAATTATCGTTTTGGGATGGATGGTTTTAGCTTTCGGCATAGCGGGCGCCCAAACAACCGCCGTCCATGAGGCCGCAAGGAAAGGGGACATCGAGGCTCTCCGCGCCCTTCTGGCCAAAAGCCCGGAGCTCATCGACTCCCGCGGCGAGTACGACCGCACGCCGCTTCTCGAGGCCCTGTTTGCCCGGCAAGCGGCAGCGGCCAGGTTCTTGCTGGATAAAGGCGCGGACGTGCAACTCAAAGATAAAGAAGGGCTGGAGGCCCTGGGGTTCGCGGTCTTTATCGGAGACCCCGACCTCGTCAACCGGATCATCGACCGGGGCGGGGATGTCAACAACCAGGATAATCCCTTTGGCTGGTCTCCGCTCCATGTCGCCGCCCGCTTTTGTCATCCCGAGGCAGCGGGCGCGCTATTCGGAAAGGGCGCCCGTCCTGATCTTCGGGACGCGGAGGGGAACACTCCCCTCATGGCGGCCGCAGTCGGCAACTGCGAAAGCTGCCTCAAGCTGTTGGCCGAGAAAGGCGCCGACGTCAATAACAAAAATGCATCCGGAGACACGCCGCTGCACGCGGCCGCGCTCAACGGGGCCGGGAGCATAGTTGAGTTCCTCGTTGCCCGCGGGGCCGACCCTTCCTCTCGCAACGGCTATGGGAATACCCCCGTCCAAATCGCCGTGCGCGACGGACAAAAGGAGATCATCGATTTTTTCCGGACGAAAGGGATCAAGCCACCGGCGATCGAGTTTCCGAAACTCGCCGGCCGCTATATCGGACAGAAGCCGCCGGGTCCGGCGCCGGAGATATTCGCTCCCGGTGCGGTCTCCACAGAAAGAGGCGAGCTCAACTCGGTCTTCACTCCAGACGGCCGGGAGTTCTATTTCGCCGTTTCGACCGGCCGCATGAAGTGGAAGTTCATGGTCATGAAGCAGGGGAAAGAGGGCTGGGTCCGGCCGCAAAACGCCTCTTTTTCCGGCCGCTGGAGCGATGTCGATCTTTTTATTTCACCCGACGGCCGGAAGCTCTATTTCAGTTCGAACCGCCCGGCCGGCGGCCAGGGCGAGGCCAAGAAGGATTTTGACGTTTGGGCGGCGGAGAGAGCGGGAGAAGGCTGGTCCGAACCGGTCAATCTTGGACCGCCGGTCAATTCCGATGCGGACGAGTTCTATCCGGCGGTGGACGAGAAAGGGACACTCTATTTCCAGTCCCAGCGGGACGACAGCCGCGGCGCCCGCGACATTTATTCTGCCGGGCTCGAGAACGGCCGCTATCGGGAAGTGAAAAACGTCGGAGACGGGGTTAACGGTCCGGGGTCTGAGAGCGACGCCTACATCTCTCCGGACGGCCATCTCCTTATCTTCTCCTCCAACCGGACCGGCGGCCGCGGCCAGGGCGACCTCTACATCAGCTTCCGCCAGGACGGCTCCTGGACGCAGGCCAGGAACATGGGCCCCGCCATTAACACGCCTCAGCACGAGAACTGCCCCATGCTGAGTCCCGATGGCCGCTTTCTGTTCTTCACCAGGAAAGGCGACATCTACTGGCTGGATGCGGGTATCATCAAAGAGCTCAAAGGGGGGTCCTCTGAACTCGGGGGGAGCCGACCACCGCTTATTGTGGCCACATTTGCCGAGCAGGAATCCGACCTGGCGCGAATTCACCTGATGATCGAAAGCCTTCGGACTTTCGGCGGCCGGCATAAGGATGCTCCCGTCTGGGTTTATCTTACGGAGGGGCTCCTGGCCTCGGAATCCGAACACCTGGCGGAAATTGAATCTCTGGGTGGGGGTTTCAGGATTGGGCAGGCGCCCGAGGAGGCCATCTGGTTCTATCTTTCGCGCAAAGTCTTCGCCTCCGCCCAGGCCGAAACGGAGGCGGCGGGGCAGACGGACATCCTCGGTTGGCTGGACGTTGATACGATTTTCTTGCAGAAACCCGGGGAGTTCATCCTGCCCAAAGGCAAGAGCTTGGGCTACCGTCCCGTCATGCATAGGAACATCAGCCCGCTCTACGAAGACCCTTTGGATGATTTTTGGAAAAGGGCTTATGACAATATGTCCGTCCCGGAATCCCGCGCTTTTCCCATGGTGACGCCGGCCGACGGAGACAAAATCCGGCCCTATATCAACGCCGGCTGCCTGATCGTCCGACCGGAACGCGGTTTGCTCAAGAAATGGGCGGAGACCTTTGGGCTCCTCTACAAGGACCCGGTGCTCAAAGACTTGTGCCGGAGGGACGAGCGCAAGAGGATTTTCATCCATCAGGTAGCCCTTGCCGGGGCCGTCATGAAGCACCTCGGCCGCGACGAGATGCTCGAATTTTCAAACAGGATCAACTACCCGATCTTTTTCGGCGAGATGTTCGGTTCAAAACGGAGTTTCCATGATATCCGCGAGGCGGTGACGATCCGGTATGAGACTTTTTTCGACAACCCTCCGCCGGACTGGGATAAGCTCCTCAGCGGTCCCCCGGACCGGATCGCCTGGCTGAAGGCCAGATTCCAGAAACGGGATGGGGGTGTCCCCTGAGGTGCCGCCCTGCAATCAAGACATTTTGTTCTCAGCGCTCCGGTTTTTTGGTATTGTCATTCTTGGGTCTAAACGTTTATAAAAAGGAGGACATAATGAAGAGACGGGATTTCCTGGGAAAATCGAGTTGTGGGATGGCGGCATTCCTTGCTGCCCAGGGTCTGCCCAATCCCCTCGAGGGCGACAAGCAGCAGCAACAGCAGGCCCCGCCGCCAAAGCGGAGGAAATACAAACTCGAGATCGAGATCTACGAAGCCCGGCCGGATACCTGGTGTCACAAAAAGGGCGATAAGTTCGTCTACCCGGATGAGATCGGCAAGATCTGCCCGTGGCTCCTCGGCAGCTTGCGGGATTTTCTGGTTGCGCTTCAGCACGGCGCCACGCTGCCCTGGAGGTACGAGGGCACACCCTACGAGAAAGTGATCGATCCCGATGGTGTCACGACCGAATATGTGCGCTGCCCCGACCCGACTTCCGCGCTGGTGGCCAAAATAACCCGGACGGCCATAACCTGACAGCCGGCGGACCGGCCGAGACGGATATATATGTGGAATCTCGGGTGAAGAATCTGAAAGAGATATGGCCATAGGGGGACCGATGCAGGGACTCCGCTTCCCTCACATCCTGTTGCCGCCCCCCACGTGGAGAACCTGCCCGGTGATCCAGTCCGCCTGTCTCGAGAGGAAATGGAAAAAAACGCTTTTCCCTGCCCGCCCGGCTGAGGTAAAATCGGGGCCGAACGCGCGGCGACATAAGGAGCAGACATGAGCGTGCTCAAGCCTCTGGACTGGATCATCATCATCGTTTATTTCGGCATCATTCTGGGCCTGGCCTGGAAGGTCATGCGCCAGAAACAGAGGACCTCGACAGACTACTTCCTGGCGGGTCGCCATCTCGGCTGGCTCATTATCGGCGCCTCCATCTTCGCCTCGAACATCGGCGCGGAACACCTGGTCGGCCTGGCGGGTTCCGGAGCGACCGACGGCGTGGCCATGGCCCACTACGAGCTTCACGCCTGGTGCCTGCTCGTTCTGGCCTGGGTCATGGTCCCGTTCTACATGAGATCAAGGGTCTTCACCATGCCCGAGTTCCTGGAGAGGCGCTTCTCTCCGGCGGCCCGGACGGTTCTTTCGCTCATCTCTCTCGTCGCCTACGTGCTGACCAAGATGGCCGTCGGCATTTTCGCCGGGGGCATCGTCTTCAGCGTCCTCCTGCCGGAGTTGAACTGGTTTGGGCTGGACAGCTTCTGGATCGGTTCGATCCTGGTCATCCTCATCACCGGGCTCTATACGATCATGGGCGGGCTCAAGGCCGTCGCCTACACCGAAGCCATCCAAACCTTCATCTTCATCATCGGCTCGGCCCTGGTGACCTATTTCGGTTTGAAGGCCCTCGGCGGCTGGGGCCAGCTCCGGGAGATCGCCGGCTCGGAGATGTTCAACCTGTGGAAGCCCCTTGTCCCGGCCGGCGTTGAGGGGACCTGGGCCCCGGTCAAGGAGGCCGGGCGGATGGCCTGGTACTTCAACGACAACTACCCCTGGATCGGGATGCTTTTCTGCGCGCCCATCGTCGGCCTGTGGTATTGGTGCACCGACCAGTATATCGTGCAAAGGGTTCTCGGAGCCCCCAACGAGCGGCAGGCCAGGAGGGGTTCCATTTCCGCGGCCTTCCTCAAGTTGCTGCCCGTCTTCATCTTCATCATCCCGGGAATGATCGCCTTCGCCCTGGCCAAGAGCGGCCAGAGTCAGGTCCTCCAGCAGCAGATCTTCGGAGGCGGGGCGGAGTTTGTTCGGGCCAACTCCCAAAAGGCCTTCCCTTTGCTTGTCGCCACAGTTCTCCCCGTCGGCATCCGGGGCGTGGTTGTCGCCGGATTGCTCGCGGCCCTCATGAGCTCGCTCGCCGGAGCCTTCAACGCCGCCGCGACCCTCTTCACGATGGATTTCTACTCGCGCCTGCGGCCGAAAGTGACCCAGGAGCGCCTTGTCTGGATCGGTCGTGTGGCCACCGGGGTCATGGTCGTCATCGGCCTGCTCTGGATCCCTGTTATCAAGGGCGGCAAAGGCCTCTACGACTACCTCCAGGGCGTCCAATCCTACCTCGCCCCGCCCATCTTTGTGGTATTCTTCTTCGGGATATTCATGAAGCGGCTCAATGCCAAGGGGTGCCTGGCCGCGCTCGGCACGGGTTTTGCCCTGGGTCTCTTCCGCTTGGCCGTCGACACGCCGGTCAAGCTCAAGGAAGGCTTCTCCTACGCCGAGGGCTCATTCCTCTGGATTGTCAACCACGTCTTCTTCCAGTACTACAGCCTGCTCATCTTCACCGTCAGCGTCGCCGTCATGATCGTCGTCAGCTACCTGACCAAGCCGCCGGATTACGAGAGGATCAGCGGGCTGACCTACGGAACGGTGACCTCCGAACACAAAAAAGGGTCGCGGGCGAGCTGGAACGTGAATGACATCATCGCCTCGGGCATCGTCCTGGCCTTGATTCTGGCCGCCTATCTCTATTTCAGGGGATGATGAAATCGCATTCCAGATTGTCAACAGAGAGCTGAATCCGATGTCGCCATGGTGACGAGTGAGGGTACCTGGCTGGCCGGGAAGAAGCTTTTGCTCAAACATGGCTTTAAGGCCATCGCAGAGGCGCCGCCCTCGTTTACTCTCATGGCAAAGGCCTTTGAATCCGCTCCTTTGCCTTTTTTCCCCGGGGACTGGGAGGCAAGGGCCAAGCGATTCGGCAAGGGTCTGACGGTCCTGCGCTCCGATCAATGCCCCTATCTCGAGGATGCGACGAATGGTCTTCTGGAGGCAGCCACAGAAAAGGGGGTGAAGAGCCGTGTTATCGAAATCAAAACGGCCGCAGAAGCCCAAAACCTGTCGCCTTCTCCCTATGGTGTTTTCAACGTGGTCTTGGACGGACGTTTTTTGGCCTATCGCTATCTGTTGAAGGAGGAGTTCTTTCAGATGCTCGAAAGGAAATAGGCCCGACTCCCTTTTCTCTGCTCTTGACACGGGATAGCCCTCCAACATAAGTAATGGGGGATGAAAGCGTCCCCCGTTGCATCCAAGACTCCTGCCAATCCGGTCCTTGCCCTTGCCCTTTTCTTCCTCACCCTAACCGCCGGAGCCTCCGACTCCCGCCTCGACCTTTCCGGCACCTGGCGGTTTCAGACCGACCCCACTGACAGCGGCATAAAAGGGAAGTGGTATCTGCAAGCGCTTCCCGATTCCATCCGTCTTCCTGGTTCGATGGCCGAAAATGGGAGAGGGGAGGACATCGGTCTAGAGACCCAATGGACCGGCGTCGTCGATAAGTCCTGGTACACGGCCAAGGAGTATGGGCCCTACCGGCTGCCCGGGAACATCAAGTTTCCTTTCTGGCTGAACCCGGTCAAACACTATGTCGGCCCCGCCTGGTACCAGAAAGTCGTTACCATCCCGGCGGATTGGGACGGCCGCCGCATCGTCCTTGAGCTTGAGCGCGCCCATTGGGAGACCCGGCTCTGGGTGGACGGACGGGACGCCGGTATGAAGGACAGCCTGGGGACGGCGCATGTCTATGATCTCGCGGATTTCCTGACGCCCGGCGTCCATACTTTGACCCTTCGAGTAGACAACCGTATCCATGAAATCGATGTGGGAGTAAACGCCCACAGCATTTCCGACCACACTCAAACGAACTGGAACGGCGTCATCGGCCGGATGGAACTCGTCGCCGGTTCGCCCGTCTATCTCGATGACATCCGGGTTTACCCCGACCTAGCTTCGAAATCGGCCCGGGTTGTGGTCCTCATCCGGAACGGGACCGGCCGGGCCCGGCGGGGGACGGTCAGGCTCTCGGCCGAGACGAGGAACACTCATCCCACCCTTTTCCTGCCTCCCCTGACCATTGATTTCTCGGCCGCTGGGGAAAAGGCCCGTCTTCAGGTGAACTATGATCTCGCCGGGCAGATTTTTCCCTGGGACGAATTCTCCCCCAGCCTCTATCTTTTGCGGGCCGAGCTCGAAGACCGGGACGAGAAGGCCAACCACGACTTGAAGTACATCCAGTTCGGGATGCGGGAGTTCAGACCGGCCGGCCGCCGCTTCACCGTGAACGGCCGGCCCGTCTTTCTGCGCGGCACGCTCGAATGCTGCATCTTCCCCAGGACAGGGTACCCGGCATGTGACCAGGCGGAGTGGAAGCGGATTTATTCCGTCTGCAAAGCCCACGGGATCAACCATATGCGCTTCCATTCCTGGTGCCCTCCCGAAGCCGCCTTCGCCGCTGCCGACGAGATGGGGATCTATCTCTCTGTCGAATGCGGGGCCTGGTGCTCGGTCGGCGACGGGAAGCCCATCGACCGCTGGCTTTACGAAGAAAGCGAACGCATCGTCCGCGCCTACGGCAACCATCCGTCCTTTTGCCTGATGTCCTACGGGAACGAGCCGAGCGGGAAAAACCAGGAGCAGTACCTAGGAGAGTTTGTCTCCTATTGGCGGTCGAAAGATTCGCGGCGCGTCTACACCGGTGCCGCGGGCTGGCCCCAGATCGCGGCGAGCGAGTTCGAGGTGAACTCGGAGCCGCGGATTCAGCATTGGGGCGAAGGGCTGGACAGCGTGATCAATAAGCGGCCTCCCCAGACGCTCTTTGACTTCAGAGAGATCATCGCCAGATTTGACAAGCCTGTGGTCGGCCACGAAATCGGCCAGTGGTGCGTCTACCCCAATTTCCGCGAGATCGATAAATATACCGGAGTCCTCAAAGCCCGAAACCATGAGATCTTCCGGGACTCGCTGGCGGCGGCCGGGATGGGCGGCCTGGCCGGTGATTTCGTGCTGGCCTCGGGGAAACTCCAGGCCTTGTGCTACAAGGCCGACATCGAAGCCGCCCTGCGGACGCCCGGTTTTGCCGGTTTTGAGCTCCTCGACCTTCACGATTTCCCCGGACAGGGAACGGCGCTGGTCGGAGTCCTCGACGCGTTCTGGGAAGAAAAAGGCTATATTTCCCCGGCCGAATTCCGCCGCTTCTGTGCTGAGACGGTGCCTCTGGCGCGGCTGGCCAAGCTGACCCTGACGACGGACAAAGTGTTTTCAGCGGATTTGGAGGCCGCGCACTTCGGGCCGGCGCCGCTCCGGGATGTGGCGCCGGAATGGCGGATCGTCGACGCCTCCGGAGCCGTGGTTCGAGCGGGGAAGCTCGCGGCTCGCGACCTGCTGTTCGGCAGCGGAATCCCCCTGGGAATGGTCAGTGTTCCCCTCGCCGATTTCCCAACCCCGGCCCGCTATTGCCTGAGCGTGAGAATCGGAGCCTTCGAGAACGGCTGGGATTTCTGGGTGTATCCGGCGACACTCCCCGACATCACATCGCCTCTAGTACGTATCGTCCGGCGGCTGGATGACCAGACCATCGGCTTTTTGAAGTCCGGCGGGCGGGCTGTCCTGACCGCAGCAAAGGGCGCAGTTCGCCCGGACAAAGGCGGCGATGTAGCGGTGGGCTTTTCGAGCATCTTCTGGAATACGGCCTGGACCTCGAGGCAAGCCCCTCACACGCTGGGGATCCTTTGCGATCCCGGGAATCCGGCTCTGGCCGATTTCCCGACTGAGTCCTACAGCAACTGGCAGTGGTGGGACGCCATGAGCCACAGCCAAGCTGTCCTTCTCTCCGGTCTTGAGCCCCGGCCGACTCCGATTGTCCGGCTCATCGATGATTGGTTCACCAACCGGCCCCTGGGATTGATCTTCGAAGTCGCCGTGGGTGAGGGCCGGCTCATCATTTCCGGAATCGATCTTCTGACCGATCGGGAGACAAGACCGGAAGCCCGCCAGCTGCTTTATTCACTGGTCAAATATCTGTCGCGGAACGAGCTTGGCTCCGTTCCCGAAGTGGGGATAGATATGCTCCGCGGGCTTTTTAAAGAATGAATCCGTTTCAAGGAGAAGAGCTGCGCCATGAAAAGGAATAACATGATGTCACGGACAGGAATCCAGGCCCGTTGTTGTCCCGGAGAAGGTAAAGCCGCTTGTGTCGCCCGGACCTTCAGCCGCCGGAGTTTTCTTAAAGGCATGGGAGCGACGGCCTTTGCCGGGATGGCTTTGGACAAGCTCGCCTGGCCGCTTTCCGCGGCGGCCGATATTGGATCCGATGCCGGCCTCATCCGCCGGCCCCTCAAAGTCAAGCCGATCCTCGTTTACGACATCCCCTCCCGCAGGCCCCAGACGAGCTGGAGGAACTGGGGCGGCGTGCAGACGCGGGCGGCGGTCGAGGAGGAGTCCGGCCGGATCCGGGGAGAGCTTGAGAAACTCCGCGCCGCCGCTGAGTTTCCCGTTGATTTCCTCCCCTTGTCCGGCATCTCTAAAGCCAACGAACTCAGCTCCTTGACCGACCTCGCCGGCTCCGATTCGGTCCTTCTCTACGCGGCAGGAGGGTGGATGGATGTCTTTGATACCCTGGGAGGAATGGGCAAGGACCTGATCATCTTCTGCCGCCACCGGTCCGGCCCCGTCTATCTCTGGTATGAAATCGTGAGCCCGCGTTACCTTCGCCAGCATACGGACACCCTGGCCGTCAAGGGGGTGGCCGAAGAGGATGTCGTCATCGACAGTCAGGAGGAGCTGCTCTGGCGGCTGCGGGCCTTGGCCGGACTCCGCAACACTCTGGGGACCAGGATCCTCGCGGTCGGAGGCCCCGATGCTTGGGCCCAGCCGCCGGGAGTCGTCCCCAAACTCGTCGAGGACATCTGGAATTTCGACTTCCGGACGCTCTCTTATGAGGAACTGGGCGGCCTGATCCGGTCCGCCCGTGCCGACCGGGAGGCCGTGAAAGCGGCCCGCGAGCAGGCGGCTGTTTACCTCAAAACCCCTGGAACGAGTTTGGAAACCGAACGGGCGTTCGTCGAGAACGCTTTTCTGCTCGAGCACGTTTTCCGCGGCCTGATGAAACAGGCCGGTTGTCGGGCCATCACGATCAACGGCTGCATGGGGACGATCATGCCCCTGGCCGAAACTTCGGCCTGTCTCACCCTGAGCCTTCTTAACGATGCCGGCTATCTCGCTTTCTGCGAGTCGGACTTCGTGGTCATCCCGTCGGGCGTGTTGCTGGCCAACATCTCGGGCCGGCCCGTTTTCCTCAACGACCCGACCTACCCTCACGACGGCATCATCACGCTGGCCCACTGTACCGCCCCCCGGAAAATGGGCGGCGCGAAGCTCGAGCCGGCCAGGATCCTGACCCATTTCGAATCCGATTACGGGGCGGCGCCCAAGGTGGAAATGAGCCGAGGCCAGGTCCTGACCAATATCATCCCTGATTTCGCCTCCCGGCGATGGGCCGGGCTAAGAGGAGAAATCGTCGAGGCCCCGTTCCTGCCCATCTGCCGCTCCCAGATTGATATTGGGTTCGCCTGCGATGACCTGACCCTGGCCCGGCGGATGCCCGGTTTCCATTGGATGACGGGCTACGGCGATTATCTCCGGGAGACCGGATATGCTCTCAGGCGGGTGAACATCGCCTGGGACGTCTTGGGCTGATGTTCGAACGAATTCGATGTGTTGACAGTTGTCCCGGGAAAATGATAGAGATACTTCCCGCTGCCGGTTGTCATCCCCCGGCCGCTTTGGTATCATGATGAAGAAGTCAATGACCGAAAAAAAGGCCAAAGGTCCCTGTCGTCATCACTGGACGATGAGCCATATCCGGGGCGGATATCTGGTGGTCGAAGGCTGTTTTCACTGCCGCCACCGGACGTCTTTCTTCTCGGAAGAGCCCGTCCCGCCGCAAGACGATTATCGCGAGGGGGATCATTTCTGGAGCTACCTCGGAAGCTCCCAGGCGTCCAAGTTCGACCTCAAATGCGAGCTCTGCTCCCAGGAAGTCGAGCTGAAGGATGTCATGGCTCTGATGCTCTGCATGAGGTGCGATCCCGAATGCGGGGTCTATAAGGCCGGCCCTGGCGAACGGGGCAATAAAACCTGGGTTTATGTGGCCCTTTGCGCCAACACCTCCCATGCCTCCCGGAAGTGCGTCTCCAGAGCGGGGATAAAAGCCCTGAATGAGTATTTCAACCGCGGGCTGGAGGACCCGGCCAAGAAAATAATCGTCGTCTCCTGCGACTCGCGTCGAAGCGTCGATACCTGCGAGGGGATCGTGCTGGCGGACGTGGGCTTGACAGAAATATATTGAAGGACAAAGGAAAGGTCGAACAATGAGAGTGTCCGAACTGGTCAAACAAGGCGTGTTCAAGACTTTCAATGAGCCCGGTGACAAGGAGATCAAGGGAGTCTATATCTCCGACATGGTAAGCGATATCATCGGCATCGGCCCGGGAAACCTGCTCGTTACCCTGCAGACCCACAAGAACCTGATCGCGGCGGCCAACCTGGTCGATGTCGCGGCCATCGTGTTCTCGCGGGCCAAAACGCCTACGGATGATGTCGTCGCCCTGGCCAACAAGGCCGGGATCGGGCTGCTGGGATTCGAGGGAGATACCTGGACGCTGGCCAAGAAACTCTATGAGCTCGGCGTCAGGTAGGGGACTCCTCCAGAAGCTTAGTTCCCCAACTGCGATCCTGAGCGTGAATCGAGATGAACGGACGTGATTCTCTATCGGCCGGCGGCCTGTCCGAGCTGCGGCGGGAATTTAAGGGCGAGCGGGGGGATCTCATCCCCGTTTTGCAGAGGGTACAGGAGATCCAGGGCTACTTGAGGCCCGAGGCCATCCACATCGTCTCCCGCTGGCTCAAGATATCGGAGAACGAGATCTTCGGGGTGGCCACCTTCTACGCCCAGTTTCGTTTCCATCCGCCGGGCCGGCATCATCTCCGGGTTTGCCTGGGAACCGCTTGCCATGTCAGAGGAGGAGAGCAGATACTCCTCACCGCGCAGCAACGGCTGAACATCGGTACCGGTGAAACCACTCCTGACGGGGAATACGATCTTGACCGGGTGGCCTGCCTGGGTTGCTGTGCCCTGGCTCCGGTTGTCGCCGTCGACGATAAAGTCTACAGCCAGATGTCGGTCCTGAAAATCCAGAGGATCCTCGATGAACATAAGAGCGCTTGACGAGCGCCGGAAGAAGGCCGCTTCGAAGTGGGCCGAACTCCAGAGCAGTCCGGCTCCTCTGATATTCATCGGCGCGGCTTCGTGCGGCCTGGCAGCCGGGGCGGCGGAGGTCCAGGAGGCCGTCGAGAAATACCTGAGAAAGAACGGGATCGAGGGCCGGATCATCCCAGTGGGCTGCATAGGGCCCTGCTACCTGGAGCCGCTGCTGGATATCCAGATGCCGGGCCAGCCCCGGATCAGCTACGCCAATATGCGTCCCTCGGACGTCCCACTCATCATGGAATCGTTCTTCGAAAAAAAAGAGGTCGCCAAGTCCCGCCTGGCGGGGCATTTCGGGGAAGCGGAATTCGATGGGATTCCCCGCTTTTTCGACATGCCGATGCTCAAGCCCCAGGTGCGGATTGTCCTCCGCAACTGCGGGATCATCGACCCGGAGGACCTCGACCATTACCTGGCCAGGGACGGCTATCTTGGGCTCGAGAAGTGCCTGTCATTGCCCTGGACTGAAGTCCTGGACACAATCAAGAGGTCCGGCCTGCGCGGCCGTGGCGGGGCGGGATTCCCGACCTGGCGGAAGTGGCTGACCTGCCGGGAAATGCCGAGCGACCAGCGTTACCTCATCTGCAACGCCGACGAGGGCGACCCCGGAGCCTTCATGAACCGGTCACTGATCGAGGGCGACCCCCACGCCGTCCTCGAAGGGATGCTCATCGCCGCCTTTACGATCGGCGCCACTCAAGGTTATGTCTACATCCGCGCCGAGTACCCTCTGGCCATCAAGAGACTGAAGAAAGCGATTGCCCAGATGCGGGAGGCCGGCCTCCTGGGCCAGAATATCCTGGGATCGGAATTCAGCTTCGATATCCGGATCAAAGAAGGGGCCGGCGCCTTTGTTTGCGGCGAGGAGACCGCCCTCATCGCCTCGATCGAGGGCAAACGGGGCATGCCCCGCTCCCGCCCGCCCTTTCCGGCCGTTTCCGGGCTCCACGGCAAGCCGACGATCATCAACAACGTCGAAACGCTGGGCACACTGCCCCACATCCTGCGCAACGGAGCGGAGTGGTATGCCGGTTTCGGCACTGAAACGAGCAAGGGGACCAAGACTTTTTCGCTGGTCGGAAAGGTCCGGCGGACGGGGCTGATCGAAGTCCCGCTGGGTATGACCCTCCGGGAAGTGGTCTTTGACATCGGAGGCGGCACCCTGAAGCCGTTTAAGGCCGTCCAGACAGGCGGGCCGTCCGGGGGCTGCCTGTCGGAGGAGTTCCTGGACACGCCGATCGACTACGAGCATCTGGCCGGGGCGGGCTCGATCATGGGTTCGGGCGGCCTGATCGTCGTCGATTCGGACACCTGTATCGTGGATACGGCCAAGTATTTCCTGGGATTTACCCAGATGGAATCGTGCGGCAAGTGCGTGCCCTGCCGGGTCGGCACGCGCCACATGCTCGACATC
>CAYGXD010000075.1:0-16695 GCA_964353705.1 uncultured Eubacteriales bacterium | reverse complement strand
GAGAACGCCCGCAAGGTCTTCGACAATTTCCGCCTCATCTTCCGGGCGACCGACCTGGGACGGATCAAGAGCGTCGCCACCATCCCGGCCATCTCGACCCACCAACAGCAGGGAGAAGAGGCGCGCCGCCTGGCCGACATCCCGCCCCAGCTCATCCGGCTCTGCGTCGGAGGCGAGGACCCGGCCGATATCATCGCCGATCTCGACCAGGCCCTCAAGTCTTTGTGAGAACGCGTTTAGCGCGCCTTTCCATTCGACCTGCGTTCTACTTCACTTCTCATTGACCAAGGCAAGGGAAATCGTCTACAATCGTCTCGGATGGAAAAGATCAGGATCCTGGGCGACCACGCTCTCC
This sequence comes from uncultured Eubacteriales bacterium, assembly GCA_964353705.1. Classification (GTDB taxonomy): domain Bacteria; phylum Acidobacteriota; class Aminicenantia; order Aminicenantales; family UBA8522; genus UBA8522. The sequence goes on along the minus strand of CAYGXD010000075.1, from coordinate 16,340 downwards.
AACTCCGGGGAAAAGTGAGGATCAGCGGGTCCAAAAACGCCGTCCTCCCCGCCATCGTCGCCTCTCTCCTGACAGAGGAGCGCCTCTGGCTGCACAACATCCCCCGGGTGAAGGACGTCTTCACTACCCTCACGCTCATGGAAGAACTGGGCGCGGATTCCGAGCTCAAAGAGGACACCCTCTCCATCCGGTCCAAAAAAATCATCTCGCCGGAGGCTTCCTACGAGCTCGTCCGCTCGATGCGGGCCTCCATCCTGGTCCTCGGGCCTCTTCTGGCGCGTTACGGCAAGGCCATCGTCGCTCTTCCCGGCGGGTGCGCCATCGGGTCGCGGCCGATCGATCTCCACATCGCCGGATTGCAGAGGCTCGGCGCCGCCATCACCCTCGAACACGGGTACATCACGGCCGAGGCCTCGCGCCTCAACGGCTCCGATATCCAGTTCGAAAAGAAAACCGTAGGGGGGACGGAGAATCTCCTCATGGCCGCGACACTGGCCCAGGGAGAGACCGTCCTCCGCAATTGTGCCCGCGAACCGGAGGTCGTCTGCCTGGCGGAGCTCCTGGTCAAAATGGGCGCCCGGATCGACGGCGTCGGCGAGGAGGTCATGCGCATCCACGGAGTCAAAGAGCTGGGCGGGGCCGACCACCAGATCATACCCGACCGGATCGAGGCCGGGACCTTCCTCGTGGCCGGGGCCCTGGCCCAGGGTGACATCTCCCTGGAGAACGTCGAGCCCGGACATCTTACGGCCATTGCCGAGAAACTTTGCGCCTCAGGAGCGAACATCGAGAAAAGCGACGACCGGACCCTGCGGATCATCGGCAGCCCCGACATCAAGCCTCAGGACATAACCACGTCTCCCTACCCCGGTTTCCCCACTGATATGCAGGCCCAGTTCATGGTCCTCATGACCCAGGCCGCGGGGACTTCCATAATCACCGAGACGATCTTTGACCGCCGCTTCTCCCACGTCAACGAGCTTCTCCGCCTGGGAGCCAGTATCGAGGTTAACGGCGACAAGGCTGTCGTCAGGGGAAAAACGCCGCTCTCCGGCGCCGAGGTCATGGCTACCGACCTTAGAGCGTCGGCCTCGCTCATTCTGGCCGGCCTCATCGCCCGGGGCGAGACCGTTATCAACGACGTGGAGCACCTCGACCGCGGCTACGAAAAGATAGAAGAAAAGCTCAAGCGGCTCGGCGCCTTCATCGAAAGAATGAAAAAGTAAGCCGAAACCATCGGCGCAGGAGGGAAAAATGGAGATTACCTGGCTCGGCCATTCCGCAGTCAAGATCAAGGGTTCGAAGACGGTCTTCATCGATCCCTTCATGACCGGCAACCCAAGCTGTCCGATGTCTCCCGACGAAGTCCGGGAAGCCGATATCATCATCGTTACCCACCATCACGGCGATCACCTGGGCGATGCCTTCGCCCTGGCCAGGAAGACGGGCGCCGTCCTGGTCGGCATCCACGAGATCGCCGTCGAGGCCCAGGCCGAGGGCATCGCGGCCGAGGGCATGAACATCGGCGGGACAATCGAGGCCAAGGGCGTCAAGATCCACATGGTCGTCGCCCATCACTCGGCGGAGAAGGGCAACGCCACGGGGGTGGTCGTCGAGCTGGACGGGAAGCGCCTCTACCACGCCGGCGATACGGGCCTGACCTACGACATGAAACTGGTCGCCGAATTTTTCCGTCCCGATTTGAGTTTCATCCCGATCGGCGACCGCTATACCATGGGAATCCCGTCGGCCGTCAAGGCTGTCGAGTTCGTCCAAACCAAGCGTGTCATCCCCATCCACTTTGACACTTTCCCGATCGTCCAGGCGGACCCGCAGGAGTTCAAGCGGAGGGTCGGCCCTCTGGCCGAGGTCATCATCCTCAAGCCTGGGGGGACGTATACTCTCTGAAATATGGCCGATATCGTCATCATCGGGGCGGGACGTTTGGGGACATCTCTGGGCCGCGCCCTCGTCCGCAAAGGACACCACCTGCGGGCCGTGACGTGCCGCCGGAAAGGGTCCGCCGCAGAAAGCCGGGCGATCATCGGCCAGGGCGGCGCAATGACCGACAATGCGGCCGCGGCCCGGCTGGGAACAATCATATTCCTGTGCCTGCCGGATGAGGAACTGCCGCGGGTCGTCTCCCGGCTGGCGCGCAGCCGGGTCGATTGGAAGGGAAAGACCGTTTTCCACACCAGCGGCCTTCTGCCGGCCCGCTTGCTCGAGCCGATCAAAAAGAGGGGCGCTTTCGTCGCTTCTTTTCATCCCGGGCAAGCCTTCCCGAGCAAAAAGACCCGGCCCTCCCATTTTCGCGGAATCTCCTTCGGCCTGGAGGGGGACCGGGAAGCCCTGGCCCTGGCGGTGAGGCTGGTCCGTCAGCTTGGAGGCCGGACGATTTTCATTCCAGAGGAAGCCAAGCCGCTCTATCATGCGGCGTTCAGCTTCGCCAGCAACTTCCTCGTCATTCTCCTCGATGCTGCCGCCGAACTCATGGGCCAAGCGGGAATACCAAGGGATCGGGCCGCCCGGATGCTTTTCCCACTGCTCCAAGGAACTTTACGCAATGTAAAGAATCTTGACACAGTGAGATCCCTGACTGGACCCCTGGTAAGGGGTGATACTGCTTCGGTCGAAGCCCACCTCGATGCCCTTAAGCGCCTTCCCCAGTATGCGGAGGTATACCGGAAACTGAGCCTTTTGGGACTGGAGATGGCCGCGAAAAGGGGCCTGGAGCCAAAAAAGATCAGGGCATTGAAAAACCGGCTGGAAGGTAGACAACCTCTGCTTCGAGGTCGATCCCGAACTTCCGTTTGACCCGTGCTTTCATCGTCCTGGCCAGGGACCGGATGTCCTCGGCCGTAGCCCCGCCATAGTTGAGGATAAAGTTCGCATGGCCGGCGTAAACGCCCGCTTTCCCTCTCTTGAGCCTTTTCGCCCCCACTTCGTCGAGCAGGCGGCCGGCCGCGGTCCTCGTGCCGTCCGGCAGGACGGGATTCTTATAAAAGCTCCCGGCGTAGGCCATTTTCGGCGAGGGACAGGGAGATCTTCTCTTGGCCAGGTTTTCGTCCATTCTGGCCCTTATCCGGCCCTTGTCGCCCTTTCGGAACCGGAAGGCGGTCTCCAGAACGGTCAGGTGTCTTCGTTTGAGGATGGAATCCCTGTACCCGAACTCAAAGAAGTCTTTGCCCACTCTGATCTCTTTTCCCTGCTCGTCGAGAACCAATGCCTCCTCGACAAGCTGGCCGACAGATAGGCCCCAGGCGCCGGCGTTGCCGAAGACCGCGCCGCCTGTCGTCCCCGGGATCCCGGCTGCAAATTCGATCCCTTCGAGGCCCTCTTCGAGCGCGAACGAAACCAGGTCGGCCAGGGGCGTTCCCGCCAGGGCGATAACCCGGCCGTCCCCCTTTCTGCGAGTAATGCCCCGAACCTCGTTCTTGACGATCAGGCCGCGAAATCCGCAGTCATCGAAAAGCATATTAGTACCGGACCCGATGACGTAATAAGAGAGAGATTGTTCATGAGCGAAGCACAGGCAGGATTTCAGCTCTTTGAGCGAACGGGCCTCAAAAAAATGGTCGGCCGGGCCGCCGATCCGGAAGCTGGAATGAAGACGCAGGCTGACCCGCCGCCGCAGCGGGCGCTTGACGGCGTCCTGGAAAAGACGGGGAAGGGAGCAAGTTGATGGAGTCACAAGAATTATTTTAGCAGGTTTGGCACGGTTTTTGCTATATTTTCCAGAGCCTTGTATTGACAGGGATTGCCTATTCTTGCTATTATGCTTAAAATTTTTTTGTGAGGTTAGCAATGAGGACAAAGTCCTGGTTTTTAATCGCTATATTCTCCTTCCTGGCCGCGCCCCTCTTCGCTCAGAATGCGTGCGACGACGCCTACATCAGGGCGATGACCGAGAAGAACCCGGCCCAGCAGGCCCAGCTTCTCAAGGACTTCCTGTCCAAGTGCGCCGGAACGGGCAGCCAGTACGAGAACTTCGCCAATGCCAATCTCTCCCTTCTCAATTACCCCGGGAAGACGCCGGCTGAAGCCATCAGCTACGGAGAGAAGGCCGTTTCCCTGGGCGGGCTGGATGACCTGACCAAATGCCAGATCATGCTCCAGCTGTCCGCCCTTTACAGCCAATCCGGCCAGAACCTGGAGAAGGCCAAGAGCTACGGACTCCAGGTGACCGAGGTCGCCAAAGCGGCGAAGTCAAAGGAGACGGAGGGATCCACAACGATCGCCGATCAATGGAACAAGCTGATCGGGGCGGGCTATTTCACTATGGGCCAGGCCCAGGAGAAAGCCAAGGATTACAAGGGCGCCGTCGATTCTTACGCCAATTCCTATGCCCTGTTGAAAAACCCCCAGATCATGGCCAGCATCAAGAAGCTGGGGAAAACTCTCTATGATGCCAAAGCCTATGCCGACGCTGAAAAGGCCTTCCACACGGCCTACACCGTCACCAAGGACAATGATATTGCCGTCGTCTACGCCCAGTCCCTCTATCGCAACAATAAGGACGCCGAAGCCTTAGCGCTTTTTAAGGAGATCTACGGCCGTCAGAAAAGCGGAGAGGTTGCCTACAACATCGGGATCATCCTGGCCAAAGAGGCCAAGACCAACCCGGCGGCGACGACCGAGGCCATCCGCTACCTTCTTGAAGCCAGCTATACCTATGCGCCCAAGTCCCAGGAGGCCATGAAATTGGCCGAAACCCTCTTCTTCCTCAATAACAAAGAACTGAGATACAACGAGACCGTGAGTGAAATCCTGGCCAAGGGAAAGAAGATTGAAGAGCTGACCAATGCCTACAACACCAAGTTCGGGAACAAGGATGAGGAAGACCTCAGCGACGGCGAGAAGAACGAGATGAAGACCATCCTGGCCAATATCGAGACCGAGAAAAAAACGCTCGAAAAGCTCCAGTCGGAACAGAACGTGGCCATCGCCAAGTTCAACAAGCTGCTCGATGACACCAAGTTGAGGCTCGGGATTAAGTAAGTCTCCTAAAATATATTTTGCCCGGGGGAGGAAAGGTGCCCCAGTCTCTTACTCGCGCCCAGGCCGCCAAGCGTATCATCAAACTCCGCCCAGAGATCGAGTACCACGAGAAAAAATACTACGTCGACAGTGACCCGCAGATCTCGGATTTCGAATTCGACCGGCTGGTCAGGGAACTCCAGGACCTCGAACACCGGTTCCCTGACCTCATCACCCCTGAATCGCCCACCCAGAGGATCGGAGAGAAGCCGGTCGCTGCCTTCCCGACCGTTGCCCACAGGCTGCCGATGCTCAGCCTGGATAACTGCTACACCGTGGAAGAACTGAGGGAGTTCGAAGGACGGATCCGAAAGCTCCTCCCCGATGAGAAGATCGAATATGTTACTGAGCTCAAGATCGACGGGCTGAGCATCTCGATCCTCTACCGCGAGGGAAAGTACGCCCGGGCGCTGACCCGCGGCGACGGGCTGCGCGGCGACGACGTCAGCGCGAACGTCAAAACCATCCGCAGCCTTCCGCTCGTGATCAGCGACCGGGGGGAGGTCGAGGTCCGGGGAGAGGTCTATCTCCCTTTCGAATCCTTCCGCCAGATCAACCGGGAGCAGGAGAACCAGGGAAAGCCGCCGTTCGCCAATCCCCGCAACGCCGCCTCCGGATCTATCCGCCTCCTCGACTCCAAAGAGGTCGGCCGCCGCAGGCTCGACGCGTTCCTCTACTACATCTATATCGATGGGCGGGAAATGCCGACCCAGTGGGAAGGCCTTCACAAGCTCAAGCAGGAAGGCTTTAAAACCAACCCGCGCTCCCGGCACTGCCGGACCCTCCAGGAGGTTATCGATTACTGGGAAGAGTGGCGGGAAAAGCGGGACGGCCTCGATTACGATGTCGACGGGATTGTCATCAAAATCAACTCGGCCGAGCAGAGGGCGGGGTTGGGGACGACCGCCAAATCGCCCCGCTGGGCGATCTCATTCAAGTTTCCGGCCCGCCAGGCCACGACGAAAATCTTAGGCATCAGGGTCCAGGTCGGACGGACCGGTGCCCTGACGCCGGTAGCGGACCTGGAGCCCGTGCGCCTGTCCGGCACGACCATCACCCGGTCCACTCTCCACAACGAAGACGAAGTCCGGCGCAAGGACGTCCGGATCGGCGATTGGGTGCTCATCGAACGCAGCGGGGACGTCATCCCCAAGGTCATGGCCGTGATGAAGGAGAGGCGCACCGGAAAGGAGAAAAAGTTCGCATTCCCGAAAAACTGCCCCGTCTGCGGCTCGGCCGCGTTCAGATCCGAAGGCGAAGTCATCTCCCGTTGCACCAACCCGTCCTGCCCGGCCAAGCTCAGGGAGTCGCTGTTGCATTTCGCCTCGCGGCGGGCGATGAATATCGAGGGGCTGGGTGATTCACTCGTCGACCAGCTCCTCGGGAAAAAGCTCGTTGGATCCATACCCGACATCTACTCGCTCCGCCTGGAAGACCTGGTGAGCTTGGAGCGGATGGGCCCGAAGAGCTCACAGAACCTGCTCGCTGAGATCGGGAAATCAAAAAGCCGGGACCTGGCCTCTCTCGTCTTCGCCCTGGGCATCCGGCATGTGGGCGAACGGCTGGCCCAGACCCTGGCCGGGCACTCCAGGACTCTCGACGCGCTGGCCGGAGCTTCGGCTGAGGAACTCACCCAGGTCGAAGACATCGGACCCAAGGTCGCCGAGAGCATCGTCTTTTTCTTCCGGCAGCCGGAGACCAAAGCCCTCATCCGCAAGCTGCGGGAGGCCGGTCTCAACTTCGAGTCGCTGGCGGAAAGGCGCGGCGCCCAAACGCTCGCGGGCAAGACGTTCGTCCTGACCGGAACACTGGCCGGCATGGAGAGAGAGAAAGTGCAAGAACTCATCGAAGGCCTGGGAGGGAAAGTGACGTCGTCCGTTTCGAGCCGGACGGATTATCTGGTCGTCGGAGAGTCGCCCGGGTCCAAGCTCGGCAAGGCCCGCGAGCTCGGCCTTGCCACACTCGACGAAAGAGAATTTCTGAAACTCGTCGGAAAAGGGTAGGGCCTGCCTACTTCTTTTTTGAACCGAAGATATTCGTCGAGAACAAGCCTTTGAGACCCGTCTTCTTTTGTCCGGCGGTGAGGGCTCCCAGCTCCCTCAGGGCCGCTTCGTGATCGGCATCGTATTCCAGCGCTTTCTGGAACAGTTTGGTCGCTTTCAGGTTCATCCCCTCTTGCTTATACAGAATGCCTAAGCCGACATAGGATTCCGGGTTCCAGGGTTCGAGCTCGATGGCTTTCAGGAAATGCTCTTCCGCCTTCCTTAGGAAGGCCGGGATCTTCATCTCGGTGAGCGCCAGCAGCAGGAAATAGGCTCCTTTCGTCTTGTTCAGCCTGATCACTTCCTGCAGAAGGACGATCGCGTCTTCGAACCGGCCCTGGCTGTATAGGGTTTTGGCCTGACGGAACTTGGTGTCCGCCTTTTTGAGCACATCCTTTCCGCTGTCTTGAGCGCCGGCGACCGGTGTCCGGATGTCGTACACTTTGCGGAGTTCCCGGCTGGTCAGAGTATGATAGGCCTTGGTGATTTTATCGAAAACATCCTCGATCTTGACCCGCTGATCGGGGGGAGTCGAGCGGTTGAAACGGTCGGGGTGGAATTTGCGGGCCAGCTGGAAGTAGGCCTTCTTGATGTCATCATCAGTCGCCTGCTTGGAGACCCCCAGGATCTGATAGTAGCTCATAGTCCCGATCCTCTCCTGGAAATCCGCCACTTCCGCCAGCTGCTCCTCGGAGGAGGCCCGCGAGGCTTCAGCCGGTGGGCCCGTCTCCTTCTCTTCTCCGCCGGGAATTTGGTCCTTGTCCCTGAAGTCGATCAGATTCAGGCAATAAAAGAGGTAGAGGCTCTTCCAGAAGAAATCCGGGTTGAATTTGAGAGATTTCAACAAGGCGTCAGCCCCTTCCCCGCCTTTGATCTTGCCCAGTATCTCCTTTTCCTCCTCGGTCAGCAGATGAACAAGGCTTTGGCTCTTGGGATGAGGGGCTTTTCCCTCCAAGTATCGCTCCAGCGCCGGCTGGAACTTCATCTTCCGGATGCCGTCCTCGATGAGGTAGGGGAGGCTGATCCGGGCGGCCGCTTCCTGTCCGGCGGAGGAGTCCTTCTCCTGAAAAACGATCTCCGCGTCGAAGAAGGGGAACAGGCTCAGGACGATCTCCCGCATCTGGTAGGTGAGGCCGTCATCGATATTGCGTTGCGAGGTTAAGCCTTTCTGGCTGAGAGCTTCACCGATGTTCTGCTTCGGATCGATATAGCGTTCGATCTCGGAGTGGGCTTCAGTGGAGATCTTCCCCAACTTGAACAGGACCTCTCCCAGTCTTTCCTCGGCGATGTTGGTTTTGGCGTGGACGAGATCGCCGCCCTGGAAAAACAGCTGCTTTTCGACGGCTTCGCGCTTGAAGGTGAGCTGCCCGCTGAGCTTCCGAAAATGGATCTTGCGCAGGTGGAGGCCGATATGTTCCATGCCGAATATATTCCTTCCTATCATTTATACTCCAAGGCCGGCCAATTTTCAAAGGCTTTTCCGCAACGGCCTCTTTTATTTACCCTCTTTTTGTGCTAATTTTCTATCGTGAAGGTCGCTCTGGCGCAATTTGCTCCCCATCTCGGAGATCTTGAAAAAAACCTGGATCTGCACCTCGAAACGATCGAAAAAGTCCGCCGGAAGAAAGCCCGACTTGTCATTTTCCCCGAACTGAGCCTCACCGGCTATACACTCATGGACCTCGTACCGGAAGCGGCTTTGGACCCGGTCCGGCACCCGGCATTTAAAAAGCTCGCCGCGGAGAGCCGATCGGTCGACATCGCCCTGGGGTTCGTGGAAGAAGGGGGAAGGGGCCTGTTCTACAATTCAGCCGCCTATCTCTCGGGCGGCCGGGTCATCCACATTCACCGCAAAGCCTTCCTCCCGACAGGCGGGATGTTCGAGGAAGCCAAGTTCTTCGCCCTGGGCAAAAGCTTCCAGACGTTCGCGACGCCCTTCGGGAAGACGGGTCTGATGGTCTGCCGGGATTTTCTAAGTTATGGAGCCGCCTACACTCTCTTCGCGGGAGGAGCCGACATCATCATCGTCATCAGCGCCGCCCCGGGAAGGGGTTTGACGGAGGACGGGGCCTTCGCCACGAGCCGGATGTGGGAGCTCATGGCCGAGGCCGTGTCCTTTTTTTCGACGGCTTTTGTCGTCTATTGCAACCGCGCCGGGTTCGAGGACGGCAAGGCCTTCGCCGGCGGCTCGTTCATCTTCGGTCCGTCCGGCCGCCGCCTTGTCAAAGCGCCCGAGGCGGAGGAAGCGCTGATTCTGGCCGACCTTCGGCTCGAGGAAATCCGCGCCTCCCGGAAAAAGTGGACCTTCCTGAGGGATGACCGGCCTGAGGTCGTCCTTCGTTCTCTCAAAGGAATTGTCGATGACCATGAAGATTAACGCTCCGTTCATAGAAAAGGTCCTCTGTTCCTTCATCCGGGAAGAGCTCCACAAGTTCGGCTTTCGCAGGGGGATTATCGGGCTGTCGGGAGGCCTTGATTCGTCGGTCTGCGCCGCCCTGGCGGCCCGCGCGCTCGGAGGAAAGAACGTCATCGGGATGATCCTTCCCTATAAGGAAACTTTCGGCAAGGACGTCGAAGACGCCCGGGCCCTGGCCCGGAAGCTGGGAATCCACACGCGCCTGCTCGATATCTCACCGATGGTGGACGCCTATTTTTCGCGGTACCCGACCGATGACCGGGTGCGGATCGGGAACAAGATGGCCCGTGAACGGATGTCCATCCTCTACGATCACTCCGTTCAGGAAAAGGCGCTTATTTTGGGAACGAGCAACAAGACCGAGCTCCTGATCGGCTACGGAACGGTCCACGGCGATATGGCCTGCGCCATCAACCCGCTGGGCGACCTCTACAAGACCCAGGTCCGGGCCCTGGGGACGCATCTCCGGCTTCCTGCCCGGATCCTCAAAAAAGCCCCCACCGCCGGACTCTGGCCCGGCCAGACGGACGAGGGCGAAATCGGACTGAGCTACTCCGAGATAGACGCCATCCTCTACGAGCTTGTCGACGAGAGGCGCTCCGCGAAAGAAGTCAGCGAATCGGGTTTCAAGAAAAGGGCCGTCGAAAAGATCGAGGCGCTCATCGTGAACTCCGAGTTCAAGAGGAAGATGCCTCCGATAGCCAAGATATCGGCCCGGACCGTCGGCCACGATTTTCTCTATTCCTACGACCGGAACAGATGATCCATGGAGGACAACGCGTCCGGCCGCAGGAGAAAAGGGGATCTCTTCATTGTCGCCACACCCATCGGCAACCTCGAGGACTTCACCTTCCGGGCGCTCCGGATCTTGCGCGACGTTTCGGCCATCGCCTGCGAAGACACCCGCCGGACGCTTAAGCTCCTCACCCGCTACGGCGTCCAGAAAAGGCTGATCAGCTATTTTCAGCCGAAAGAGGGGCAACGGATTCCCCAGATTCTCGCCTTCCTGGACGAGGGAAAAGATATCGCCCTGGTTTCGGACTCGGGAACGCCCGGAGTCTCGGACCCCGGCTACCGGCTTATCAAGCAGGCGATCGAAGCCGGGATAAGGGTCGTCCCCGTCCCCGGCCCGTCGGCGGCCGTCGCTGCGCTTTCCGCATCAGGACTCCCCACGCATCGGTTCCTGTTTCTGGGCTTCCCGCCTCCAAAAAGCGGAAAAACTCGTCAAATCCTTCTCTCTCTCAGCGAGGAAGAGGCTACCCTGATCTTCTATCTTCCCACCAGGAGAACTGCGGCTTTCCTGGCTCTCGCCCTCGAGATATTCGGGGACAGAGAGGTCGTTGTCGCCAGGGAGTTGACCAAGGTCCATGAAGAACTCCTGCGGGGTCCCTTGAGCAGGGTCCTGCAGGAAGCCGAGGAAAGGACTCTCAAGGGAGAAGCGACTGTCCTAATTCGAGGCAGGAAACGGGGTGATCCCGAGCCCACCTGATACCGCCAAATCGCATTAAGAGGATCAAAAATTCTCCCAAGGAAACGAAAACGGTAATATCAATAAATATGATTAATATTATATAAATATACTTGACAAATAGACACTAAGATATTATATTAATTCTGAGCCAAATTTAGTTAGGAGGATGGAAATGGCGATCATCAGATGGGATCCATTCAGGGATATTGTGACCCTGAGGGATAAAATGAACCGCTTGTTCGAGGATGCCGTCACCCACCGCGGCGAGGATAAGGATCTTATTTCGAGTACCTGGGCTCCCGCTGTCGACATATATGAAGACGAGAACCAGCTAGTCCTTTCCGCCGAAGTCCCCGGCATCGAGGAGAAGGATGTCGAGATCAAGATCGAGGACAGCACGCTGATCATCCAGGGTGAGAGGAAGATGGAAAAGGAGACCAAGGAAGAGAACTATCACCGCATCGAGCGGGCTTATGGTTCTTTCTACAGGTCTTTCACTCTTCCCAACTATATCGACCAGGAAAAGATCCATGCCGAGCACGAGAACGGCGTCCTGAAGATCACGATGCCCAAGAAGCCCGAGCTCAAGCCCCGGAAGGTCAGGATCCTCAAGCCCTCAACCGAAGAAAAGCCCAAGAAATAGCGCGCTTTTCTGTTCATCCCGGACCCGACGCCGGAGGCCGGAGAGGCCTCCGGCTTTTTTTTGCCTTTAGTTAGGCACGGGCGATGGTCACCGCCCGGACTTCCTTAACCCCCGCTTTTTTCAGCACGAGGCTGCATTCGCGGACGGTCGACCCGGTCGTGTAGACATCGTCCACAAGCAGGACCACCTTCCCTTTGAGTCCGGCCGCATTCCTCACCCGGAACGCTCCCCTGAGGTTAGTTTCCCTCTCCCCTGCCCGCAGGGACGTCTGAGCCGCCGTCGGCCTGACCTTCACTAAACGTCCCTTCAGAAGCGGGATGTCCTTTTTCCGGGCCAATCCCTTGGCCAGAAGAACAGCCTGGTTGAAACCCCGGCTTTTCTCTTTGGCCGGATGAAGAGGCACGGGGAGGACCGCCTGGATTCCGGTCCAGAGGTCTTCCTCCCCGCCTAGACTGCGGATTAAGAAGTCCGCCAGAATCCGGGAGAGGACCTCGAACCCGCGATATTTATAGAGCAGGATGATGTCCTTGACGACCCCCTCATACCTGGCCCCGGACCGGTGCCGCGTGAACGGGGGCCGGTCCCTCAGGCAATCCGCGCACAGGTGGGGCTCACCGGCCCCGTCGAAAAAACGGCCGCAGCAGAGGCAGAAAGGCGAATCGATCCCTCTCAGATCCGCAAGGCACTCCCGGCAGACAACCTTTTCCCCGCTCTTCTCGAGGAGAATCTCACAGATTTGGCAGGAAGACGGAAAGAGGAGGAGCTCCCCGAGCTTTCCCCACAAGGAAAGCCGCCGGGCCAGGAGCGGCCCTAGGACGTTTCTTCTTCTTTTTTCTGCTGGCAATCAATACAATAAGGCGTCCAGGGCAGGGCGCCAAGCCGCTTCTTCCCAATAACCTTGGTGCACATCTGGCAGATCCCGAACTCTTTGGTTTTGAGCCTTCGAAGGGCATCATCGATGAGCGCGAGCTGTTCCCTCTCGGCATTGGAAAGGCTGAGCAGGAACTCCTTGGTGTAGGAGCTTTCGGCTTTGTCCACGATATCCTGAGCGGTGTCGGTCTCGACTTCCTTGCTTTCGTCGTTCAGCTGGCTCAGCTTTCTGACGATCTTCTCCTTCTGGGCGAGGAGCGTTTTCTGGTAGGCGTGTTTCTCTTTCTTGGTCAACTTCTCCCCCTTTACTTGGCGTAGCGTTTGCCTTTGAGAATGGCCAAAGCCCGGTAAACCTGTTCCAACAAAGCGACCCGGCAGAGCTCATGAGAAAACGTCATCCTGGAGAGAGAGAGCTGGAAATCGGCTCTTTCCAGGACGCCCGCCGCCAGCCCCGCGAACCCGCCGACGACAAAGGCCGTCGGCCGGGGGGACGCAATCCGCTCTCCGATAAACTGCGCCAAATCCTTTGAACTCATTTCTCTTCCTCGGTCAAAGAGGCAGATAATATAATCATCCCGCAGGTGTTTTTCAAGGTTTTTCGCCTCGATCTGCATAATTTTTTCAGCCTCCCGGTCTTCTAAACCCTTGGCCTCCTTGACCTCTACCAATTCACACGGCTCGAGCTGGCGGATCCTCGCCAGGTAGAACTCCTGCAGGCCCCTCCATTCCGGGTTCCTGGTCTTCCCGGGCCAGAGGATCCGGAGGCGTGCCCGCGACCGTTGGTTCATTTTTCTGAGGCCGGGGTCAGGCTCGGCCGGCCATGTCCCCGGAAAGGCCAATAATTAATAATGATTCAAGAGAGAAAAGTCAATATAAAAAATGATAAATGATAGGGTCAGTGCTCGACGAAGGACAGCCGCGGAGCATCTCCCCAGAGTTTCTCAAGGGAGTAATAGCCCCTCGCCTGTCTCGAAAATACGTGGACCACAAAGCTCCCGTAGTCGATGAGGATCCATTCGGCCTGGTCCCTCCCTTCCACGCCGATCGGCCTCACCCGGGATTTTTTCAGCTCCTGCTCGATGGATTCATAAATGGCCGTATTCTGACGGCTGGAATTTCCGGCCATGATGACGAAGAAGTCGGTGAAGCCGGAGACGTCCCTGAGGTCGAGGACGACGATGTCTTCCGCTTTCTTGTCCTGCCCGGCCTTGACTGAGAGCCTGACTTCGGGCGGAAGGCTCCGCCTGGTGAGAGTGGGGATATTCTTTTTCGTCATTTTACTCCTGATACAGGGATTTCATCCGGATGTATCCCTCCACGGGCAGCGGGACAAGGCCGTGGATGGGCCGGCCCGTCTTGACCCGGGCGCGGATATCGGTCGAGGAGATATCCAGAGCTTGGATCGTCACCAGGAATACCCGGAAACGGGAAAGGAGGTTTCCTCCGATGGGACCGGCTCCGCCGCAGTCCCTGATTTTCCCCGCATATTCCGACGGGAGCGCTTCCCCGGCCCGGGCCAGATCGAAACCCGGCCGGCTGATGACGATAAAATGGCACTGTTCAAGCACTTCCCGGTACGACTTCCAGGTCTCGATCTCCAGGAAGGCGTCGATACCCAGGATGAAAAAGATCCAGGCATCGACAAAGACTTCCTTGAGCTTATTCAGAGTAATGATGGAATAAGATCTTTCCCGGGCTTCGATCTCGAGCGACGAGACCTCCATCTCCGGGTGGGAGCGCAGGGCCAAATCGACCATGGCATACCTGTCTTCGGGGGAAGCCATGTCCGTTGTCTGCTTGTGAGGCGGGATGTAGGATGGGATGAAGAGGACGCGGCTCAGCCCGAACCTCAGCCGGACTTCCTCGGCCGCCCGGAGATGTCCCTCATGTACCGGGTTGAACGTCCCGCCCAGCAGGCCGATCCTCCGCTTCCCCATTCCGCTACTCATTCCCCTCTTCAAGCTCAGCCAGCATCTTGCCCATTGCGTTTATGAGCTCCTTCAGCCCTGCCTGTTTCAATGCGGAGATGGCAAAGAACGGCAGCTTGCGCCGGGAAGCCAGGCGCTTCACGGCCTCCAGCCTCTTTTTGTCCTGGGTAAGAAGGTCGGTTTTGTTGGCCACAAGGATCTGGGGCCGTTTGACGAGCTCGGGACTGTAGGAATCGAGTTCTCCCAATACAACCCGGAAGTCCTTGACCGGATCCCGGCCGCTGTAAGGCGAAACATCGACGATATGGACCAGCAATTTGGTCCGCTCGATATGCTTGAGAAAACGCGTTCCCAATCCATGACCCAGGTGCGCCCCCTCAATAAGGCCGGGGATATCGGCCACGATGAAGCTCCTGTCGGTCCCCACATCGACGACGCCGAGATGGGGAATCAAGGTCGTAAAGGGGTAGTCGGCGATGACCGGTCTGGCCGCCGAGATCCTGGAGATCAGGGTGGACTTGCCGACGTTGGGAAAGCCGACCAGGCCGACATCGGCGATGAGCTTGAGCTCGAGGATGAGTTCTTTTTCTTCTCCGGGCATGCCGGGCTGCCATTCGTATGGAGTCTGGTGGGTGGGGGTCGCATAGGTGGCGTTCCCCCGGCCTCCTTTTCCCCCTTTGGCGGCAAGATACTTTTGGCCGGCCTTCAGGAAATCGAAGAGCAGCTCTCCGGTCGAGGCCTCTTTGACGACCGTGCCCACCGGGACGCTCAAGAGGAGGTCTGCGCCTTTCTTCCCGGAACGGTTTGAACCTTCGCCGGGGGCGCCTTTCCGCGCGGCGTTGAGCGGATGGAAACGGAAGTAGGAGAGAGAACTCAACCCGGCTTCAGCCTCCAGGATAACGCTTCCGCCGTCGCCGCCGCGGCCTCCGTCCGGTCCGCCCTTGGGGACTCCCCACTCCCGCCTGAAGCTGACGCATCCGTTTCCCCCCTTGCCCGCCCGAAGCACAACTTTAATTTGATCGACGAACATCAGCGTTTTGTCAGTCCCTCCCCTGGGCAGAGAAAAGGGCCTGAATGATCGGCTTTTCCAACACCTCTATGCCGGCCGGACGGAAACGAATTTTCCCCGGCTTCCCTTATCCTCGAAACGGACGATTCCTTCGATCCTGGCAAAGAGCGTGTCGTCCTTGCCGCGGCTGACATTGAGCCCCGGTTTGACGGGTGTGCCCCGTTGACGGACGAGGATCGACCCGGCCCGGACCTGCTGGCCGCTGAACCGCTTGACGCCCAGCCGCTTGCCACAGCTGTCCCTCCCGTTTCTCGCGCTTGCGCTTGATCTCTTATGGGCCATACGGGATCTCCTTTACTTACTCTTCCTTTTTGGGGCGGGCTTGGCCGGCGCCTCCTTCTTGGGCTTGGCGGATTTCTTTTCCTTGGGCTTGACCTCTTTTTTGGCCGGCTTCGGGGCCGCCGCCACCTCGGCCTTCTCGGCTCCGGCAGGGGCCGCCTGGGGTTTGGTCTCGGGCTCCGCTATCTCTTCCGGCGGCAGAAGGGCCGCATCGGAGACGATGTTCATTATCTTGACCCGGGTCAGATCCTGACGATGGCCCCGGGTCCGTCTAAACTGCTTGCGTCTTTTCTTCTTGAAGACGATGACCTTTTCGCCCTTGAAATCCTCGATAACCGCGGCTCGGACCGCCGCTTTCTCGATGAACGGGGTCCCGATCAGGGTTTCTTTATCGTCGGCGATAAGAAGGACCTGATCGAACAGGGCTGTCTTACCTGCCCCGGCCGGGAGCCTCTCTATGCTGAGGACATCACCCACCTGGACCCTGTACTGCTTTCCGCCTGTCTTGATGATCGCGAACATGGGTAATCCTTAAAGACAATAATTGGGCCATAAATTTAACATACAGCGTCATTTCTGTCAAAT
>CAYGXD010000074.1:0-16842 GCA_964353705.1 uncultured Eubacteriales bacterium | reverse complement strand
AAGGGAGCGGATCTTCTAAGGGGGATTCTTGCCGAGAGGAAAGATTTCGACCTGGCCTACACCTATCTTGCCACCCTCTACAAGGAGCAGAAAAAGCTCAAGGAAGCAGTCGGGGTTCTCAGGGAAGGCTACCAGAATTGCCCCGGAAGCTATAAGATTATCATTACCCTCGGCATGTTTCTGACTGATGTGGGAGCCTATGATCAAGCGATCGAGGTTCTCAAGCAGGGACTGGCCATCATCGACTATGACCCGGAGCTCTGGAATTACCTGGGCGTCGCCCACTGGAAAAAAGGCGACTTCGAAGAAGCTTTAAAAGCTCTCGACCAGGCGCTCTCTCTTGATCAAAACTACCCGATCGCCATTAACAACCTCGGCTCGGTCTATCTCTCCGCCTATCTCAAGACCAAAGAAGCCGGCGCACTCCAGAAAGCCATCGGGAATTTCAAGAGGGCCATCGAGCTCGACCCCAAATACGAATCGGCCTACAACGGGCTGGGAACCGCCCTGAAGATTTCGGGCGACCTGGACGAGGCGATCCTGAACTGGAAAAAGGCCGTCGAGATCAAGCCCGACTACGGGTTCGCACTCTATAACTTGGGACTGGCCTATCTCCTCAAGGGGGAGAAAGCTCCGGCCCTCGAGTATCTCCAAAAATATAAAGCACGGTTCTATGCCAGCTTGCCTCCGAAGGAGCAGCAAAAGCTGGACGAACTGATCGCCCAATGCCAGTGATTTCAATAAATATTATGATGCTTAAAGGTTTGCCATGAAGACGAGCGCGAAGAGAAGCCCGATTCTTGCGGCCGTTTTCTTTTTGGGCCTGGCCGTCATTGCGCCGCCGGGCGGTGCAGGCGCGCAGGTCAAAGAAAAAGACCTGTCCCTGAAATACCGGGACTGGCTGAAGCTCACGAGCTACATCATCCTGCCCGCCGAACGGGAGGTCTTCTCCAAACTCACTGCTGACCGCGACCGGGATATTTTCATCGAGGCCTTCTGGAAGCAGCGGGACCCGACTCCCGGGACGCCCCAGAACGAGTACCAAGAGGAACATACCAAACGGTTCAATTATGCCAACGAATTCTACCGTCGAGGAACTCCCCGGGAAGGCTGGATGACTGATATGGGACAGATGTACATCATCCTGGGCGAGCCTTCGAGCCGGGAGAGGTTCGACAGCGTCCCCGGCCTTTATCCCTGCCAGGTCTGGTATTACTACGGCGACCAGACCAAGGGCCTTCCCACCTATTTCGGACTGCTCTTTTTTCAGCGCAGCGGCGCGGGGGAGTACAGGCTTTACAATCCGACCGTGGATGGCCCGAGCAGCCTGATCATCGACACCAAGGGGCTTGACGTTACAAACTACGGCAGGCTCTACGAGAAAATCAAAGAGCTCGCGCCGACGCTGGCGCCGGTCGTCCTGTCCATAATCCCGGGCCAGATTCCCTTCAATTATACTCCCTCGCCGGAGAACGCCATCATCCTGGCGGACATCGTCGAGTCTCCGAAAAAGAGCATCAGCGCGGCCTATGCCACTCATTTCCTCCGCTACAAGGGGGTCGTCAGCACGGAATACCTGACCAACTTCGTGGAGAGCGCCGTCGCGATCGCGCTCATCAAGGATCCCATCCTGGGCGTCGATTTCTGCCACTTTGCCCTTTCCCCCAAGAAGATTTCCGTGGACTATTTCCAGCCGAGGGACCAGTACTACTGCAACTTCAAGCTCGACGTCAGCCTCCGCGCCGGGGAGCAAATTATTTTCCAGTATTCCAAGGACTTCCCGTTCTACTTCCCCCCGGACAAGCTTGAGAATGTCCAGGCGAACGGAGTGGCCATCGAAGATTCCTTCCCCGTCGTCGAGGGCAAGTACGGGCTGACCGTGCTACTGCAGAACGCCGTCGGCCGGGAATTCACGGTCTCAGAAAAGGAGATTGTCGTCGGCGGCCCGGCCGGGTCGCCCCGGATCATCGGGCCCGTCCTGGGATATGACCTCCAGGATTCCGTCACGGAGCTCCACACTCCCTTCAAGTTCATGAACAAACAGCTCCAGGTTGACCCGAACTTGACGTTTTCCGTCAAGGACAAGATCGCCTTTTTCCTGAGCCTGGCCAACCTGACCGAGGACATCTGGCGGGAGGGAGAAATCGCCGTCCTCATCAAGGGCCTCCGGGAGAAGGAGCCCCGGTCCAAGTCCCTGGCCATAAAGCTTTCGACTTACCCGTTCCAGAAAACCCTCGGCTTGGCCGAGTCTGTCGCGGCCGAAGATCTGGCGCCGGACTATTACGAGATTCAGCTTCTCCTTAAGAACGGGAAAGGCGAGACAGTCGCCGAGGCCCGCTCGCAATTCATCATCTCTCCCCAGGACGTCCTGCCTCACCCGGTCACGATCGCCAAGAATTTTCCCCTGGTCAACAGTTATCTCTTCTATTCCGCCGTGGCTTCTCAGTATGAGCAGGTCGGCCGGACGCCCGAGGCGGAAGCCTATTTTGAAAAGGCCCTCCTCCTCAACCCGAATTTCCGGGAAGGCCTGGTCGCCTACGCCGAGTTCCTGCTGAAGACGGGAAGGCCGGACCGCGCCCTGGAGGTTATCGAGAGGCTCAAGGCCGAGGTGAGCGCTCGATTTGACTATTTCCTCATCAAGGGAAGAGCGCTCGAAGCCAAAGGGGAATACCAGCCGGCGATCGAAAGTTTGCTCCAGGGGAACAAGATCTATAACAGCGACACAAGGCTCCTCAACTCCCTGGGCAATTGCTTTTATAGGAGAGGGCAAAAAAAGGAAGCGCTGGAAGCGCTGAACGCCTCGCTCCACCTCAACTCCGAGCAGAAAGCGGTGGAGGAACTCATCGCCCGGGTCGAGAAAGAGCTGAAGTAACTCTCAGAGCCTGATCAACCCCGAATAGACATCCTGCTCGTTGGCCAGCCTGTCGGTAGCCTGGATGATGACGAAGTAGTCGCCGGATTTGAGCTGTCCGAAATTGAGGGAGATGTGCGTCTCTTTCTTGATGAGGTCGAGCGTCTTTCCATC
This sequence comes from uncultured Eubacteriales bacterium, assembly GCA_964353705.1. GTDB lineage: Bacteria > Acidobacteriota > Aminicenantia > Aminicenantales > UBA8522 > UBA8522. The sequence goes on along the minus strand of CAYGXD010000074.1, from coordinate 13,817 downwards.
GTCGAAGACGTTTTTCGACTGGTCATCAAAGATGGTGATTTTCACTTCGGCCAGCCCCTTCGTCTTCCCCTCGCTTTTTCCCATGAGATAGTGGAGGAGGGAGAAGCTCAAGACCTTGGCGCCCGACTTGACGTTGGCGATGGTCATTGCGGGAGGGCCGGGGGCGACATAATTCTTTAGGTAGCTGACCTCGGCGCCGCTCCGTTTGACGCGAACCTCAATCTCCCGTTTCCGCTGAGCCGAGTTTTCCGCCGGCGAAAAGACGAGGAGATAATGGTAGTCCTCGGTCTGGACGGCCTCCTGGAGAGCTTCCGCCGGCCGGTTGGAAAAAGCGAGATAGCCTCCCGTGGCCCGGCTGATTTTCCGGAAGCTCTCTTCGTAATCCTGGCCGACTTCCTCCAGCTCAAAATCCTGGTCCTGGAGCGTCCGGAATGATTTCAGCAACACGAGATGGAAAGTGACGTCGGCGCTCAGGAAGATATCCCGAAACAGGTCGGGCGAGACCAGGTCGGACAGGGCCAGCCTTCTTTGGAGGTCCTGATGCCTGGCCTGGACCATCCGGGCTCTGATCTGATCTTCCGGCGTGATCTGGGAATCCACCCAATTCCTGATTTCGGTCTCCAGCCGGGAGGCGCTCTTGAGCTCAGGGAAGAGGTCGCGCTGCTGAAAACAGATGGCCCACTTTTCGGCCTCGATCGTCCTGATTTTTCTGGTCAATGCCTGATAGAAAGCGACGTCAGGCATGAGGTATTGGCGGCGGTAGGCGTCCCACACAGTCTGATAATTATCGAAAAACCGGATCATCGCCTGGTCCAGGGAAAATTCGTCAGCCTGCGTTCCCCGCAGCGCGTTGAGCAGCCGGTCGCCTTCATAGCGGAGCTCCCGGAAAGCTCTCTGTGTGTTCTGGACGGAAATCGCCTTATGTTTTTTAAGCCCTTGCTTGAGGTTGAGGATAAGCAGGTCGGTCTTTCTTTCCTGTCCCAAACTCAGGACCATGTCTTCGGTGATGGCCGTGACCTGGTCGCCGGGCTGAAGGACATCCCGGAAAAATAGGTCGATGGCTTCGCCCACGCCGTCGTTGTAATCAAAAATATTGAAGATGAGGAGAAAAAGCCTCTTCCTGGGTTGCCGTTCCTGGGCAGGCGCTGCCGCCGCTTCCTGAGGGGAGATTCTTTTGGAGATGATTTCGAAGTGAGTAATCTCCTGTTTGACGCCGTTCTCATAGACCTCGAAGTCGTCTTTGCCCAGGCCCCGGACCGCTTCGCCCTTCGCGAGAACCCGGACGGGGACTTCGACGGCCGTGACCGTCACCTCCTCCTGGGTGTCCTCTTGAGGCGTCCAAAAAGCCGGCCTTGGAACGGCCGGTAAGAAGATGACTGACAGAAGGGTCAGGCCTGCTACTCGCCCCGAAGCGTTCTTGAGAACCGAAGCTCGCGGTGTGTGGCGCTTCATGGGACTCTTGCCCTTTATGAACAGAAATTATCACTTTTCGCCAGTCCAGTCAAAGCCCTGTATGGGATCAGGTCTCAACATTCAACAATTAGCAGCGTGGCTCCTGCTTAGTTGATTGTTGAGACCTGACCCCTTGCCTTATTGTTTCCAGGCGGCGGATGTGGTAGGTTTTGTGTTTCCCGAGAGGATGAGATGATCCGAGTCGGCATCGACACCGGCGGGACTTTTACCGATTTCGTCTTTCTCGGCCCGTCCGGCATCTGGATCCACAAGGTCCTCTCCACCCCTAATGATCCCGCCCAGGCCATTGTCAGAGGCCTCGAGGAAGGCGGCGTCGGGGGAGAAAAGATAGAGATCATCCACGGCTCAACGGTGGCCACGAACGCCCTCCTCGAGCGCAAAGGGGCGAAAATCGCCTTCCTGACTACGGCCGGCTTTGAAGACCTGCTCGGGATCGGTCGCCAGACCCGGCGCGAGCTTTACAACATCATGGTCGAAGAGAGGAAAACGCTCGTCCCGCGCCGTCTGTGTTTCGGTGTCCGGGAGAGGACGCTGGCCGACGGCAGCGTCGAAACGCCGGTCGACGCGGGCCAGGTGGAGGCGATAATCCGCCGGCTGAAGCAGGCGGGGATCGAATCGGTGGCGATCTGTTTCCTGCATTCTTACGTCAACCCGGCCAACGAGAAGCGGGTCTGCCGGAGGCTCGAGCAGGAGGGTTTATCGTTCTCCGCCTCGCACCGGGTGCTCCGGGAATACCGCGAGTATGAGCGCGCCAGCACGACCGCCGTCAATGCTTATGTCGCGCCTTTTATGGAGAGCTACCTCGGCCGTCTGGAAAAAGCGCTGCGCCCGAACCCGGTCAGGATCATGCAGTCGAACGGCGGGTTCGTCTCTTCCCGGAGCGCCAAAGACAATCCCGTTTGCACCATCCTGTCCGGGCCGGCCGGTGGAGCGGTTGGGGCCAAGGAGGTGGCCGCGGCCGCCGGTTTTTCCAGGATCATCTCCTTCGACATGGGGGGGACCTCGACGGACGTCTCTCTCTGCGACGGCGATATCTCCCGGTCGACCGAATCGACGATCAGCGACCTGCCGCTCCGGCTCCCGATCATCGACATCCACACCGTCGGGTCGGGCGGAGGGTCGATCGCCCATCCGGATCCGGGCGGCGCGCTCCGGGTCGGTCCTCAGAGCGCCGGCGCCGATCCCGGTCCGGCCTGTTATGGAATGGGAGAAGACGTGACCGTGACCGATGCCAACCTTCTTTTAGGCAGGCTTGATCCGGAGCGCTTTCTGGGTGGGACGATGAAGCTCTATCCCGAGCGCTCGCGCCACGCCTTGGAACGCTTCGCCTCCCGGCTGAAGATGGACGCCCGCAGCTTGGCCGAAGGGATCATCCGGGTGGCCGATGCGACCATGGAGCGGGCCATCCGGGTGATCTCCGTTGAGCGGGGATTCGATACCCGCGATTTTGCCCTTCTTTCATTCGGCGGGGCGGGCGGTATGCACGCCTGCAGCCTGGCCCAAAAACTCCGCATCCCCAAGGTCATCGTTCCCAAGAATGCCGGAGTCCTCTCCGCTCTCGGCATGCTCCTCGCCGACACCGTCAAAGACTATTCGCTGTCCGTGCTCCAGGCGGGCGATCAAATTTCCATATCCGCGCTCATGCGTCTTTTCCGGCCCCTGCTTGAGGACGCGGCCCGCGACCTCCGGCGGGAAGGCTTCACTCAAAGGAACATCCGGCTCCTCAGATCCCTCGACGTCCGCTACATCGGCCAGTCCTATGAACTCACTGTCCCTTTTTCGGCCGCTTTTGGGCGCAATTTTCACAGGCGGCACCTCCGCCGCTATGGCTACGCCGACGAGGAACGGCCGGTCGAGGTCGTAAGCCTGAGGGTGAAAGCCGTGGGCATCACGGAGAAGCCGCGCCTCGCCGAAATCGAGCCAGGGGGGAAGGATCCGAAGGCGGCGCGGATCGACCGCCGGACCATACGTTTTGACGGCCGGGATCATCAGGCGGGTGTTTACGCCCGGGAGAAGTTGGGCGCAGGGAACGTGATCACGGGGCCCGCCCTTATTCTTGATTATGAATCCACGGCGATCGTCCCGCCTCGTTTTGCCTGCGTCGTTGACCGGTTTGGAAATCTGATTATTAAGCATTGGAAATGAGAAAAGTCGACCCGGTTGAGCTCGAGATCTTCAAGAGTCTTTTTATCTCTGTCGCCGAGGAGATGGGAGTCACCCTGTGCCGTTCCTCCTTCTCTCCCAACATCAAGGAGAGGAAGGATTATTCCTGCGCCGTGTTCGACGGGAATGGGGGCGCCGTTGCGCAGGGGGACCACCTGCCCGTCCATCTCGGGGCCATGCCGCTTTCGGTCCAGAGCGCCGTCGAGAGAATCGACCTCGAGCCCGGGGATGCCGTCGTCCTCAACGACCCGTTTCGCGGCGGGACCCACCTTCCGGATATCACCCTGGTTTCTCCGGTCTTCGTCAAGGGGCGCGGCCGTCCGGCTTACTTTGTCGCCAACCGGGCTCACCATTCCGATGTCGGCGGCATTGCGCCCGGCTCAATGGCCTTGGCCACAGAGATCTTCCAGGAGGGCATCATCATCCCTCCCGTGAGGCTCGTCCGGCGCGGCCGGATCGTCCGGGACGTGCTCAGCTTCGTACTGGCGAACGTCCGTACTCCGGAGGAACGGGAGGGCGACCTCACGGCCCAATTGGCGGCGAACCGTATTGGAGAGAGAAGGCTCGTTGAGATCACGCGCAAATACGGCTTTTCGAAGGTCTCGGCTTACATGCGAAATCTCCAGGACTATTCCAAGAGCATCATGCGCCGGGCCATCCGTGACATCCCCGACGGCGATTACAGTTTCGAGGACCGGCTGGATGAGGACGGCGTGCGTCGGGAGCCGGTCCGGATACGGGTGACCATCCGGGTCCGGGGAAGCTCGGCCGAGGTGGATTTCGGCGGTTCGGACGGCCAAGTGGAGGGGAACGTCAACGCGAATTTCGCCATTACCCTCTCGGCCACGATGTACGCATTCCGCTCGATCATCCGGGGCGACGTCCCCTACAACTCCGGGTTAATAAAGCCGATCCGACTCCTAGCGCCGGGGGGAAGTGTCGTCAACGCCCGGCCGCCCGCCGCCGTTGCGGGCGGGAATGTCGAGACCTCTCAGCGGATCACCGACGTCCTTTTGGGGGCTCTGGCCCAAGCCATCCCGGACAGGATTCCGGCCGCTTCGAGCGGGACGATGAACAACATCACCTTCGGGGGGACTCATCCGGCGACCGGCCGGAATTTCGCCTATTACGAGACGATCGGAGGCGGCATGGGTGCGAGCCCGGAAAGGGATGGACTGAGCGGTGTCCACACTCATATGACCAACACCCGGAACACTCCGGTCGAGGCTCTCGAGCATTATCTGCCGGTTCGCATCAGGCGCTACTCGCTGCGCCGTGGATCAGGTGGGAAAGGGAAGTTCAAGGGCGGGGACGGGATTGTCAGAGAGTATGAGTTCTTGGCGCCGGCCCAAGTGAACATCCTCTCCGAGCGGCGGAGGTTCGCGCCATACGGTTTGGCTGGAGGGACACCGGGGAAAAAGGGGAAGAATACTCTGGTCAGAAAGGGACGGACGCTGAAGTTGGGAGGGAAAGTCTCTTTTCGCGTGGCTGCCGGCGACAGGGTCATCGTGGAGACACCGGGAGGCGGAGGCCATGGGAAGGCTCGCCTTGGGAAGAATAAGAAATGACGTGGCTTGGATCGGCTACGGCGCAGCAGCGGAGGGCGCTCGTTTCCGCTTCGCTCGGCTGGATGCTCGACAGCATGGATATCATGCTCTATGCCATGGTCCTGGCGCACTTGATGAGGGATTTTGGGATGTCGACGGCTACGGCCGGCCTGATGGGCTCCCTGACGCTTTTCGCTTCGGCGGTCGGGGGGACGATTTTCGGTCTGCTCGCCGACCGCTTCGGCCGCGTGAAGGCGCTCATGGGCAGCATCCTGGTCTATTCCGTGTTTACTGGAGCATGCGGGCTCTCTCAAAACATCGCGCAGTTGGGGGTTTTCCGGGTGCTTTTAGGTTTGGGAATGGGCGGAGAGTGGGCCGCGGGCGCGGCGCTGGTCGCGGAGACCTGGCCGTCCGAACACCGGGGTAAAGCGCTGGGTATCATGCAGAGTTCTTGGGCCGTCGGCTATGCTCTGGCCGCCGCCCTGACCGCCCTGGTCCTGCCGAGATGGGGTTGGCGGAGTGTCTTTTTCGTCGGTGTCCTGCCGGCCCTCCTGACGTTCTGGATCCGGCGTCATGTCGAAGAGCCGGAGATCTGGAAAAAAGGCGCGGCCGCTAATAAAAGTTTCGCTTTGCGCGCCGGCCTGAGCGAGATTTTCCGCCGGCCGCTGTTGAAAGATACCCTGGTCACGACCGTGATGAACGCCGGGACGATGTTCGCCTGGTGGGGTCTGTTCACCTGGATCCCCGCCTACCTCGGGCTGCCCCCGGACCAGGGAGGGATGGGGCTGGGGATTGTCAAGACGTCCACCTGGATCATCGTGATGCAGGCCGGGATGTGGCTGGGCTATGTCAGCTTCGGGTTCATCTCGGACCGCCGCGGACGGAAGAAGACCTATATCGTCTACCTTTTCGCGGCGGCGGCGCTGGTCATCCTCTACAGCAGCGTCCGGGAGACTGCCGCGCTTCTTCTGCTGGGACCCTTTGTCGCTTTCTTCGGGACCGGTTATTTCTCCGGTTTCGGAACCATCACGGCCGAGATCTTCCCGACCCGCATCCGCGCCTCGGCCCAGGGGTTTACCTACAACGTCGGCCGCGGCCTGAGCGCCCTGGCGCCTTTTACCATTGGAGCGCTGGCCAAAGCGCACGGCCTGGCCTGGGCGTTTTATCTTACCGCCGGCTTCTTCTTATTCTCCGCCTTCACCGCTTTCGCCCTCCCCGAGACCAAGGGCAAGCCCCTTGAATAGAAGCGGAATAGGGGTCAGGTCTCAACAATCAACAAATTTCCCCTATTTAGAGGAAGAGATAATCTTTCAGTTACCTTGAGCCGTTCCCTATTTGATACGGTTCTCTCTTTAGCTTCGTCATATGTTTGGAAACGCTTCTCTGGCTATTGATGATTGACACCCATGGCTAGGCCGTTGAGATTGTGCTTCGAGGACGCGGTCTATCATGTCATGGCACGGGGCAATAGAAAAGAAGATGTTTTTTATTCAGCAGATGACAAGAAAACCTTTTTGGATAGAATAAACGAAACACTCACTAAGTATTCTGTTATCTGCTATGCCTATTGTTTGATGAACAACCATTATCATCTATTCATAAGAACTCGATTGCCGAATCTTTCTCAGGCCATGCACTATCTGAATTCTTCCTACGCGAATTGGTTTAAGGCTAGGCATCAAATCATCGGAGTCATCTTTCAGGGAAGGTACAAATCCATTTTGGTGGAAGAAAACAGATACGCGCTAACCCTTTCTGCGTACATGCATCTTAATCCAATCAGGGCCGGGCTGGTCCGTTCTTTGGATCAATATCCTTGGAGCAGCTACTTGGACCATATCGGCGCTAGAAAGCCGGTCATTGAGCGGCTCGATACATCACTCGCGCTTACGCTGGCAGCTGGCCGTGTTGAGCCGGCTCCCAGCCCAAAAAGGGAGCAAACAGCCAGTTGGCCTCAGGCGGCGTACGGAATGTACAAGAACTATGTTATGACAATGAACAAGACGAAAAATCCTTTGGAGGAAGCCTACAAGGGGATTATCCTTGGAGGGCCGGAATTTATTGAAAAAATGGAAAGGCGGATCGCCTCCTTAGGTGCTTGCAGGGAAATCCCTGCTACGGACGTCCGGCCTCCTCACCTGCTAACGCCGGAGGATCTTGTTGTGATTATGACAGACTCCCTGGGCATCAAAAAAGCAACAATATTTAGGCGGAGCGGAGGACAGAGGCGAAACCCTTATTTTCAGCTTTTTTTATATTTATTAAGAAAAATCACTCCTTTGTCCCTTAAGGAAATCGGAGGTCTTGTTGACATGGATTATGCGGCAGTCCATCAAGTCGTTAAACGATTTGGGCTCAAATTAGGTGACCCTGAAATCATGGCAATAAAAGATAAGGTGGAAAGAGGGCTGGCCGAAAAGGTGTGCGGGGGGATGAAATAGGAATTCCGCAACAGAAAATTTGTTGATTGTTGAGACCTGACCCCTATTTGTGATATAAGCGCGGCTGATGAGCAAGAAAGCGAAAGTCATCCTGCGGCGGGCGGATGCCTATGACCCCTCCGCCCTGGCCAAGATCATCGGCGACGGCCTCGACGGATTCGGCCTGGCCCCCCGGGTCCAGGGAAAGATCACGATCAAGCCCAACGTGGTCATGGCCCATCATAAGGTCACGCCCTCCGCCTACACCCGGCCCGAGTTCCTGGACGGTTTGCTTACCGCGCTCGAGGAAAGAGCCCACGGCACGCCGGAGATCCGGGTCGCCGAAAAATGCGGCGCCGCCATCCCCACCTCGCGGATGTTCCGGCGGGCCGGATATTACCGCCTCCGCAAAAAGCATCGCTTCAGCCTCCGGCCGATCGAAGCGGCCCGCAAGAAAACCGTCCCGCTTCAAAAAGGGAAGATCCACCAGAGGATCCGTACCTCCCGCGAGATCGCCGACCGGGATTTCCTCATCTATGCCCCCAAGCTCAAGACGAACGCCCTGGCCCACGGCCTCACCGCTGCCCTTAAGCTCAACATCGGCATCCTCTGTGACGGGGAGAGGATGCGGCACCACAACTACAACCTTGACGAGAAGGTCGTCGACCTGCTCGAAATCGGGCATCCTGATTTCATCGCCACCGATGCCGTCGAGGTCTCCTTCGGCGGAAACCACCTGACCCAGCACGGACATCCCCTCGGCGTCGTCATCATGGCCACAAACCCCCTGGCTCACGATGTCGTCTGCGCCCACATCTTCCACCTCGATCCGGAGAAGGTCGGTCACCTGGTTGCCGCCCGGGCCCGCGGCTACGGATCTCTCGACCTCGGCGATATCGAAATCGGAGGCGACATCTCTCTTCAGGAGATCCGGGAGAGGACGAAAACCTGGGAGACGGGTTTCATCCGGGCGGACGATGTGGACTGCAACGTCAAGATCCGCAGCGGCGAGCCCTACTGCACGGGCGGCTGCCACGGTGTTTTCCTCGATTGGCTCTACATGATCAAGGACCGGAAGCCAAGACTTTGGACCAAGCTCCCGGATTGGACCGTCGTGATCGGGAAATACAAAGGCGACATCACCGCCGACAGAGTGCTCCTTGTCGGCTCCTGTACGGAAATCGAGGGCCGGGTCAAAGCCGGACGAAAGATAAAGATCCGCGGCTGTCCGCCCAAACACAAGACGCTCGTCCTCCTGCTTTTTCTCAGGGCGGGCATCATCAACCCCCTTTTCCGCCTGGACCTGATCATCGACTCCTATCCGTTCCTCTTCTGGACCTGGTTCAAGAGATTCATCACGGGGAGGTTCTAGCCCGACATGGCTGCACTGGACGGCCGGCTCCTCATCGCCGGCGAGCGGCTCGAAGGCAAAGACAAAGCCAAGGTGGAGAATCCCGCCACTCTCGAACTCCTGGGCGAAGTCTCTCTGGCCTCATCCGAGGACTGCCGCCGGGCCGTCGAGGCGGCCCGGACCGCCTACCCGGCCTGGAGGAATATATCGCCCCAAGAGAAGCGGAGGATCTTCCTCAAGGCGAAAGATATCCTCCTCCTCCGGTCAAACGAAATAGCCAGGCTCATCGCCCTGGAGAAAGGAACCCCCCTAGCCGAAGCCCTGACCATCGAGGTCCTCACCATCCTGGAGACGCTGGATTACTACAGCCATAACCAGCATAAATCCCAGGCCCCCAAAAAGGTCCGCCCTCAGATCCCCCTCTTCGCCCATAAGAAATGCCGCTATCTATTCCAGCCCCTGGGGCCGTCGCTCGTCATTTCCCCCTGGAATTTCCCGTTCATGATCCCGTTCCTGGACGTCATCAGCGAACTCACGGCGGGAAACACGATCGTCCTCCGGCCGTCCACATCGACTCCGTTCACGGCCCTGGCAATCGGTGAGATCATGACCGAGGCCGGAATCCCGGCCGGAGCGGTAAACGTTGTGCCCTGCCGAGTCCCCCAGGCGGAAGAGATGATCCTTAACCCGGTCATCCAGTCCATCGCCTTCACCGGCAGCGTCCCGATCGGCAAGCGGATCCTGGAATTGGCCAGCCACAACTTGACCAATGTCGTGCTCGAGCTCGGGGGCAAGGACCCGATGATCATCCTCCGGGACGCCGACCTCGAACTGGCGGCGCGGGGAGCGGTCTGGGCGGCCTTCATGAACACCGGCCAGAGCTGTGCGTCGGTCGAGAGGGTGTATGTGGCCGAGGAAATAGCCGCCGAGTTCACCAGGCGGGTTGTGGAGCTCACCGCCGGGCTCCGGGTGGGGAATCCCACAGACCCGGACGTGGATGTGGGTCCGATGGAGAACCTGGGCCAGCTCAAGGTGGTCGAGGAACATGTCCGGGACGCCCGGACAAAAGGAGCCGAGATCCTTTGCGGGGGACAGAGGGTAGATAGCCTCCCCGGCTATTTCTTCCAACCGACCGTGCTGAGAAAAGTCGACCACACGATGCCGGTCATGACCGAAGAAACTTTCGGGCCGGTGCTTCCCATAATGACATTCAAAGACATCGGGGAGGCCGTCCGCCTGGCCAACGACAGCCATTACGGGTTGACCGCCTCCGTTTGGACGAGGGACAAAAAGATGGCCTCCCGTCTAACGGAGGAGCTTGAAGCGGGCGGAGTTACCGTCAATGACCACATGGTGACGTTCAACGAGCCGAAGGCGATCTGGGGCGGCATCAAGCAGACCGGAATGGGCCGGACCCATGGACCCTACGGAATGCTTGAGATCACCAACATCAAGTTCGTCTGCTCTGATTTCGCCAAGAAACGGACCAAACAGTGGTGGTATCCGTATGCGCCCGCGAATCTCCGGATCATTGAGAGCGCGCTGGCCATCATGCACCACCCCCGCCGGGGGAGGAAGGTCAAGGCCCTGCTCTCTCTCCTTCCGCAGCTGGGAACGGTCAACTCGACAACCCCCTTCCGAAGCCTTCTCAAGATCACCTCCCGCCTGTTTCACGGATAGGACTTGCGCGGCGCCACAGATTCCAGGGCCCATTTCGGGCCGGATTGACAACTCTCGCCGCCTAAATTATATTAATCCTATAATTAACATCGAGATAATAGGGATTGACCCGACTCCCGCGGATAGAGAGGAAGGATCAATGATGAAGCCGGCCTGGCTGAAGGATTATCGCCGTCCGAATGGTTCCCTTTCTTATCCCCTTTTTGCCCTTGTAGCGGGCGCCGTTTTGTTGGTTCTGATCGCCCTGCTGGCCCTGGCCGGCCAGGAGGCTCAAGCGCCGCGCACCGCTCCCGGTCCGCTTTCCCAGGCGCACAGCTCCCTGGAGGGCGAAGCGAACTGCGGGAAATGCCATGCGGACGGGAAAGAGATCGAGGCCGCCCGCTGCCTGGCCTGTCATCAGCCGGTCGCCGAGAGGATCGCCGCCAAAAAAGGCGTCCACCGCGAGGTCGCCGGGGATTGCGAAGCCTGCCACCAGGAGCATCAAGGCGTCGACGCCGACATCCGACCTCTCGATCTGGCGGACTTCAACCACGCCGAGGAGACGGGATTTGCTTTTGAAGGGAGGCACGCCGGCCTGGCCAAGAATTGTCCCGCCTGTCACAAGGTCCGTTCCTATATGGCCAACCGGAGGGACTGCGGATTTTGTCATGCGGAACCTCACCAGGGTACGATGCCGCAGAAATGCGAGGCCTGTCACACTCCATCCGGCTGGACCTCGATAGCGCGCGGCTTTCACAAAGCGGGGACTTTCCCCCTTGAAGGACGGCATCTTGAGGTCCCGTGCTCATCCTGCCATCTCAACAACGTTTATAAAGGGACTCCCATGCGCTGCTATGACTGCCACTGGATCCGGCGGCAGGACGATCGCTACCGGACGGCGCTCGGAACGGACTGCGAAAACTGTCACCGGCCGATCTCCTGGACGGCCGTGACTTGGGACCACGGCGTGCAGACCGGGCAGCCGCTCAATGCCGCCCACAGGAACTTGAGCTGTGACAGCTGCCACAAGAACGGGAACTTCCACCTGGCCGGCTTCGACTGCTATTCCTGCCATCGAGAGGACTACGAGGGTACGTCCGACCCCAACCATGTTCAGGCGGGCTTCCCGACGACGTGCGAGCTCTGTCATCTGCCCTCCCACACGAGCTGGGACCAAGCCTCGGTCAACCATAACAGCTTCTTTCCCCTCCAGGGCGTTCATGCCACGTTGGACTGCAGCGCCTGCCACAAAAACGGTGTTTATGCCGGGACGACGCGCGAATGCTACGGCTGCCACCGGACAGACTACGAACAGACGCGCGACCCGAACCACCAGGCGGCCGGCTTTCCCACGACTTGTGAATCCTGTCACCGGGCCTCCGATACATCTTGGGACCAGGCCAACTTCAATCACAACAGCGTATTCGCCCTCCAGGGCGTTCATGCCACGCTGGACTGCAGCGCCTGCCACAAGAACAATGTGTACTCGGGGACCCCGCGCGAATGCTACGGCTGCCACCGGACAGACTATGAACAGACGCGCGACCCGAACCATGTGGCCGCCGGCTTCCCGACGACCTGTGAATCCTGTCACCGGGCCTCCGATGCATCTTGGGACCAGGCACATTTTAACCACACCTGGTTCCCCATCACTTCGGGCAGGCACGCCGGAAATGCCTGTTCCGCCTGCCATCCTGATCAAAGCAATTTCACGGTGTTCACCTGCCTGACCTGCCACACCCGTGGCGACACGGACGAAGAGCACGGCGGAGTTCCCGGCTATCGCTATGACTCGGCGGCCTGCTACAGCTGCCATCCTCAGGGGAGGGCAGATTGAATAAGAACAAGGTCTTCATTTCCTTTTTGGCCTGGATGATCATGATTTGGCTGGGATCGACTCAGGCTTTGGGCGATATCAATCCTCACTGGGGCCGGGTGTCGCTCTATGGCCTGGCGGCCCAAAGAGGCCAAACGGGCGGAGAGAACAGCCTTTTCACGGAGCTCGTTGGGACGCTGATGTACAGGGCTCCCGCGGGAGACGAGGGCGGACTCGAGTACGCCATAGACTCCCGTTTCGCGGGTTATCCGTCGACGGAAGGAAGAAAACAGAGGGTCTCGATCTATGACGCTCACGTCGGCTGGTGGTCGAAAGGGAGGACGTTCGGGCTCCGCGCCGGCCAGGTCTGGCTGGACGAGCTCGGGGCGCTGGGTTCTCTGGGGGGTGTGGCGGCAGAGGCCCGGCCGTTCCAAAGACTTCCTTTCAGCCTGGGAAAGATGAGAGTGGGCGCCTTCTGGGGAATGGAACCCAAGATCATGGAGGCCGGCTATGTTTCCAGTGTCAGTAAGGCCGGCGGCTACGTGACCATCGAGGGAGAGATGGCCCGCCGCCACGTTCTGGGCTATATCAATATCCGGAATCAGGGCTTGACCGAAAGGTCGGTCATCGTTTTTTCCAATTATATCCCCATAAAGAGGGACTTTTATCTATACCAAGCCATGGAATATGACCTCCAGGGGCCGGCCGGGCAGGGCCAAGCTAATCTTGCCTATTTTTTTGCCAACGTCCGGTACTCCCCCGTGCGTCTTATCGAACTCCAGGGCATCTTCCATCACGGCCGGTCGATCGACGCCCGGACCATCACCGATCAGGTCCACAGCGGGCTGCCTGTCAGTGAATCCGCTCTTGAAGGATTTCTCTATGAATCGATCGGCGGACGCCTGACCTTCCGGTTTTCCCCCGGGATTCAGGCCTTCGTGGGGTATGCTCAGGATAAGACCAACGAGCAGGACGAGAAGCGCGACCGCGTCACGCTGGGGATCTTCGGTTACGATTTGTTCAAGTCAGGTTTCGACCTGCGGGTCACCAACTCAAGGTTTTCCCAGGCGGGGCAGACGTCCTATGACTCCTGGTATATCTCGATCGGCAAGACGTTCGGCCGGAGTCTCTACCTCGAAGGATTCTACAGCTCCTCGGTCTCCGTCCTCAGGTATTTCGGGAGCCAGGTTCAGGTGGAAACGCGGCCTCACACCGACCTCTACGGCGTGTCTTCGGTTATCACCGTGACAAGGCGGACGTCCCTGCTCCTGACGCTCGAGCGGACTTCCGGAGATATGCCGAGTGAGACCCGCCTCCTGACCGGGATCAGCTATCGATTTTGATCCCCCCTCTGCAGCTGCCTTCCCTCTCGTCCCCAGATAATCCTT
>CAYGXD010000073.1:14970-16873 GCA_964353705.1 uncultured Eubacteriales bacterium | reverse complement strand
TATAAATCCTCCGACGCCGGCAAGACCTGGAAAAATATGGGCCTCGAAAAGACCGGGCGCATCGGCCGGGTGGCCATCGACCCGCGCCACCCCGACATCGTCTTTGTGGCCGCGGTCGGTCACTGCTACGGCCCGCAGAAAGAGCGGGGCGTTTTCCGCACCGAGGACGGAGGCAAGACGTGGGAGCAAGTGCTTTTCGCCGACGAGAACACCGGCTGCTTTGAGATCGCCATGGATCCGAACAATTCGCGCATCCTCTTTGCGGGGATGTGGCCGATCGTCATCCACACTTATGGCCGGGAGAGCGGCGGTCCGCACGGCGGGATCTGGAAATCCAGCGACGGCGGGGACACCTGGAGGCGTATGACCGGCCACGGATTGCCCGAGCCTCCGGTCGGCAAAATCGGGCTGGCCGTGGCCCCGAGCAACTCCAACGTCGTCTACGCGCTGATCGAGACCGGCTCGCCCAACCGGGGTGTCCTCTGGCGGAGCGACGACGGCGGCGAGACCTGGAGGATCGCGAGTTATTGCCGTTTGCTCAACGAACGCCCGCACTACGCCTCCCGCATCATGGTCAATCCGGCCGACGAGAACGAGGTCTATTTCGCGGCCAACTCCATCAGCCGGACGCTCGACGGCGGCGCCACCACCGAGGTCATGCCATGGAGCGGCGATACCCACGACATGTGGGCCGATCCCGAGAACCCGGACCGTTTAATTGTCAGCGACGACGGCGGCGCCATGATTACCCTCAACCGGGGGAAAACCTGGCAGCGGGTCAACCTGCCGATCGCCCAGATGTACCATGTCGCGGTCGACAACCAGATTCCCTATTATGTCTACGGAGGCCGCCAGGACGGCGACGCGTATAAGGGCCCGAGCACGGCCCGGCTCGAGGAAGTCGGCTGGGAGCCGCCGCACACGATTTGGGAGGCGACCGCCGGCGGCGAATGCGGGTACGTCGTCCCCGACCCCGTTGACCCGAATATCGTCTGGGGCGGAAGCTACAACGGCGACTTGATGCGGGTGGATTACCGCACCGGGCATATCGCCACGGCTCACATCTGGCCGGAATCCATCTACGGGTCGCATGCCGCCGCAGCCAAGTACCGTCTGAACTGGACTTTTCCGATCCACATCTCGCCCCACGACCACAACATGGTTTATGCGGGAAGTCAATTTGTCCACCGGACGACAAACAGCGGACGTACTTGGGAGGTGATCAGCCCGGATCTGACGACCAACGACCCGGCGAGGATGCAGCCATCGGGCGGGTTGACACTGGACAACCTGGCCGTGGAGTATGGCTGCGTCGTCTTCGCCATCGCCGAGTCGCCTGTTGAGAAGGGCTGTATTTGGGCCGGTACGAACGACGGTCTGGTCCAGATAACCCGCGACGGGGGGAAGAGCTGGACCAACGTCACCAAAAACATCACCGGGCTTCCCACCTGGGGTACAGTCAGCAACATCGAGCCTTCACGCTATGAGGCGGGAACAGCCTACCTGACGGTCGACTTCCATCAGATGAACGGCCGCGACCCGTTTGTCTATAAGACCGCCGACTATGGCAAGACCTGGATATCGCTGAGCGCGGGAGTGCCCAGGAGCGTCTTCAGCTACTGCCACTGGATCCACGAGGACCCGGTGCGGAAGGGCCTGCTCTACCTTGGCACCGAGAACGCCATCTACATTTCGTTTGACGACGGGAAAAACTGGCTTCCGCTCCAGAACAACCTCCCTCATGCGCCCGTCCATCACCTGGTCGTCCAGCCGCATTTCAACGACCTCGTCGTGGCCACATACGGACGGGGTTTCTGGATCATGGACGATGTCACGCCGCTTCAGCAGCTCACCGGGGCGGTCATCCAGTCGCCCGTTCATCTCTTCAAGCCGCGTCCGGCTT
>CAYGXD010000073.1:0-14870 GCA_964353705.1 uncultured Eubacteriales bacterium | reverse complement strand
AGGTTCGATGATGTCCTGAAGTCCGACCTCCCGGCCTTCAATAAAAAGTTGATCGAAAAGAACATGGGGGGCATCGTCGTCCCCGAGATACAATAGGGGTCAGGTCTCAACAATCAACAAATCTCACCTGGTGCCTGGACGGATTCTATGGATGAAACTCTTTTTGGAAGATTTGAATTGTTAATTGTTGAGACTTGACCCCTTACACCCCTGACCCGTTACACCCCCTTACAATTGACCCCTTACAAACGCCGTCGCCCTCGAAACCGGCGGCCGGAGACTGACCCAAAGGGCCTTCATCCTGAAGCGGCAAGGTTGGTCCATCGGCCCTTTCCCGGCGATTATCAAATGGAGCACCCCAAGCCCGCTGTTGCAGAATAACCAGCATATAAGTAGAATGACGCCCTTAACAGCATGGACCATAAGATCGTTCTCGTGGATGATGACAAGGTGACGCTCCGTTTTCTCGAGCATTTTCTAGTCGACAATCTGTTCGCTGTCCTGACAGCCCAGGACGGCGAAGCGGCACTGGACTTGGTCAATAAAGAAAAGCCTTCGCTCGTGATCAGCGACGTGGTTCTCCCTAAGATGGACGGCGTTGAGCTCTGTAAACGGATCAAACAAGATCCCGATTTGAAGCGGACAAGGGTTATTCTTATGTCTGCGGTATATCAGGGGGCGATGCTTGGGCCTGTCGCCCTGGGCTGCGGCGCGGATGGTTTTGTAGGGAAGCCGATCCGGTCAACGGAGCTTCTGGGAAAAATCTATCAGTTGTCTTCCGAGACCGATCGTCCGGGGGGAAAAGAAAGCCAGTCCTAGAGATTAGGCTTAGATCCGGGCGGTCTCCCGTCCAACTAATTAGGGGTCAGGTCTCAACAATCAACAAATTAAAATCGCCCAATGGCCGGGTTTCTTGGGTGCGACTCTTTTGGGAAGATCTGAATTGTCAAATGTTGAGACCTGACCCCTTACTAGGTTAAGATGACCTATGTCTGAGCGCTGTCAACCTGTTCCTTCTGCGCTTGATCTGATCATCGGAATAGGGAGTGGAGGAGACATGTGGTATGGGAAATCGATTTCGGCGTGTGCTTTTATTGTTTTGATTCTGATATCTTTTCTGGCCGGAGATCTTGTGGCCGCTCCTGGTGAAACCGCCAGCCCAGCCCAAGCACAGTCGGCCGTCGTCAACTCCTCTTTTGAAGAGGCCGAAGGGAATATGCCCAAAGGCTGGACGGCGATGACCTGGCAGCCAAAGGCCGATTTCGCGCTGGATTCGACGGTCGCCCATTTCGGCAAAAACAGTGTCCGCATTTCCTCGACCGAGGGCGCCGATGCCTCCTGGATGACCGTCATCCCAGTCAAGCCATATGCCACGTACCGTCTGAGCGGCTGGATCAAGACCCAGAACCTGGAGCCTGGGACGAGCCGGGGCGCCCTTTTCAGCTTCCAGGGCACCGAAATCCAGACCAAGTCAGTTTCGGGAACGCAGGATTGGACCCGGCTGGAACTTTCCTTCGACAGCGGCGCGAACGACGCCCTCTCCCTCAACTGCTTTTTCGGCGGCTGGGGAAAAGCGACCGGAACCGCCTGGTTCGATGACGTCCAACTCGAACTAGTCAGGGCGCCCGACCTGAAACCGGAGGTGACGATCGAGGCGGCGAAGACGCTGCCGCCGATGTCCCCTTATATCTACGGTCAGTTCATCGAACATTTGGGCCGTTGCATCTATCAGGGGATCTGGGCCGAGATGCTCGAAGACCGCAAGTTCTTTTACCCCGTCGACACCCCGGATTCCGTCTGGAAATCCGCCGGAGAACCGCACAGCGTTTGGATGAACCCGGTGGTTCCCTATGTGGGTCGGCACGCCGTGGAAATCCGGTTGAAGGGGAACGGGCGCCCCGGAGGGATTTTCCAGGGCGAACTGGCCCTGGTCAATGGGAAACCCTACACCGGCCGCATCGTTCTCTCCGCCGACCCGGACGCTTTGCCGGTTGAGGTCAGCCTTGTCTGGGGCGAAGGGGCCGAAGAAAGGCAGACGATAAGCTTCCGCGATATCGGGAATGATTACCGGACCTTCCTGTTGTCCTTTACGGCCGGCGCTTCGGCCGAGAAGGCCCGCATCGAAATCCGGTCGAGCGGCGGAGAGTCTTTCAGGGTGGGCACTGTCTCGCTCATGCCGGCGGACAATGTTGAGGGCTTCCGGCCTGAGGTCCTGACGCTTCTCCGGGAGCTCAATTCGCCCGTCTACCGCTGGCCGGGCGGCAATTTCGTCAGCGGCTACAACTGGAAAGACGGCGTCGGTGACCGCGACCGCCGGCCACCCCGCAAAAACCCCGCCTGGCTCGGGATCGAGCACAACGACGTCGGCATCCATGAATTCCTGGACCTCTGCCGCCTGATCGACACCGAGCCCTATATCACCATCAACAGCGGTCAGGGCTCGGAGACTTTGGCCGCCGAGGAGGTCGAATACGTGAACGGCGCTTCCTCGACTCCCATGGGCCGGTGGCGCGCCGAGAACGGCCGCCTCGAACCGTGGAGCGTGAAGTGGTGGTCGATCGGAAACGAGATGTACGGCGACTGGCAGCTCGGCCACATGCCGCTTGAGGATTATGTCAAGAAGCATAACCGCATCGCCGCGCTCATGCGGGCTGAGGACTCGTCGATCAAGATCATCGGCGTCGGCGCGGCCGGCCCCTGGAGCGAGGGCATGCTGGCCGGGTCCGCCGCGTCCATGGACCTCATCAGCGAACACTTCTATGTCGGCGAGATGCCCGGGGTGCTCAGCCATGTTTCCCAGATCCCGCGCGAGATCCGGCGAATCGCCCAGGCACACCGCAGGTACAGGAAGACGATCCCGGCTCTCAAAGAAAAGGAGATTCCCGTGGCCCTCGACGAATGGAACTATTGGTACGGGCCCGAGCTCTACGGTCAGATCGGCACCCGCTATTTTCTGAAAGATGCGCTGGGTGTGGCCGCCGGGATCAACGAATACGCCCGGCAAAGCGACGTCATCTTCATGGCCAACTACGCCCAGACGGTGAACGTCATCGGGGCTATCAAGACGACGAAGACCGCGGCCGCCTTTGACACGACCGGACTGGTTCTTAAACTCTACCGCGCGCAGTTCGGCACGCTGCCGGTCAAGGTCACGGGAGCGCCCGAGCCGTTGGATGTCATGGCCGCCTGGACGGAAGAGAAGAAAACGCTGACGATTTCCATTGTCAATCCGACGCAGGAGGCTCAGGCCTTGGCCCTCGGTCTTAAGGGATTGGCCGTTCCGAAGACGGCGAAACTCTACCGCATCGCCGGAACCGATCCTATGGCCTACAACGAGCCGGAGAAGGAGCCCGTGGTCAAAATCGAAGAGACGGCCGGGGCGCCCTTCTCCGGCCGATTGACCGTCCCGCCGCTCAGCGCCTCGATCTTTATATTGGAAAACACCAGGAGGTAGAACCGTGTTCCGCGTGCTCTTATTCTGCCTGTCCTTGGTCAACGTCTTTCCTTGGATTCAAGAGCCGCCGGCCAAGGGCTTCGACCTCAAGCCCGACCTCTGGCAACGCTATCTCGGCGAATACATGTACGACGCCAAAGAATACGTTTCGGTATTCAAATTCTCCCAGCAGGCGGAGGGCGGGAGCCTGTTCTTTTTCGACTCGGTGACCGGCCGCATGGGTCCGCTACAGGCCGTTTCTGAGACCGAATTCACTGCCGCCGGGCCCGGCGCAGGGGCGGACAATCCGGCCGGCGAGATCCGGATCATTTTTTTCAAGAATAGCGCCGGTGAAGCAGACCGTCTGATGCTCAAGCGCAGCGGCCGGCCCGATATCGAGGCCGCAAAAGCCTCCGGTTTCACCGAAGTGCCGGTGACCTTTGCGAGCGGCGACATTACTCTTGCGGGCAGTCTTCTTCTCCCGGCCACACCAGGACGCCATCCCGCCGTCGTTTATGCCCATGGCTCCGGTCCGGGCACCAGGAATCAAGTTTCCTTGCTGGCTCATTTCTTCCTCCACCGGGGGATCGCAGTTCTGGGCTACGATAAGCGTGGCGTCGGCCAATCGGGCGGCGATTGGCGCAAGATCGACTTCCCGGAACTTGCCTCCGACGCTCTCGCCGCGGTCCGTTTCCTGAGGAGCCGTACTGACATCGATCCTCAGAAGGTCGGCCTCTTCGGGATCAGCCAGGGCGGCTGGATTGTTTCCTTGGCGGCCTCCCGCTCCGCGGATGCGGCCTTCTTTATCTCTCATTCCGGTCCCGGCGTCAGCCCGCGGAAGCAGGAATTCACCATGCTGACGAACATTATGACGGCGTCGGGGTTCTCTAAAGAGGAGGTCGACGGGGTTCTCCAGTCGATGAGCCTGCTCTATGAGTATGGGAAGACCGGGAAAAATGGGGACAAGCTGGATGAGCTCGTCCAGAAACTCAAGCAGAACCCGAAATTGGCCGACTTCCTCCCGCCTCTCTCGAAGGAGCTCGATAGAGACAAACTTTATGAAAAGCAAACGATGGGCGACCCCGGCTGGTTCTATCACCTCGATGTCGACTACGACCCGATCCCGGCCGTGAAGCGGCTGCGCTCACCGGGCTTGTTCATTTTCGGGAAGCATGATTATACCGTTCCCGTCGATGAAAGCGTGGGCCGGATCGAAGCCGCGCTCAAGGAGGCGGGAAATCAAACGTGCCGGGTCGTCGTCCTGCCCAATGCCGGACACGGGGTCCTGGAGGTCGACTCCGCCAAGCCGACGCAGCCTGCCGCGCCGATGAGGCTGGCGGAGGGCTATTTTCGGCTTCTCGGCGATTGGCTGGACAAAGCGCTGCTGGCCGGCCGTTAGCAGCTCATGCTCCGCCACCCGCGAACGATGAAAATCCCCTTCCTCCCGACCTCCTCCCGCCAGGGGAGGAGGGTTTATGATGAAAACGATATCTCGGCCAAGGAAATTCATTTGACGAAATGTCTAGGATTATCACATTTCCCCCCCCGCGGCGGGGAAGGATGAAGGAGAGGGGGGGTCGTGCTAGAATAGGAGCCGAGGATCATATGCCGAAGAAGCGACTTTGCAGCCTGATGGCCTTGTGTTTCCTGGCGTTGTTTGCCTTGGGCGGACAGCTGCCGGTCATGAAGCCGGATTATCCCATCCGGCGGGCGGATTTCGCCCAGGTCAAGCTGGAGGACGAGTTCTGGGCGCCGCGTCTCAAGATCAACCGGACCGTGACCATTCCCTATCTGTTCAAGTTGGACGAGGAGACCGGCCGCACGGACAACTTCCGGATCGCCGCCGGACTCGTCAAGGGCAAGCACACCGGGAAACGCTATAACGACAGCGACGTCTTCAAGGCGATGGAGGCGGCCGCCTATTCCCTGCGGACCAATCCCGACCCGGGACTCCGGGAGAAGCTGGATAAGCTGGTCGCCATTATCGGCAAGGCCCAGGAACCGGACGGGTATCTCTATACGACGCGGACGATCGATCCCGGGAACCCTGCGCCGGGTGCAGGAGCGGAGCGCTGGTCGAACCTGCGGGTAAGTCATGAGCTCTACAACGTCGGCCACATGTATGAAGCGGCCGTAGCCCACTATGTAACGACCGGCGAGCGGAACTTCCTCGCGATCGCCCTCAAGAACGCCGACCTCCTCCTCCGCACGTTTGGACCCGGCAAGCGCCGTGGCTTCCCCGGACATCAGGAAATTGAGATTGGGCTTTGTAAGCTCTATCGGGTCACCGGCAACAGGCAGTACCTGGACCTGGCTAGGTTCTTTCTCGACGAGCGCGGACATTATCATGGGGGCGAGACCTATCCGGCCGACTCGCCGTTCGTCATCTACAACTCCGAGGAATATCTTCAGAATCACAAGCCGGTCGTGGAGCAGGCTGAGGCCGTCGGGCACGCGGTCCGGGCCACCTACATGTATTCCGGGATGGCCGATGTCTCTTCGCTGGGCGGCCGCCCGGAGTACGCGGCGGCAGCCGGCCGCCTTTGGGAGAACGTCGTCGGCAAGAAACTTTATATCACCGGCGGCATCGGCTCGACCGGTGAATACGAAGCCTTCGGCGCCGACTATGAGCTTCCGAACGCCAAGGCCTATGCCGAAACCTGCGCTTCGATCGGAAACGCTCTCTGGAATCAGCGGTTGTTTGAGCTCCATGGGGACGCCCGGTATATCGATGTCCTGGAGCGGATCCTTTATAACGGGCTCATCTCGGGGGTATCATTGGGCGGCGACCGGTTCTTTTACCAGAATCCGCTCGAATCCGCCGGCAAGTACGAACGGAGCGCCTGGTTTGAGGTCGCCTGTTGCCCGGCCAACATGGCCCGCTTCCTGCCGACTTTGCCCGGACTGATCTATGCCGCGGGCGGGGACAGCCTGTATATCAACCTTTTCGTCGGCGGCACCGCCAAGGTCGAACTCCCCGGCCGGTCGGTCGATCTCATCCAGGAGACAAAATACCCGTGGGAAGGGACGGTCAAGATCCTGGTCAACGCCCGCCCCGGCGGAGAATTCACCATCCGGCTCCGGATCCCTGGATGGGCGCGGAACGAACCCGTGCCCACGGACCTCTACCGCTTCCTGGACCGAAATGAACAGTCGGTGCGGCTCTGGGTCAATCGAAAGCCAGTCGATCTCAAGATCGAGAAAGGCTATGCCTTGCTGCGCCGGAAATGGCGGACGAACGACCTCATCGAGTTCATCCTGCCCATGCCCAACCGCCGGGTCATCGCCCACGATCTTGTCAAGGAGGATGCCGGCAAAGTGGCCTTGCAGAGAGGCCCGATCGTCTTTTGCGCCGAAGGCGTCGACAACGGAGGCCGGGCGCTGAACCTCGTTCTTCCGGACGAAGCGAAGCTCGAACATTGGTTCCGGCCCGACCTTCTCGGCGGAGTGGCCATCATTACGGCGAACGCGATGACAGTTGATGTCAAGGCTGACGGCAAATCACGGGACCGGAGGCCTCACCAATTCATGGCCGTTCCCTATTTCGCTTGGGCCAACCGGGGCCCCAACGAGATGCGGGTCTGGCTCCCTCGGACTCCGGATGCCCTTTGAAGGGAAGATAGTCCAGCCGAAAAGATCGGGAAGTCCCGGGTCAATCGACCGGATAGTGCCCGGCCTGCAAAAGCTTAAAGAAGCAGCGGGCGCAGGCCTCGAGATCCTGCCCGGCGTCGTGCGTCCCCTCGTAGGAGCGGCCGAACAAACTCGTGTGCAGCTCCTCGAGCGTGGGCCATTTGAATCCGTATCCCCCCGGCCTGGGCAGGCAGCAGACCTCGGTCGTGGTCTTCATCGTGCAGATCCCGGCGATCTCCAGGACGGAATGGGGCTTTCCCGTGCGGACAAACTCGGAAGCTAGCACTCCCCAGTCATAATCCAAGTTGTGAGCAACGAGCACGGTGCCCGGGCGGCCGACCTCTTCCAGGAATTCGTCCAGGACTTCGCTTAGGTCCCTTCCCACCTGGCGGGCGCGGGCATGCGTGATGCCGTGGATCCTCGTCGCGTCGGCCGGGATACGGAATCCTTCGGGCCGGATAATGTGACATTGAGCCTCTGTCACGCGGCCGCCGGAATCACAGCGTCCCCAGGCGATCTGGACCAGCCGGGGCCAGTCATCGACCGCGTCGGGCGAAAAATAGCGGGTGCGGGGAAGGCCCGTCGTCTCGCAATCGACAAGCAGGAACCTCGATGCCTTTGACTGTACGTCCATGCGCTATCCCGGCTTAAGGCTTACTCCGACCAGCTCTCGATGTCAAGATTTGCGTCCGCTCCAGTGGCAGACAATCGTGTTTTGACGCTCTTTATTTCCTGTGATATAAGCGGGGGAAATGATTTGGCGGCAGATCTATGATCCTTTGGGTAACGGCCTTGTCTCCGCTCTCGTCGCGGCGGTGCCGATCGTCGTCCTCCTCGGGACGCTCGCGTTCTTAAAGTTTAAGGCCCACGGCGCGGCCCTTCTCGGGCTGGCGGCGGCCCTGGCCATCGCCGTCGGCGTCTTTAAGATGCCGGTTGACAAAGCCGGCGCGGTGACCCTTTTCGGTGCCGCCTACGGGCTCTTTCCCATCGGCTGGATCATCCTCAATGTCATTTTCCTCTACACCTTGACCAACGAAAAAGGCCATTTCAAAGTCCTCCAGGAAAGTCTCACCGGGATCACCCGCGACAGCCGGCTGCAGCTCCTGCTCATCGCCTTCTCTTTCGGTGCTTTCTTTGAGGGTGCGGCGGGTTTCGGGACACCCGTGGCCGTCACGGCCGCCATCCTCATCGGGCTCGGGTTCAGCCCGCTTGCCGCCTCCGGCCTCTCGCTCATCGCCAACACTTCGCCGGTCGCCTTCGGGGCGCTGGGGACCCCGATTATCGCCCTCCAGGGCGTGACCGGCCTATCGCTCTATGACCTCAGCGCCCAGGCCGGCCGGATCCTGCCTTTCTTCTCGATCATCGTCCCGTTCTGGCTTGTCTGGGCTTTTTCCGGATTCCGCGGGATGCTCGAGATCTGGCCGGCACTTCTCGTCGCCGGGACCTGCTTCGCCATCCCCCAGTTCCTCATTTCCAACCTCCACGGTCCTTGGTTGGTGGATATCATTGCCGCGATCGTCTCGATCCTCGGACTAGTCGCTTTTCTTTTTGTTTGGCATCCCCGGCGTATCTGGGGCCTTAATGGGCACGACCCCAACGCCGTCGCGCGATCCCCCCATCGCTTCAGCCGGCCCGAAATTGTCCGGGCCTGGATGCCGTGGGCGATCCTTAGTGTCGTTATCTTCCTCTGGGGCATCCCCCAGATTAAGGCTGTCCTCGACGGATTGTCTTCATTCAAGGTGCCTGTTCCCCTTGTCCATCAGCTTATCGAACGGATGCCTCCGGTAGTGGCAAGCCCAACAGCAGAGGCCGCGGTCTTCAGTTTCAACTGGCTGTCGTTCACGGGCACCGGCATCCTGGTGGCCGCCCTCCTTTCAGCTTTCGCCATGGGATGCCGGATCCGCGAGATCGGACGGGCGTGGTGGGCGACGCTCCGCCGCGTCCGCTTTTCTCTCCTCACCGTGTCAGCGATGCTGGCCCTCGGATTCATCACCCGGTATTCCGGCCTCGATGCCGCCATGGGCTTGATGTTCGCCCGGACGGGGAAGCTCTATCCTTTTTTCGGGACCCTTTTGGGCTGGTTGGGGGTCGCTCTCACCGGATCGGACACCTCCTCCAACGTCCTCTTCGGCAGCCTCCAGAAGATCTCGGCCGAGCAGATCGGTCTCAGCCCCACGCTCATGGCCTCGGCCAACAGCTGCGGCGGGGTCATGGGCAAGATGATCGACGCCCAGAGCATCGTCGTGGCCAGCACCGCCACCCGTTGGTACGGGCACGAGGGTGAAATCCTCCGCTATGTATTTTTCCACAGCCTGGCCTTGGCCGCGCTGGTCGGGCTCATGGTATTCCTCCAGGCGTATGTCTTTCCTTTCACCCGGCTCGTCGTTAAATAAGCCGCACCTTCGCTCCTGCGCTTCCCTTGAGACGATCGTCTGAACCGGCCTCTGGTGACGACGGACAGCCAGATCCTCTCCGCTTTCCCTGATACGGCCGTATCGCTTGAAAGATTTGTGCGCTGATCGCCAGTTGAAGGCGACCTGTTCTTGACTTTGTTTACAGCCGTAATCTATGCTTACCGGCGTTGCCGATGAGCGAGTTCCGGAGATGAAACCTGAAATAAAAAAGGCCATTCAAGAGGTCGACGTCAGGCACTGGAAGAAGATTCTTCTGGAGTTCGGGGATGGTTTTTTGGATCTCTCCGTCCCCCCGGAGTGTGCGATCCTGAGCATGAAGGACGTTCCCGCCCTCGCCGATCCCCGCGGCTCTATAGAAGAGGCCTTGTCCCGGCCGGTCGGGGTTCCCCCGATCGAGGACATTATCAGGGATAAGCGGAAGCCGGCCTCCCAGGTCACTGTGGCCATAGCCGTTTCCGATATCACCCGGCCCGTCCCCTATAAGGGCGAAAAGGGCATCCTGCTTCCCCTCCTGAAGCAGCTGGCGGCCTCGGGCGTTCGAAAACAGAACATCACCATCGTTGTCGGGACCGGGACGCACCGGCCGAGCACTCCTGCGGAAAAAAAGGAGATGTTCGGAGAGCCCCTAGTCCGGGAATTCCGTATTCACGACCACGATTGCGAGAACCCGGGCGGCATGACCCATATGGGAAAAACCAGGAAGCAGACGGACGTCTATGTCAACACGGCCTTCTATTCGGCCGATGTCCGGGTCGTCACAGGGCTGGTGGAAAGCCATCTCATGGCCGGCGCCTCGGGCGGAAGGAAAGCGGTATGTCCGGCCCTTGTGGACAGGAGGACGATCGAGAAATTCCACGGCCCTGATTTCCTGGAATCGCCCTGTGCCGACAATCTTATCCTGGCCGGGAATCCCTGCCACGAGGAGGCCTTGGATGTGGCCCGGACCGTCGGCGTGGACTTCGCGGTGAACATCACTCTGGACAAGGACATGCGGCTGACGGGTGTTTTCGCCGGCCACCTGGAGAAGTCCCATCTCAAGGCCTACCGGTTCATGAAGGGGTACGCGGCGATCCCGCTGGACCGGGAATTCGACATTGTCCTGACGCACAGCGGGTATGTCGGGCGGAACCATTATCAAACAGCCAAGGCCGCTTGTTCGGCCCTTCCTGCAGTCAAAAAGAATGGGACCATCATCATCGCCGCCGACAACCGCGATCGAGAGCCCCTCGGAAGCTCCTCTTACAGTGCCCTCATGGGACGGCTCAAAACCTTGGGGGTGGAAGGCTATTTGAACATGATCAAGGATCCCGCCTGGTCATTTACGCACGACCAGTGGGGGCCCGAGATGTGGTGCCGGATACTGAGGAAGGTCGGAGAGACGGGACTCGTCTACTGCTCTCCCCAGATCCCGCCGGCGGAATTCGCCCGGCTGCCGGGAATGTCCGGGCACGATTTCATCGATCAGGGAGAAGCACTGTCCGGACGGGAGGCGGCTCAGACCATGGTTCAGAACGCCTTGCTCTATGCCGTCTCCCGGTATCCCAAGAAGCGCGGACTTCCCTCTATGGCGGTCGTACGGGAGGGCCCTTATGGAGTGCCTCGACTCCGGAAGGTTTCCTGAATCAAGTCGGCATCCTCGTCACCAATTCGACGCCCGTCGGCAGGGGACTTTCCCTCCGAGTTGACATCCATGTAAGGCCGGGAATAGCATTCCTCCGTGATGGGCGACGCAAACTCCGAACCGATGAGGAGAAAAATAATGAAAAAAATAAATTGGGTTACCTTTGCGGCGATGTGTGCGCTGCTCCTGTTTACGGCCATCGTCCTACCCCGAGAGAGCTTCCCAGCTTTCGGCCCCATATCTCGGGGTGCGTCGCCATCCGCGAATGCCGTCCATGCCGCCGACGACGGGCTGGCCCTTACGCCACCGATGGGATGGTATCCCTGGAACATCTTCGGCGAGGCGCCTCAGAACGAGAAGCTTATCAAAGAGATCGTCGATGCTCTTGTCTCGAGCGGCTTGAAGGATGCCGGATACGCATACGTCGGCCCGGACGAGGGGATCTGCTTCTTCCGCGGGGCCGACGGCCGCCTGACGACCAATCTCGAGCGCTACCCAGGCGGACTGCGCGGCCTCGGCGATTACATCCACACGAAGGGGCTGAAATATGCCCTTTACACGGACGCCGGAACCCGCACCTGCAGCAAGGCGATGCCCGGGACCAAAGACCATGAGTTCGAAGACATGCGACAGTTCGCCGAGTGGCGGGCCGACTATGTCAAGATCGATTGGTGCAACACGGAAGGACAGGATATCGTCAAAACCTATACAATTTTGCATGACGCTCAGCACGCCGCCGGCCGTCCGATCGTCCACAGCCTATGTTCCTGGGGTGATGGATATCCCTGGCGATGGGCAGCGGCGGTCGGGCATCTCTGGCGGACGACCTCCGATATCTGCGCACCGGGACAGGCCGATTGGGCAGGAGCTGTAAAGATTGCCTTCGCCAACGAAAAGCTCGCCGCCTTCGCCGGGCCCGGCCACTGGAACGACCCGGACATGATGATCGTGGGGATGCCGGGTGTCAGCGAGACTCAGAACCGGAGCTTCTTCAGCCTGTGGTGCCTGATGGCTGCGCCGCTCATCGCCGGGAACGACCTGCGGTCGATGTCTCCCGCCGCGGTCGAGACACTCACCAACCTGGAGGCGATCGCGGTCAACCAGGACCCACTTGGCATCCAGGGCAAGATCGTCTGGACCGACGGTGTAATCAGCTTGTGGGGGGAAAAGCCGCTATTCGACGGGAGCCAGGCTGTTCTGATTTTTAACCAAGGAAGGCACCCGGCGGAGAAGAGAGTCGCCTGGCCCGAGATCGGGATCGATGCGGCCGCAGCCTGTTATGTACGGAACCTGTGGACGCACGAAACGATGGGTCTGTTGACCGGAGGCGTAACCGTGCGTGTCGAACCCGACGGCGTGGCCATGCTCCGGGTCTCGACAAAAAACGACTTCCCGATCCCGCCCATCATGATCGCCGACTCCTACCTCATATCACTCCGTTCGAGCGGCTCCGACCCGCAGAAGCTCGCCGGATCGTTGACGGTAACCAACAAGGGGAGCGTCGAGCTTCCGCTCTGGAGAGTGGGGGAGGGGCTTCCCCCGTGGCTTTCCGTTGCGGTCTCGAAGAGCGGAAAGAGCCAGACCTTCACCAACACGGTCTCCACGGCCGGGCTGAAAAAAGGCCTTTATCACGCCGTGGTCCGGGCCGATAACACGGAGCCGGTTTCAGGTAAACCCATGTCGGCGCTCTACTACGATGTGGACCTGGAAGTCACCCGGGATGTGGGCCGCAAATGAACCAGCAAGCGGCCTGGAAACGGATTTAATCCACGGGGTTTCCGTCCCGTCCTTCATTTTGGCCGGGACTTTTGAGGCGTTGGCCGACGCGGGCTTCTGCGTCCTCCCCTTCGACTTGTATGGCCGCGGCTATTCCGTTCGGCCGGATCAGGGAAGGTGAACCCGCTCTCGGAGCCGCCGGCCCAGATCGTGTCCGCGGGCAGGATCCGTTTTCCGTTTCATACTACCGATCCAGCAAGGGCGCTTCTGAAATCCACCGTTTTTCGTAAAGTTATTGACATATATCATACTATGATATATATTGATCATAAGAAAAATATGCCAGCTGTTTCGTTCTATTTGCCGGAGGAAGTATTGAAGGCTCTTCGGGAAGAAGCTAAAGCGCGGCGTACTTCCGTCTCGCGCCTCATCCGAACCTCGGTTGAGACTCAGCTCCGCCTCGAAGAGCGGAAGAGAGCCAAGGGCGAATTCCTCAAAGCTATCCGCTCGGCCGGTCTAGGCACATGGGAGGAGGCCCACAAGGAAAGAACCAGGGAGTCCGATGATCGGAGTTGATACGGGGTTTTTCTTTGCCCTGAGCGAGGGACATGTCCTGGCCACGAAGGTCTTCCAGGGTTTTGACATCGCGGTGTCCGTGCTGACGCGGTTCGAGCTGCGGCGCATCTCGCTGAAAAGAGGGATCCCCTGGGAAGAGATAGGAGCTCCTCTTTCCCCGTCTGCGGCTCTTATCGAGGTGACTGAAGATTCCGCGGATGAAGCGGCCCGCATTTCGTTCGGCACGGGAATGCCCGCTCTCGACGCACTTATCTTAGCCAGCCTGATCAAGGCCGGATGCCGGACGATCTATACCCGCGATGAGCACTTCATGAGATATGCCGGGAGGGGCGTGGAAATCATCCTTCTCGACTAACGGGACTCTTTGTCCCCAATAGTCTTAAGCGGAATATCGTCCGCAGCGTTCCAGTTCTACAGCCTTGCCCGCGGTCCTCCCGCAAGCGACCTCCGACCCGCGTCGCGGGACGAACTCGGGCGGCTGGCAGACGCGTCCCGCGCCGCCGGCATCTCCGGGACCGTCTTCGCCTGAGCGCGCCGGCCTTCACGTTTTGCAGCCATCAGGACTTCCTGATAAGCAACCCGGGGCGGGGAAAAACAAGCCGGATAGTGTACTCATTTCCCATCTGACCTGCCAAATATACAGGTCGAAAAGGTTGATCGTAGCGACATCTGTTTCCATCGCCCGCCAGGTGTCCGAGGGGCTTTCGGAAGCCCATGGTCTGGGCATTGTCCACCGGGACCTCAAGCCCGGGAACATCATGATCGACAAGGAGGGCAATGCCAAGATCATGGACTTTGGGGTCGCCCGCTCTCTTCTGGGCAAGGGGCTGACAGGGGAGGGAGCGATCATCGGGATGCCGGAGTACATGAGCCCGGAGCAGGTGGAGGGGAAAGAAGCCGATCAGCGGGCCGATATCTATAGATCCCTGAGGCGCTGAACAAGCTGATCCTGCGTTGCCTGGAGAAAGACAGGGCGAATCGTTACCAGACGGCCGAGGAGCTCCTCACTGGGGTAAAATAGGCCGCCCGGTCAGCATCCCTCGAAGACGTTTATTCTCTGATCACGCCAGGTCGAAGCGATCCAGGTTCATCACCTTGTTCCAGGCGGCGATAAAGTCATGGACAAACTGCTTCTCCCCATCTGAACTTCCGTAGACTTCAGCCGGGGCTCGGAGTTGGGAGTTTGAGCCGAAGACGAGGTCGACGCGCGTGGCGGTCCACTTGAGTTCACCCGTTTTGCGATCGCGACCTTCAAACACGTCTGCGTCCTGCGAGACCGCCTTCCACTCCGTGCCCATGTCGAGCAGGTTCACGAAGTAGTCGTTGGTCAGCGCCTCCGGCCGCTTGGTAAAAACGCCATGTTGGGTCTGGCCGAAATTGGCATTCAGGACGCGCATGCCGCCCACGAGCACCGTCATTTCGGGCGCGGTCAGGGTCAGCAATTGCGCCTTGTCAACCAGCAACTCCTCGGCCGATACGG
>CAYGXD010000072.1:0-17549 GCA_964353705.1 uncultured Eubacteriales bacterium | reverse complement strand
GAGGCCGATGAAATTGGCCGAACGTCGGAAGGGGTCTTCCCCTCCGAGTTGACTCTGAACAGGAGGAAGCGACGTGAAAGAGAAGCTACTGCTCATCCCCGGTCCCAGTCCGGTCCATCCCCGCATCATCCATAGCCTCGCCCTGCCCACGGTATCCCACGTCGGACCGGAGATGGTCGAGGAGCTGCCGAAGGCCCTGGAAAACCTCAGGAAGATCGTTTTTTGTGAGAGGGGTGAAGCTTTCATCATCGCCGGCGCCGGCACGCTGGCCATGGAAATGGCCCTCCTCAATACCGTGGCCCCTGGCGAGAAGGTGCTCATCCTATCGCAGGGATATTTCGGCAGCCGCATGGCCGAGATAGGCCGCATCTTCGGCCTCGATTGTGAACTCCTGGAAAGCCCGTGGGGGACGGCGGTGGCGCCGGAGGAACTAGAGAAGAAACTGGCGGGAAGCGATTTCCGAGTCGTCGCGGCTACGCACGTGGATACCGCGACCGGCACCTGCGCGCCCATCCGGGACTACGCCGAGATCCTGAAAAAGCGGGAGGCCGTCTTTATCGTCGACGGGGTCTGCGCGACGGGAGGGATCGAGGAGAGGATGGATGACTGGGGGATTGATGTCGTCCTCACGGCCGCCCAGAAGTGTTTCGGCGTGCCGCCCGGCCTGGCCATCCTCGTTCTCTCGGAGAGGGCGATGGAAAAAAGGAAAAAGATGCCGTCGATACCGGCTTATTACTCCGACCTTTTGCGCTGGCTCCCGATCATGAAAGATCCCGCCAAGTACTTTTCGACACCGTGTGTCAACGAGGTCCGGGCCTTCACCGAGAGTACGCTGATCATCCTTGAAGAAGGATTGGAGAAAAGATTTGTCCGCCACACCAAGATGGCGCGGGCCCTCCGTTCGGGGCTCGAGGCCTTGGGGTTCACATTTTTTACCCAAAAAGAATTCCTGGCAGCTACCCTTTCGGTTATTAATTATCCCTCCGGAGTGGAAGACAAGCGTTTCCGGAGCCTTTATTATGAAAACGGCGTCGTTGTCGCGGGGGGGTTGGCGCAGACCGCCGGAAAGGTCTTCCGGATGGGGCACATGGGCAATCTCTCACCTTCCCAGGTTTATTTTGCCTTGGACGCGCTCGAACAGTCGCTCAAGACGATCGGCTTCGATTTTAGCCAGGGGGCGGGTCGCCGGGCCGCCCGGGAGATCCTCGGGGACTGAGCGGGGAAACACAGCCATGAAAAGCCAGGTCTATTTCATCGCGGCAGACCGGGGAGAGGATCCCGAGACGGTCTCAGGAAAGGTCGGAAAGCTGTATCTTGCCCTCGGGCTGGACGTGAAAATCGAGAAGGACGCCTTCGTCGCCCTCAAGATCCATTTTGGCGAGAAAGGGAACACTGGATATATCAGGCCCGAATGGCTGGAGAAGACGGTCTACCGGTTACGCCAAAGGACCGACCGTGCCTATTTCACGGATACGAACACCCTGTATGTGGGCAGGCGCTCCAACGCGATCGATTATACCCGCCTGGCCGGCGATCATGGGTTCTCCCTGGAGAAAACCGGCCTGCCGGTTCATATCGCCGACGGCCTGATCGGCGAGGACGACGAGGAGGTGGCCATTAACCTCAAAAGAGTGAAGTCGGCGAAGATCGCCGCCGGCATCCTCCACGCCGATTTCCTGATCTGCCTGAGTCATCTGACAGGCCATGTGCAGACGGGAGTCGGCGCGGCGATCAAGAACCTGGGCATGGGCTGCGCCTCTCGGGCCGGGAAGCTCGAGCAGCACGCCGAGGTTAACCCTAGGATCAGCCCGAAATACTGCCGGAACTGCGGGATATGCCTGGATTATTGCCCGGCCGGCGCCATTATCCAGAAAAACGGCTGCGCCGTCATCCTGGACGACAAATGCATCGGCTGCGGAGAATGCCTGGTCGTCTGTAAGGCCGGCGCCGTCAAGATGAGCTGGGGCGAGGATTCCGCGAGGCTCCAGGAAAAGATGGCCGAATACGCCTTCGCGGTCTGGAGCCATTTCCGGGGGAAGATCGGGTTTCTAAATGTCCTGTTCAAAATCACCAAGGATTGCGACTGCATGGCCAAAGACCAGCCGCAGATCGTCGAGGATATCGGGCTCCTGGCTTCGGTTGATCCTGTGGCCATAGACAAAGCCTCGGCCGACCTGGCCATAAAACACGGCAAAAAGGACGTTTTCCGGAAAGGGTATGATGTGGATTGGATGACCCAGCTCAGGCATGGAGCGGAAATCGGTCTGGGTTCTTTGGATTATAAGCTGATCGAATTAGGGTAGCTCAGAGAGGGGGGGGGTTACCAAGGAAAGATGTCGGGGAGGGGGGATTCGAACCCCCGACCCCAGCGTCCCGAACGCTGTGCGCTAGCCAGGCTGCGCTACTCCCCGTGAAGTCCCACCATTATAGCTGGAAACGACAAATAATGAAAGGCCGCCGGCCCTGGCCTCGCTCCTCAAGAGCGCTCTAGTTTTCCGGATCATCATGCCGGATAGACGAATCTGGCCACATCCGGGGAGGGGAGGATATCCCATTTTCCCGCGACTCCGCCGGCCAGCGCCCCGAGCTCGAAATGGAGCATAGCGATGCCGCAATCGAGTCTCTTGGAGATCGGAGAAGGGCTGAACGACCTGTCCGCGGCTAGGATCACCGCGCCCTTTTCGATCCGGAAGCGCCAGGGCTGGCGGTTTTGGGCGGACGGAGCCAGCCGGGCCGCCTCAAGGGCATTGGCCATCCACTGGGCGTTGATCGAGCCCTTTACCAATGTGGTCAGCGGTTTTCTCACCCGGGACCTGACCACTCCGGACATGATTTTTTCCTGCCGGGTCTTTTCCGGCGGGGCGTATCCGACCGGCGTGATGGAGAGGACTTTTTCCCCCTCCTGGATGTCGATCTGCTTTCGGACGCTTTCCGGCCGGAAAAATCCTCCCACCCAGCAGGTCGCGAGTCCAAGCGCCGTAGCCTCCAGGATGATTCCTTCGCCGGTATAGCCGCCCGCTTCCTGAACCCGGGAGGAGTTCATCCTCCCGATAAAGGCGATATAGGCAGGAGCGCCGTTGACCCGGCCGTAGGACCCGATCAGGCCCTTGAAAACATCCCCTGGCGACTTCTGGACGAGCTCTGACCGCACCTCGGGAAACGGGCTGAACTCCCGGCAGACCTGAGCGAGCCGGGCCATTTTATCTTCTTCCGGGAGCTGGGCCGAGTATGCTCTTCGGGAAAGGCGCGTCGATATCACCCGGTACCAGCGGTCAACGGGAAGTTCCATCCGTGATCTCCTCAACGATGCGCCATTATGCCAGAAGCGGCCCGGCTCGGCAATTGCCGCCGGACCTCGGCTTTGAGGGAAAGGAAGCTGCCGGGTTGACTTAAACGGGCATAAGCGGCAGAATAAATCCTCCCGATCAAGTCCCCAAGGAGTCCGAAAATGAGATTATTCCGGCGCTCGCTCGTCATAAGCTTTGCTTTTGTTTTCAGCCTCGTCATCCGGGCCGATGAAGGCATGTGGATGCCCCATCAGATGAAGGACCTCGACCTTGCCAAACTCGGCCTCCAGATGAATCCGGACAGCCTGTTCAAAAAGGACGGCACCGGTCTGATGAGCGCCGTGATCAACCTGGGCGGAGGAAGCGGCGAGTTCGTCTCCTCCGACGGCCTCATTCTGACCAACCATCATGTCGCCTTCGGAGCCATCCAGCGGGCCTCGACCAAAGAAAAAGATTATCTGGTCAACGGTTTCCTGGCTATGACAAGGGCCGAGGAAATCCCCGCCCAAGGATATACGGCTGATGTCCTCCTCGGGTACGAAGACGTCACGGTGAAGATCAACAAAAGCATCAGCCCGGGAATGAGCTATATCCAGATTTACTACGCGATCGAGAAGGCGCAAAAAGAGATCATCGCCGAAGCCGAGAAGGAAGCCCCGGATATCCGCGCCACGGTCGCCAGCATGTACTCCGGCAACCAGTACTACGTCTTCCGTTTCAAAAGGCTCAAAGATGTCCGTTTGGCCTACGCTCCGCCTCAGGACCTCGGCAATTTCGGAGGCGAGGTGGATAACTGGATGTGGCCGCGGCACACCTGCGATTTCTCTTTTTTGCGGGCCTATGTGGACAAGGACGGCAATGGCGTCGACTATAGCGCCGGCAATATCCCCTACCACCCGAAGTCCTTCCTGAGGATCTCGAGGGAAGGAGTCAAAGAAGGGGACTTCACCTTCGTCATGGGCTATCCCGGACGGACCTTCCGCAACCTCACCTCCTCCGAGCTGGAATTCGACAGGGAGTCACTCCGGCGCCGGCTTGAGGATTTTAAGGATATCATCGCTTTCTATGAAAAGGCCGGTCAGGGGAACCGTGACGTTGAGATCAAGTATGCCAGCCTGGTCAAAGGACTCTACAACTCCGAGAAGAACATGGAGGGTAAGCTCGAGGGGATGGACAAAATCGACCTGATGGGCAGGAAGAAAGCCGGCGAGAGGAAGTTCAAGGAGTGGGTCGGCCTTGATACCGCCCGGCGAGAGCCCTACGCCGATATCCTCGAGCGGATCGATGCCTTCATGGCGGGGTTTGCCGATTTCACCTGGAAAAACAACACCCTGGGCGGTCTGACAGGAATCACCGGTTCGACACTCCTTTCCCAGGCCTACTCGATCTTCCGGACCGTCGAGGAAAGGCAGAAGCCGGACGGGGAGCGGGAACCTTCCTTCCAGGAGAGGAACCTGCCCTACATCAAACAGAACATCCAGTTGGCCGAGCGCGGCTACGACCTGCCTACCGACCGGGCTTTTTTCAAATACCGGCTGAAGAAAATGCTCAGTCTGTCCGAAGATAAGATCCCGGCGGCCCTTCGTGGACTCCTGGCCAAGAAGTCGGAGGGGGAGATCGATGAGTATGTAGACGGCCTCTATAACATCACGATCCTAGCAAGTCCGGAAAAGCGGCTCGAGCTCCTTGATCTCAGGCCGGCCGATCTGGCCAAGCTCCACGACCCGATGATCGGGCTGGCCTCCGATCTCGAAAAGGAACTTAAGGGGCTGCGCGAGGAAGGCAAGGCCATCGCCCAGGAACGCGCGGAGCTCAAGAAGGTCTATGAGCGGGCGCTCCTCGAGAAGAGCCGGGGCAAGTTCGCTCCGGACGCCAACGGCACGATCCGTTTCACCCACGGCTTGGTCGAGGGATATTCGCCCCGGGATGCGGTCAGTTATTTCCCCGTAACCACTCTTAAGGGAATCATCGAGAAGGACACCGGCGAATCTCCTTTCCGCGTCCCGGACGGACTTAAAGCCATATACAAGGCCCGGGACTTTGGCCCTTACAGGGATGCGCGGCTGGACGATGTGGCCTGCTGCTTTCTGAACACGACAAATGTCACCGGCGGAAACTCCGGGTCGCCGACTCTGAACGCCCGGGGTGAGCAGGTCGGGATCATCTTCGATATGACCTATGAAAGCGTCATCGGGGACTACTTCATAATCCCCGAACTCCAGCGTTCCATCAGCGTCGATATCCGTTATGTCCTCTTGGTGACCGATAAATTCTCGGGTGCCCGCCACCTCATCAAGGAGCTTGGTTTCTAGGGCCGGTCGAGGGGATGAGCCGCAGTCCGAATCCCGCCGCCGAAAAGGAAGCCCGGTTGCCGCTATGATCGCCGTCGACAACCTGTCCAAGAGTTTTGGATCCCAGATCCTCTTTGACGGGATCAGCTTCAAGATCAACCGGAAGGAACGGGTTGGGCTTGTCGGCCGGAACGGCCATGGGAAGACGACCCTCTTCCGGATCATCGCCGGGCTCGAGTCGGCCGATTCCGGCACGGTTTCTATCCCCAGGAACTACCGTATCGGGTACGTGGAGCAGGAACCTGTGTTCAGTGCCGAGAGCGTCCTTGAGGAGGCCGCCCTGGGGCTGCCTCCGGCCGAACGGGACCGGCTGTGGAAGGTGGAAAAGATACTGTTCGGTCTCGGCTTCGACCCGAGGGACCTCGAGCTGTCGCCGGCCGAGCTGTCGGGGGGCTATCAGGTCCGGCTCAACCTGGCCAAGGTTCTTCTGGCCGATCATGATCTTCTGCTCTTGGACGAACCGAACAACTACCTCGACATCACGTCCATCCGCTGGCTGGGCCGCTTCCTGCGCAGCTGGCCGGGCGAGTTCGTTTTGATCACCCACGACCGCAGCTTCATGGATTCCGTGATAACTCATGTCATCGGGATCCACCGGAAGAAAGCACGGAAGATCGCGGGGGATACGGGGAAGTACTATGCCCAGATCGCCCAGGACGAGGAGACCTACGAAAAGACCCGTCTGAACGACGAGCGCAAGCGGAAGGAGATCGAGCTCTTCATCAGCAAGTTCCGGGCGAAGGCCCAGCTGGTCGGACTCGTGCAGTCCAGGATCAAGACCCTGGCCAGGATGGAGAAGCGCGAAAGACTCGACAAGCTCGCCGCCCTGGATTTTTCATTCTCCTATAAACCTTTTCACGGAAAGTACATACTCAGCACCGGCGACCTCTCCTTTTCGTATGAACCCGGGCGGCCGCTGATAAGGAATTTCACAATCAGCATCGGCGCAGGAGACCGGGTCTGTGTCGTCGGCCGGAACGGCCGGGGAAAAACCACCCTTTTGAAACTCTTCGCCGGCGTCCTCCGCCCCCAACAGGGAGACGTGACCCGGCCCCTCAACGTATCAGCCGGGTATTTCGAGCAGTCCTACATCGCCGGTCTCGACGAGTCCAACACCGTGCTCGAGGAGATCACCAAGGCCGATGCCGAGGGCGACCCCCGGAGGGCCCGGGCTATCTGCGGAGGGATGATGTTCACCCAGGACGAAGCCCTGAAAAAGATTGCCGTCCTCTCCGGCGGCGAGAAGAGCCGGGTCGTCCTGGGCAAGATCATCTCTTCACGCGTCAACCTCCTCCTGCTCGACGAGCCTTCAAACCACCTGGACATGGAGTCGAACGACGCGCTGCTCGCGGCCATAGATAACTTTGATGGCGCGGTCGTCATGGTCACGCACAATGAGATGTTCCTCCACGCCTTGGCCGAGCGCCTGATCGTCTTCCAGGGCATCGGGATCAGTGTTTATGAGGGAGGGTATCAGCGTTTCCTGGAGAAGGTCGGCTGGGGGGAGGAGGGAGACGTCGAGAGAGAGAAAAAATCCGCCTCCGGGAAAAGCGGAGACCGGGACAAAGCCGTTCCGAAGGAAATGCGCCGCAGGCGAAGCACGGTGCTGACCGAAAGAGCGCGCACCCTGAAACCACTGGAGAGCAAGATGGCCGGCACCGAAGCCGCGATCGAGACCAAGGAGCGCGAGCTCGAGGCGTTGAACAGCGCGATTGTCGAAGCCGGCCGGGCGAAACGAGGCCATGAGATCGTCGAGATCTCCAGGACCATGCACCAGCTGAAAGAGGACATCGACGTCCTTTACAGGAAGCTGGAAGCCCAGAGCGATGAGGTCCGCAAGATCAAGTCCAGGTATGATCTGGAGCTGGCGGACGCGACGGACTAGGCGCAGCGCTTCAGAGGCTTGAAAGTCCGGCCGGCCTATAGTATAAACGCAGACGAGAGGAACGAGAGTGTCTTGAGCCGACCCCCCCAGACCAAAAGCCGAGTCATCCCCATCCTATCCGTATTCGTGTTGTTTGTGTTCGTATCCGATTGCGGCCGCGGGTCCGCGCAGCGCGGCCTGGTCGTGGCGGGTTCGACCAGCGTGCAGCCGTTCGCCGACCATTGGGCTGAGGTCTACATGAGAGAAAATCCTGGCCGGGTGGTCAATGTCCAGGGCGGAGGCTCGAGCGCGGGGATTCAAGCCGCTCGCGAGGGCGCGGCTGACATCGGCATGTCTTCCCGCGAGCTCAAGCCGGATGAAAAGGATCTGCTCGAGGTCATCGTCGCGTGGGACGGCCTGGCCATCATCATCCATCCACGTAACCCGATCGAGGAACTCAGCCTCGAACAAGTGCAGAACATCTTCGCCGGGAACATCAACAACTGGGACATTCTGGGGGGATCAGGCCATCTCATCACGGTAGTGACGCGGGAAGAGGGCTCGGGGACTCGAGGCGCTTTCCAGGAGATGGTGATGAAGGGAAGCCGCGTCTCCAGAGCGGCCATTGTCCAGGATTCGAACGGCACGGTCCGTGAGATCGTAGCCAACGATCCAAATAGCATCGGTTATATCTCCCTCGGTCTGGTCAATGAAAAAGTGAAGGCCGTCCGGTTCGAGGGAATCGAAGCTAACTTCGAGAACATCGACCAGAAAAAATACCGGCTGATCCGGCCCTTTTTATTTGTCACCAATGGGCCTCCGAAGGCCGCCGCCCAAGACTTCATCAACTTCGTGCTCTCCCGCCCGACCCAGGAGATGGTCCGCCATGACGGCTTGATCCCTGTTTTCAAGGAGTGACGAGCGCAGCGGCCATGACCCGACTGGAGCGAAACGAAAAACTCATCCGGCTGGCCCTCCTGCTCGTGGCTTTTTCCGCCGTCTCCACTCTGGTGATCATCACCATCTTTATCTTCGGCGAGGGAACGCCCGTCATGTTCAAATACGGGCTCAAGAAGTTCCTGCTCAGCTTGGACTGGTTCCCGTTGGAGAAGAGCTACGGCCTGCTTCCGATGATCATCGGGTCCCTATTCGTCACCGCGGGCGCCCTGGTCATCGGCGTCCCGTTCGGCCTCGCCTGCGCCATAGTCCTTACCGAGTTCTCTTCCAAGCGCCTGCGCCGCATCCTCAAGCCGATCATCGAGCTCCTGGCGGGGATCCCCTCGGTTGTTTACGGGTTCATAGGCGTCATCATCCTAGTCCCATTCATCCGGGACCGCCTGGGAGGCCCGGGCCTCTCCGTCCTGGCGGCTTCGATAATTCTCGGCATCATGATCCTGCCCACGATCATCAGCATTTCGATCGATTCCCTGCAGGCGGTACCCCGAAGCTACAGGGAAGGATCGATCGCCCTGGGCGCCACCCGCTGGCAGACAACCCGCATGGTCATGTTTCCGGCCGCGAAATCGGGCATCATCGCCAGCATCATCTTGGGCATGGGCCGGGCGATTGGCGAGACGATGGCCGTGATCATGATCGCCGGCAATGCGGCCGTCATTCCGCGGTCGCTTCTCGACCCGGTCCGGACATTGACCTCCAATATCGCCCTGGAGATGGGCTATGCCGCGGGGGAACACCGCGAGGCCCTTTTTGCGACTGGTGTCATCCTTTTCATCATCATCATGGTGCTCAACACAATCGCCAACCTGACTTCAAAACGAAGAATACCATGAGGATATACGTCGATCCCAAGGCCGAACAACGCTTCTTCCGGGCCCTGCTTTGGCTCCTCACCGGGATCACGGTGTTCATCCTGTTCTTCATTATTTTTTATATCCTGAAAAGAGGCCTGCCGGTTATCTCCCTGGGGTTTTTATCGAAGAACCCGGTGGAAATGGGGAGGGCTGGAGGCATCTTCTCCACCGTTATCGGGACAGTGGCTCTGACTCTGCTGGCCATTCTCATCGCCACGCCTCTCGGAGTGGGCTCGGCCATCTATCTGACGGAATACACCCGGGAGAACTGGATGACCCGGGTGATCCGGTTCGGGTCGGAGTGCCTGGCCGGAATCCCGTCGATCATCTTTGGCCTGTTCGGGTTCATCCTTTTTGTCACCAAGCTCCGGCTCGGCTGGTCTCTTTTGAGCGGCGGCCTGACGCTGGCCTTCATGATCCTCCCGACGCTCATCCGGACGAGCGAAGAGGCCATTCGGTCGGTCCCCTATGCTTACCGGGAGGTCAGCTTCTCGCTCGGCAGTACGAAGTGGCAGACTGTGACCAGGGTCGTCCTGCCGTCAGCCCTGCCGGGGATCGCCACGGGCGTCATCCTCAGTGTCGGACGCAGCATCGGCGAGACGGCGGCCGTTATATTTACGGCGGGCAGCTCGCTTCATATCCCGACGTCGCTCTACTCTTCCTCGCGGACAATGTCGGTCCACTTTTATATCCTGGCTAGAGAGGGAATCTCGATGGCCAATGCCTACGGCACGGCGGCTGTCCTGATAATCTCCATCCTGGCGATCAATGTGCTGGCCTACACTCTTATGAATAAGTTCATGAGGAAGTACTGCTGAGATGGATAGGACGGTCGTGCGGGCCAAGGGCTTCAGCCATTTCTTCGGTCCCCTGGCGGCCTTGAAAAATATCAATTTGGAGATTTACCAGAATGAGATCTTTGGGATCATCGGGCCGGCCGGGAGCGGCAAGTCCACATTTCTCCGCTCTCTGAACAGACTGAACGACCTGATACCGGGCTCCCGACCTGAGGGGACACTCGAGGTAGGTGGACAGGATGTCTATGCTCCCGGGACCAGTGTCGTCGAGCTGAGGCGCCGGCTGGGGATGGTGTTCGCCACGCCTGTGCCGCTCCCCAGGTCGGTTTTCGAGAATATCGCCTTCGGCGCCCGGATGGCGGGGGAGAAGAGCCGGAAACGGCTGGCTGAGCTGGTGACGGATTGCCTTAAAAAAACAGCCCTTTGGGAAGAAGTCATGGACCGGTTGGAGATGAGCGCCCTCAAGCTTTCCGGCGGCCAGCAGCAGAGGCTCTGCCTGGCCAGGATTTTGGCTCTGAAGCCGGATTTCATCATGCTGGATGAACCCACCTCCGGGCTCGATCCCATCTCGACCATGAAGATCGAGGAGACGCTGCGCAAGCTTCAGGCCGAATACACCGTCATCCTGGTCACGAACAATACCAAGCAGGCCGCCCGGGTAGCCGACCGGACCGCCTTTTTCCTCAACGGCGAACTCGTCGAGTTGGATAGGACGGATAAGATTTTTTCCGCACCCTCCGATAAGCGCACGAACGACTATATCTCCGGGAAATTCGGCTAGCGAAGGATCGATGAGCATCATCGAGGTCAGGGACCTGGATTTCTTTTACGGCCGGTTTCAGGCGT
Source organism: uncultured Eubacteriales bacterium (assembly GCA_964353705.1). Lineage (GTDB taxonomy): Bacteria > Acidobacteriota > Aminicenantia > Aminicenantales > UBA8522 > UBA8522. Next base: position 6,593 of record CAYGXD010000072.1, on the reverse strand, counting down.
TGAAGAATATCAGTCTGGACATTGACCCGCAGAAGATCACTGCTTTGATCGGGCCGTCCGGCTGCGGGAAGTCGACTTTCTTGAGGTCGCTCAACCGGATGAACGACCTGATCGATGATGTTCACATCAATGGCCGAATCCTGATCGAGGGGATGGATATATACGGTCAGGGAGTCGACCTCCAGAAACTCCGGAAAAAAGTGGGCATGGTCTTCCAGCGTCCCAATCCGTTCCCCTTGAGCATCTATGAGAATGTGGTCTATGGATTAAAGGTCCATGGCGTCTTGGATAAGAATGTCATCGAAGACCGGTTGCAGTGGAGCCTGGAGTCCGTCCATCTTTGGGAGGAGTTGAAGGATAAGCTCAAACTGAACGCCTTGGGTCTTTCGGGTGAGCAGCAGCAGAGGCTCTGCATCGCCCGGCTGATCGCCATCGAACCAGAGGTCTTGCTGATGGACGAACCCTGCTCGGCTCTCGACCTCATCGCCACGGCGAGAATCGAAGACCTGATGCGTGAGCTCAAGAAGCAGTACACGATCGTTATCGTGACGCACAACATGCAGCAGGCCGCCCGGGTTTCCGATTTCACGGGGTATTTCTTATTGGGAGAGCTCATCGAGTTCGGCGAGACCGCCCAGATCTTCACCAATCCCGCCGATTCACGGACAGAGGATTATATAACCGGCCGGTTCGGGTAGGCTCGGGTATGGGTTCGTCAGCCCGCTCGGTTCCCCAGCGAGGAACCTCACTTCGCATCCTCCTTCGCTCTTCTCTCCTTTCAGTCGAGAAACCATGCCCGCTCAGTCGTCCACGGACTTCCTCACCCACACCCTTCGCCTTGAATAATAAGAAAAGAGTGCCCGCTGCGCTGCGGAGGGCACAGAAAATTGTTGATATCCAGAGGACAGTGGCGCTAGAATAGAAAAAAGGGATGAATGTTATGAGAAGGACGGTACTCTCCTTTCTTGTCATCTGCGGTCTACTGTCGGGCGCCTGTGTGATCGCGGTCGTGGACCCGGCGGCCCAAGGGCAACACTGGCCGCAGGAGTCATTCCGAAAGAGCCTGAACCTCAAACCGGGCGGGTCCGTTTCTCTGGAGAACATGGACGGCGATATCGAGATCTCCGGCTGGGGGGATGAAAAGGTGGGGATATTGGCTCAACGCAGTCAGAAAGCTCCCCCGTCAGCCGGGATCCATTTTATCGGGGGCTGGTTCAATCCGCCTGATGTCCATGTCCGGACGTCACCCGATTCAGTGAGGATCATAACGAGCGAGAGCGGATATGACGACGAGGGCGGCGCCGTCCACTATGTCCTGAACGTCCCTTACTCCACTAACCTGGACAGCGTCCGGAACGGCCGGGGCAGGATCGCGGTTTCCGATATCTACGGCCGGGCGGTCCTGGATGCCGAAGAAGGAGCGATCAAGATCAGCAACCACTCCGGCTCTCTGGACATCCGGCTGGGAAACGGGGTGGTGCAGGCGGAGGTTTTGGACCTCCGGCCGCAGGACAGCATCCGGGTAAAGGTCGAACACGGGGATATTATTCTCCTCCTGGAGCCGGACGCGGCGGCTCAGCTCATGGCGGATGCCCCGGCGGGGAATATTTCGAGCGAATTCGACCTCGGGCAGTCGTTGCCGGCCAAGAAAGTGACCGCCCGGCTGGCCGGGGGACAGACTGCGATCGAACTGACCGCTGTCCAGGGAGATATCAAAATCCGAAAGGTGGAAGAAACACGATGAACGAAGAAAAAAAAGACGCGCCGGAGGAAAAGATCGAGGAGAAGGCTATCGAGGACCAGGTTTTCGATGAGGGGGAAGAAGGGGAGGGGAAGAAGGGCCGTTTCCCGACGGCTCTGGTCATCCCCCTGATACTGATCCTGGCCGGGGCCGTTTATTATTTTTTCGTCTATAAAAAGTCGGATAAAGACCGGGGAAGACTGGAAAAACCCGCGGCTGTAAGCCTGGAAAAAGACATCCCTTTGCCGGCACCGGGAGCGGCCCAGCCGCCTGTCGAGCTGGATAAAAGCGATGATCTCGTCCGTCAGCTGGCTAAGGAGATCTCCTCGCATCCGCGGATCGCCCAATGGTTGCAGAGCAAGGGCCTGATCCGGCGTTTCGTGGCCGCCGTCGACAACATCGCCAACGGGCTGAGCCCCCGGGCCCACATCGATTTCTTCCTGCCTCCGGGCGGGTTCGTGGCCATTAAAAAAGGGAATATTTATGTAGCGGACCCGGAAGAGTACACCCGGTACGACACCGTGGCGGATGTCTTTGTGTCGCTGGACAGCCAGCAGTGCGTTTCTCTTTTCCGGGCTCTCAAACCCCTTTGCCAGGAGGCCTATAGGGACCTCGGCTATCCCGACCAGGATTTCGAGCAGACGATCATCCGGGCCATCATCGAGCTCCTGGAAACGCCTGTCGTAGAAGGCGACGTAGTCCTCGAGAAAGCCGTTGTCAACTATGTGATGCTCGACCCCGAGCTGGAGAGCCTGAGCGATGCCCAGAAGCACCTTCTCCGGATGGGGCCGGGGAACGCCGGAGCGATCCAGGCGAAGATGCGCGAGATGGCCGTCGGCCTGGGTTTTCCCGAATCGCGTCTGCCGAAGGCCCGGGTTTATGACCCGGCCGGCAAGTGATCTTGCGGGAAGGGGGGAGGGTCAGGCTTCCTCCGGCTTGGCGTCCCAGCGGAAGGGTTCGGCCAAGTCGAAGTCCGGAAAGAGATGATCCTCCGGACCGAACGCCTCCGGCTGGACGAACATCCGTTCAAACCCCAGTTCCTCGGCTCTGGATAAAACTCTACTGTATTCTTCGGGAGAGAGAGGCCGGCGCAGCTCTTCCGGAGCCTGAAAACAGGGTCGATACTGGCTCATGAGGCTGACGGCCACATGGCTTCCGAACACGCCGGCGAGCCAGTCCAGGACAGCCAGCGAATCGTCGCTCTGCCCCGGGAGAACAAGATGGCGGACGATCAGCCCGCGCCGGGCGATCCCCCGGTCGTTGAGGACGAGGACGGGCTGCTGAAAGGCCATTTCTTTGATCGCCTCGCCCGCCTGCTTAAAATAGTCGGACGCTCCCGAGAACTTCAGGGAGAGATCGGAGGACAGGTATTTGAGGTCGGGCAGGTAGATATCGATGATCCCCTCGAGATGGGCCAGGACAGAGGCCTTTTCATAGCCGTTGGAGTTCGAGACGACAGGGATTTGAAGACCTCTCGAATGGGCGATCCGGAGAGCCCGGAGGATGGGCAGGATCAAGTGGGTGGGCGATACCAGGTTGATGTTCTGCGCTCCTCTATCCTGGAGGCCGAGCATCAAGCCGGCCAGTTCGTCGTCTCCGACCGGGCGGCCCTGTCCCAGCCAGCTCAGCTGATAATTCTGGCAGAATCGGCACTTGAGATTGCAGCCCGCGAAAAAGATCGTTCCCGATCCCGACCGCCGATCTCCCATCGCCGGGTTACCGTCGGCGGAGTTGCCCGGGCCGGTCAGGACCGGCTCTTCGCCGAAATGAAGCAAGGCATGAGAGACGGCCGCCGAGAACCCGCTCTCACAAAATCCCTTTTTGCCGGCCTTGCGGTCCGCCCCGCAATCGCGGGGGCAGAGGCGGCAATCCGATTCATGCCTCCGGAGCTTGTCCAGGGCGGACCTGATCCTGTCGATTTTTCTCCGGGCGATCATGTCCATCGGATCATCCTCATTCATTCTAACAGAATCCCCTTCACTTGACAGCGCGGGGTATGTGTATTAATTAATGCCTTTCCCGGGCCGGCCAGGCATCCGGAGGCTCGTTTTCCCAAGGAGTGGCCATGGAGTTTCTCTCGCGAATGCTCGATTTCGTGCTGCATCTTGACAAACATCTGAGTGCGCTGATCCAAGGCTACGGACTCTGGACATACCTGATCCTATTTGGGATCATTTTCCTCGAAACGGGGCTGGTGGTGACTCCTTTTCTTCCGGGAGATTCGCTTCTCTTTGCGGCCGGGACGTTCGCCGCCGCCAAAGCTCTCCACGTCCTCTGGCTCTTTGTGCTCCTCAGCGCGGCGGCCATCCTGGGTGACACGGTCAACTATTGGATCGGGTATCTCGCCGGTCCGCGGGTCTTCCACAGGGAAAAATCCCGGTTCTTCAAGAAAGAATACCTCGACCGCACCCACCGCTTTTATGAAAAATACGGGGCCGAGACCATTATCATCGCCCGCTTCGTGCCGATCATCCGGACGTTTGCGCCTTTTGTAGCCGGGATAGGGAGGATGAGCTACTGGAAATTCATCAGCTACAACGTTATCGGAGGGATCGGCTGGGTCGCCCTGTTCGTTTTTGGAGGCTACTTCTTCGGAAACATCCCGTTCGTCAAGCAGAATTTCGGCCTGGTGATCATCGCCATCATCGTCGTCTCGACAATCCCGGCCGTGGTGGAGCTCCTCCGCCACCGCCGGGAGTCCCGTCGTCAGACGAGACCTTGAACGACCTTTTTCAAGAAGGGACGGGCCAGGGCGGCATAATCCGTGAGATCGGTGTGGAGAGGAGTCACCGAGATGTATCCGTGCGAAACAGCCCAGACATCACTGGCTCTGTCCCCGATCGGCGTTGGTTTTCCAGAGCCGATCCAATAATAGGTGTTATCCCGGGGGTCTCTTTTTTCAACGATCTCAGGATCGTACCGTTTTTCTCCGAGCTTGGTCAGCCGGACCCCTTTTACCGGAGGAGGAGGGATGTTGATGTTGAGTGTCAGCCCGGCCGGCAGTCCCTGCTTGAGAATCCTCATTGCCAACTTGAGGGCAAACCCGGCCGAGAGCTCGAAGTCATGCCCACCCGGGCCGCTCGGGATCGCCGAAACGGCGACCGCAGGGATCTTCAGGAACGTTCCCTGGATGGCGGCGGCCACCGTGCCCGAATAGGAAATATCCTGCTGTCCGAGGTTCGGACCGCGGTTGATCCCGGAGAGGATCATATCCGGGGCTCTCGGCAGGATCATCTTGAGAGCTAGATAAATGCAGTCGGCCGGCGTGCCGTCCACGGCGAAGACGTCCTTCTTGATTCTTTCCACCCGGAGGGGGCGCCGCAGAGTGATCGAGAGGGATGTGGCACTCTTTTCGCGGTCCGGGGCGACGATGACGGTTTCGCCCGCCCTTTTGAGATGCCTGGCCAGGGCCAGGATACCCTCGGCAAAGTAGCCGTCGTCGTTGGTCAGCAGGATCAGAGGCTTCATCGCTGGGAATAGCGTCAGGAACGGATCATGACCAGCATCATTTTGAACCTCTTGACCGCTTTAAGGGCATGGGGTTCATGGGCCGGCATGATGACCATTTGGCCTCCCGTCAGCCGGTGGGTGCGGCCGGAAATCGTGATCTCCGTCTCTCCGTCGATCACAAAAACCAGAGCGTCAAACGGCGCCGTGTGTTCGCTCAGCCCCTGGCCCTCGTCAAACGCGAAAATCGTCACCGTGCCCGTCTTCTGGCTGACGATCTCCCGGCTGACGGTCGAGCCCGCCTGGTAATCGACCAGTGTCCCGAGTTCAAGAACCGTCGCCTTGATTTCTCCGGCTGTCTTTTGTTTCTGAACGGGATTCATCTGTTTCTCTCCTTTGATCGGCCTGTCGGATCTCAATCTATTCCCTAAGAGGGATCGACACTAGCTGGAGCGGCTGGAGGAAGATGGTCGGGACGGGCGGATTCGAACCGCCGACCCCATGCACCCCAAGCATGTGCGCTACCAGGCTGCGCCACGTCCCGAGTGGAGAAACCCGCATTATAGCAAAAAAGCCGGGTGTTTTTACAGCCTTTTGGTTTTTTTTTCGAGCGAGGCGGCGATGTCCTGGAGTTCCGTGCGGACTTCAACCAGGGTTTTCTTCAGGCGGTCCGGATGGAGCGGCTCGGCGGACCGGCCTTCGAATTCCGCTTGGATCTTGCGTTTGGCCCCGGCCAGTGTGAGCCCTTCTTTTATCAGGAGCTCTTTGAGCCTGAGGATAATGTCCAGGTCTTTCTGGCGAAAGATCTTGTGGCCGCCGCCCGTCTGTCCCGCATGGAGGAAGGGAAAGTCCTTTTCCCATGCTTCTATGACCTTGGATTCCAGCTCGGATATCCGGCTGACCTCTTCGAGCCGGTAAAAGAGTTTACCCGGATCCTTCTCGCACTTCATCTAAATTCTTTCCCAACAATAGCATGACTCTTCCGACCCGTCAAGGAGTTGGTTCGGGGAACGTCCCTATTTCGTGATATAATAGAGTCGCCCGTGCCCAAGGAAAATAACACCACCCTGACGCCTCTGGCCGAGAGGATGAGGCCGCGCTCGTTTGACCGCTTCCACGGTCAGGAGCACCTCCTGGGCCAAGGGAAGATCCTCTCCCAACTCATCGAATCCGGCCGTATCGTTTCTCTCATTTTTTGGGGGCCGCCCGGGTCGGGCAAGACCACTCTGGGGATGATGTTGGCCAAACACTTCGACCTGCCGTGCCTCTTTTTCAGTGCGGTGCTCTCCAGTATCAAAGAGGTCAAGGACGTCATGGCCAAGGCCGAGAGCCACAGGAACATGTACGGCAAGCCGACGATCATCTTCATCGATGAGATCCACCGCTTCAATAAAGCCCAGCAGGG
>CAYGXD010000071.1:0-17624 GCA_964353705.1 uncultured Eubacteriales bacterium | reverse complement strand
AGGGCGGGAAGGCAAAAAAGCCGTTTCCAAGCCCGGACCAAAGTTGTATAATAGAGTGGTGAATAGAAAAGCCTTATTTTGCTTCCTGCTGCTGGTTTGCCTCTTCGGCTCTCTGCCCTTCCTCGCCGCCCAGAAAAAGAAATCGTCCAAGGACCTCCCCCCAAACTACCGGAAGTGGTTCGAAGAAGAGGTCGTCTATATCATCACGCCCAAAGAAAAGGAAGTTTTCCTACAGCTCGAAACCGACCGGGAAAGGGAGATTTTTATCGAGGCCTTCTGGAAGCAGCGCGACACCGATATCCTCACCCCGGAGAATGAATTCCGGGTCGAACACTACAAGCGGCTCGCCTATGCCGACCAGTTTCTGGGGAGAGAGGGGCCCGGCGCCGGCTGGCGATCGGATATGGGCCGGCTCTACATCATCCTGGGAGCTCCCCAGCAGATCGAGCGCTACGAGAACGTGACTGAGATCTACCCGGTGATCATCTGGTTCTATGACGGGATGTTCAAGTACCGCCTTCCCAATTCCTTCTACATCATGTTCTGGAAGAAGGGAGGGGCGGGGGAATACGAACTCTACTCTCCGGTTCAGGACGGCCCGGCCAGCCTGCTGACTAATTATACCGGCGACGCGGCCGATTACACCGCGGCCTATAACAAATTGTTGAACGTGGAGCCCTCTGTCGCCGACACCTCGCTGTCCTTCCTGCCCGAGGAGGCCGGCCGGATTTTCTCTCCGTCCATAGCATCAGAGATCCTGGTGACCAGCAAGATCCCGAGCGTCCCTCGGGAGTCGGTCAAGGATTCGTACGCCGAGAAGCTCCTGGCTTACAAAGACATCGTTGAGGTCGATTACACGGCCAACTACATCGAGAGCGACAGCTTTGTCGGGGTCATCATGGAAAAGAGCGGCATCCCCTTCGTTCATTACCTCCTCGAGCCGGCCAAGCTCACTTTCATCCAGTCCGGCGAACGCTTCCGGGCCAACCTCGAGGTCACCGGCAAGGCAACGGACCTTGCCGGGAATACGATCTACCAGTTCGACCGGACGATCCCCATCGACTTCACCGGAGAACAGGTGGACAAAGTCCGGCCCAAGCTGTTCAGCTTCCAGGACCTCTTCCCGCTCATCCAGGGCCGCTACAAGCTCAATATCCTCTTAAAGAACACGATGTCCAAGGAGTTCACTTCGCTGGAGAGGGATATCACCATCCCTCAACTTTCCGGCCCCGGGTTCAGCCGGCTCATCCTGTCCAATAAAATCATTCCGAACTCCGCTTATCGCGGCCAGAATAAGCCTTTCCTTATCGGGGACACCCAGCTCGTGCCCTCACCCAGGAACGATTTTACATCCCAAGACAAGCTCTATGCCTACGTCCAGATACTCGGCCTCGATCAAGGCCTAAGGGACAACGCGGTCCTCGAATTCACAATCTTGAGGGAAGATCAGAAGGTCTCCTCGACCAGCAAGCCCCTGTCCGACTACCCGGACAGGACTAACATCCTGGAAGAACTCCCCCTGGCCGGAATGGCGTCTGCCTACTACCGGATCAAAGTCTCTCTCCTGGACCAAAACCGGAACGAAGTCCTGTCCGAGCAGGCGGACTTCTTCATCTCGCAGCAGCCGGTCTTGCCCAGGCCCTGGGTGCTTTCCGTCCCTCTCCCCCCGACCGCAGATCCCCTCTTCTCCAACATCCTGGGGAATCAGTATCTGAACAGCAATGACCGCACCCGGGCCAAGGCCCGGCTCGCCGAAGCCTACGGCCGGAGCCCCGCAGTGAGCCAATACGCTTTGGATTACTGCCGCATCCTCATGGAGGACAAGGAATATCAGAAGATCAAGGAAGTGGCTGCTCCGTTCCTCCAGACGGAAAAGCAGTTCGATTTTCTGCTCTATTTGGGCCAGTCTTGCCAGGGCTTAGGTGAACTGGCCGAGGCCATCGCGCACTACAAAGGGTACCTGGGCCATTTCGGGGCGAACATCAGTGTCCTCAACTCCATCGGCGACTGCTACTACCAGCTCGGCAATTGGGAAGAGGCCCGCGTCGCCTGGCAGAGGTCCCTGGAGATCAGCCCTAACCAGGAGGAAGTCCGGAAAAAGCTGGATTCTCTCAAGGAGAAAAAATGAGAATGCGCTGGGTGATCCTCGGCCTCGGCCTGAGCGCTTTTCTTTCCTGTTCAGCCGGGCGGATGCCGAAAAACCTGGCTCCCGAAGAACAGGAATTCCTCTCCAACGTCCGCTACATAATCACCGGTCAAGAAAAGAAGGCCTTCCTCAACCTCCCTCCTTCCGAGCGGGCCCGGTTCATCGAGGAGTTCTGGAAAAGTAGGGACCTCGACCCCGACACAGAGAAAAATGAATACAAAATCGAGTATCTGAAACGGATCGATGAGGCCAAACACCTCTTCAACGAAGGGGGGACTTCCGGCTGGCTCACCGACCGGGGGCGGATCTACATCCTGCTCGGGCCGCCCGAGCAGCGGGAAACTTACCCCCGAGGATACAGCTTCTACGATCAGCCGAGCGAAGTCTGGCATTACGGTTATTACCAGCTCTATTTTGTCGACAGCCGTTGGAACGGGAACTTCGAGCTTGTCTCCGAGAGCGCCCGTTTGATATCCGAGATCAATGTCGCCCAGATGCAGCTCAGGTCCGGGAAGACCGCCGCCACCGAGGACAGGTCCAATATCGACTTCAAGGTCGATGTCCGGAAGACATCCGACCGGGGGAGGATAATCGTTATCTCCATCCCCTACCGGGACATCTGGCTCTCGTCCGAAGAGAAGGAGTTCAAGACGAGTCTCGAGCTGACCTGGGAAGTCTACGACGCCGCCGATAAAAAGATCCAGGAAGAGACAAAGACCTATCCCCTGTCGCTGACCCGGGACGAACTCAAGGAACTCGGCGAAAAAGACTGGCTCGTCGAGATCCCCTTCGACCTCGCGCCGGGAAACTATCAAATCGCCTTGACACTGAAAAGCCTGATCGACCAGAACCAGGTCAGGAAACGCATAAAATTGACGGTTTGAGGAGAACGGAGGCACTCATGAGGACATCGCGACGGCTATTTTATGTAGCACTCATCCTGTCATTCCTTATCGGCGCTCAGCAAGTTCGAGCCCAGGGTGGACGGGGAAAGGGCCGGGTTCAAGGACTGGTCCTTGATGAAGCCGGAAATCCCATCGCGGGCGCCAAGGTACTTCTGGAGCTCATGGCCAAGGAGCCGGCCCAGCGTGAGGCCAAGACGGACAAGGCCGGGGAATGGGCGATGGTGGACCTGGGCTCGGGCAACTGGCACGTGACGGTGAGTTTCGAGGGCTTCATCCCCACGACCACGACGACTTTTATCAGCCAGCTCCAGAAGAACCCCAAAGTCGTCCTCAAGTTGAAGAAACCGCAGATCGACAAGGACGCGGTCATTACCGACGAGGCCTCCCTGGCCTACATCGAGCAGGCTACCAAGCTCTTCAACGAGAAACAGTACGACCAATCTCTGGCCATCCTCGAGCAGTTTCTGGCCCAGAATCCCAAGGCCTATCAAGTCCAGCTCCTCATCGGAGATTGCTACCGCGAAAAAGGCGAGCTCGACAAAGCCATCGAAGTCTATTCCAGGGCCCTGGAGGAGGCCAAAGCGGACGCCAAGACCGGACAGATGGTGACTGCCAAAGCGGCGGCGGCAATCGGTGACTGCTACGTGAGGAAGAACGATATCGCCAACGCCCAGATCTATTTCAAACAGGCGGTCGACACCAGCCCGGACAACGAGACCATCGCCTACACCGTCGGAGAGGTCTTCTTCTCCAACCAGAAGTTGGACGAAGCCATCCAGTATTTCACCAAGGCGACGGAGATCAAGCCGGACTGGCCCCCTCCCTACCATAAACTCGGGCTGGTCTACTTGAACAAAATGGAATACGACAAGGCCAAAGAGTATTTCGCGAAATTCTTGACCCTCGAGCCCGAGGGCGAACTGGCCGCCCAGGTGAAGGGCATTATCGATTACCTGGACACGATCAAGAAATAGGACTCAAAGCGAGGCCTACTGGAGGAGCTTCTCCAGAACAAGAAGCTCCTGCCGCGCACCCATCACCTTGGCTTCGTCTTCGCCTTCCGGATTCCCGAGATATAGCTTCAGGTAGTAAACCGCGTCCTTGATATCGCCCACCCTTTTCAGGGCGACCGTCAGATTGTAATAGGCGACCGGAGTGGGATGTATCTCGACGGCCGCCTTCAGGACATCTATCGCTTTGTTTATCTCCCCGGCATAGCCGTAGGCGATGCCCATGTCCTGAAGGACTTCATAATCATCGGGGAAATCCTGCCGGAGGCGCTCATAGACGCCGATCGCCTCCTTCAGGTTCCCCGTCGTGGCCAGGTTCAGGGCATAGTTCTTGCGGAGGAACCTGTTCTCCGGCTCAACCGCCAAGGCTTTCTCAAAAAACCCGCGGGCCTCCTCTTTCTTTCCCATGAGGTCGAGGATCCAACCCGACGCCAGCAGCCCGTCGAAATACTCCGGGTCTATAACCAGCACGGCCTGCCAGGCGTCCAGGGATTTCTGCAAACGCCCCATAACCATATACGTATGCGCCAGCCGGGAAAGAAGGGTGATCGAGCCCGGGAGAGCGGAAATCCCTCGTTCGAGGATACGGACGGCCTCATCGAACTCATTCATCTTGGCCTCAACGAGGGCCAGGTTGACATAATTGACGGGCGAACGCGGGTTGAGGTCGAGGATCTGCCCATAAGCCCTGGCGGCCTCGGCCAGACGGCCTGCCATCTCCAGGGTCTCTGCCTCCTGGTTCATCCTGAGCTCCTGCACCATGTCCTTGGGGTCCGGGAGCGGCCCCGAGGGAGCGCCCGCCGTCTGATCGACATAACCTAAAGACCGCAGTTTCTCGCGCTCCTCGGAAGTGAGCTCCCTCTTGGACGCGGGGAGACCGGACGAGTACCGGGCGGTTATCTCCGTCAGACGCTGTCTCAGGAGCTCGGCGTTGCGGGCTTCCCGGCCGAAGACGTTCTGCGTTTCCTGGGGGTCGGCTTTGAGGTTATAGAGTTCCGGCTTGGGCGCCTTGATATATTTCCAGTCGCCGTCCACAAGCCCGACGAGCTCAGACCAGCCGTAATTCTCCCGCGGAAAATAGGTTTCCAGATAGGAGCTCAGGTCTTTTTTCTCCCGGCCGGCGATGGTGGGCAAAAGGCTCGTTCCCTGGATCTCGCCCGGAATGGGCAAGCCGAGCAGGTCGAGGACGGAGGGGACGATGTCGATGAGCCGGACGCGGGACTTGATGACGGTGCCCTTGGGAAGGTGGCCTTCGGCCTCGAAGATCAGCGGAACCTTGAGCGTCCCGTCGTAGAGAAAGACGCCGTGTCCGGCCTCGGCTTTTTCGCCGAAAGCCTCGCCATGGTCGCCGGCCAGGACGACGAGCGTCCTGGCCAAGAGGTTTTTCTCGCGCAGGGCCGCCAAGACCTGGCCGACGTAGTGATCCATGTAGGAGATCTCCCCGTCGTACGGGCTGTCGGCGAAATCCACGCTGTAGGGAGCCGGAGGTTCGTACGGGAGATGGGGGTCATAAAAATGAACCCAGCAGAAAAAAGGCGTCTTTATGCCGCCGTCGATCCAGCGGCGGAACGCGCCGTAGACTTTCTCCGCCTTCCGCTCCGCGTTCAACGGCTTGAAGGCCTGGCCCTCGGCGAGGTCATCATCGTAAACATCGAAACCCTGGTCCAATCCGAGCCGGGAATCGACGGTGAACGAACCGACGAAGGCCGCCGTCTGGAAGCCCCGGACCTTCAGGATCTCGGCCAGTGTGGTCACTTCCGCGGGCAGGGCATAGGAACCGTTGTTGTGGACCTGATGATAAAGCGGGTATGTCCCGGTCAGGATCGAGGCGTGCGAAGGCGTCGTCAGGGGGACCTGACTGGTGACATTTTCGAAACGGACTCCGGCCGCAGCCCGGCCGTCGAGGTTCGGCGTCCGGGCGCGCCCGTGGCCGTAGCATCCGAGCCGGTCGGCCCGGGTGGTATCCAAGGTGACCAGCAGCACGTTGAGGCCGCCGTCCCTAATTATTCGAGAACCGCCGAAATAGAGCCGGTAGGCGGCCAAACCCAGGATCAGGACGAGGCCGAGAACACCCGTTACGGCCGCGGGTTTTATCCGCCGCCGCCGCCCGGCCGGGACGCCCTTGTCCAGGATTTGGTCCGGCGCACGCTTCTGGACCGGGGGCCTGCGCACCCCGCCTGTTTTCTTTTTTCTTCTTTTCTTGGCCATGACTTAAGAATTTAGCTGAACGGGCACGATTCGTCAAATCACCTGGGGCGCACTGTCGCGCCCTTGGACGAGGCTTCGCCTCAAAAAAAAACCCGCCTCCCCCGAAGGGGAGGCGGGTTTGCGCTTCTGATTCTGCTTCTGCTTCTGCTTCTGAACTAGAAGATGAACTTCATTCCGAACCGGACGGCGATCGGGGGATAGAAAGATGTTTTCATCAGGTACGAAGGATTCTGCACGAATCCGTAATCCCCTGTCGTCAGATCCCAGTTGCCGGTCAGGATCGTGTCCTCATCGACGCCGAGCCCGTAGAGGCAGCGGTTCTGGTCAATCTGCCGGGCCGTGGAGGTGTTTAAGAGGTTGTCCACGTTGACGTTGAAGTTGAGCGTGTACTTGCTGCCGAGCCTCAGGTTGTACTCGGCGTAGAGGTTGGCGAAAAAGAGGAAGGGCGAACGGCTCGAGAAGAGGTCGTCTCCGGAAGTCCCATTTCTCTGATTGCCCCGGCTAAAGGGATAGAAATAGGCGCCGAGGACGGGCCAGGTCTCGGTAGTGGGCACGCCGCTCATGGCGTTGATGACCGTGCCCACGGTCAGGCGGAACGGGAAGGTGTAGGCGCCATAGAACTTGAAGAAGTGCGTGCGGTCGGTGGGAAGCGGGCCATCGAGATAGGTCATGTCCTTAATAACGGCCATCGCCCAGTTGTCGAACATTCTCTCGACGTAGGGGCTGACGCGTCCGAATTCATCGGCGGCCGCCAGACCTGAGCAGTTCCCGGTCAACTGGCTCCAGGTGTAGGAGAACCCGGCCAGCCAGTTATTGGACAGTCTCTTGTCGAAGCTCAGGTTGAGACCGTAGTACTCGCGCTTCGCCCTGGGAGTCTCGGGGTACTTGTTATCCATCTTGCCGGTGCCGTTGCCCTCGTGCAGAGTGTAGCCGTAGCCCGGGTTGGCCTCGAAGTACTGCTCGCCGAGGCCGGGGACGAGGACTCCCACGTCTTCGATCATGTAGCGGAGGTGCTTGTAAACGAAACGCCCGGTGAAGGAGAAGTTCTCCATGATCATCTTTTCGACACCGCCGGAGAATTCATCCTGGCTCACGGGCTTGAGGTCGGGGTCGGTGGATTCGAACGAAGGAGCGCGCCAGTCGATGACCGCGTCGACCGGATTGCCGTTGACATCCTCAACTTTGATCAAGGGGCTGTTCGGGGGCGGCGTGGCTCCCCATTGATCCCATTTGTAGTCGTTCAGCTGGTAGTAGGCGCTCTTCCACTTGAACCCGGCGTAGGAATGGACGGCCATGTACGTTTTGAGGTTGTCGTAATAGCGGCCGAAGCTGCCGAACACCTTCAGGCTGGCGTCACCGAAGACGTCATAGACGAACCCGATCCGCGGAGACAGCTTGTCCCCGAAGGCGAATTCCATGGGTCTCCAGGTCTCGTAGCCGGGAGGGAGGTCAGCCGTGTAGGGAGGCATGTACTCCGATTCGGCGCGCAGACCAAAGTTCAGGGTGAGCTTGTCGGCGATCGTCCAGGAATCCTGGAGGTAGAGGGCCCAGCGCTCGTTGTAGACGTTGTAGAACGAGCCGAAAGGCCCGGTGTCCGCATTGCCGCGGACTTCAACAAAGCCGTAGGTCCCGGAGGGGTAAGTCACGCCGAAGAGGACCAGGGGGCGGCCCCAGTTAAAGTAGGTCTCGGGAAACTCGGAGTTGACCGAGCTGTCTTCGTTTTCTCCCTGGCGGACATAGCCGACTCCGGCCTTAAGAGCGTGCTCGCCGGCGGCGTTCAAATAGAACGTGAAATCGGCTTCGGCGTGGTTCTTATACCTTTCCGCCTTCTTGTACTCGTAAATCCGGGCATGGTTCTGCCAGCCTCTGGGTCTCTGGTAAAGGGCGGGGATCTCGAGCGGGGTGCCGTTGTAATACTGGGTGCCGTTTCCGGTCAGGAGCCAGCGGGGTGAAGCGGAGTTCACGAGCTGGTCGGTCGTGTTGTAAAAGAACCGGCCAAGCCGGACGTTGACCATGAAGTTGTTGCCGAAGGTCAGGTCGGCGAATCCGGAAACCGAGTAGTTGGGATAGCTGAATCCGTACTGCTCATAAACGTCGGTAATGCTTCCGGTCCCGTCGCGGGCGGGGAGGTTGCCCTTGTACTTGGTGAAGTTATTGGTGTAGGAGGCGCCGAGCCGCATGAACCCGGCGGGCTGGGCCGTGATCTTGCCTTGGAAGTTGTACTGGTAATTTTTCTGCGTGTAGGCCAGGTTGTCTGCGGTCGGGGTGGACAGGTAGTCGACCGTGCGGGTGATCGGATTGTAGACAGGCAACACCGAACCGAAGAACCACAGCCTGTCCTTGAGGATGTAACCGCCAAGGCTGAAACCGCCTTCATAGCGGTGGTTGAGGTCCTTCCCGAAGAGGTCCTGGTAGTTGACATACTCGGCCACCATGATGTCATAGGGGTTGAGGCGGAGAGTGTCTCTCTCTTTCCCCGTCAGTTTGGACCCCTCGTAGAAGAAGATGCCCTCGCCGTGGAACTCATTTCCGCCCTGCCTGGTCACGACGCTGATCACACCGCCCAGGGCTCCGCCGTATTCGGCCGAGTAGCCGCTGGCCTTGATCTGGACCTCGTCCACGAACTCGAAGGTCGCCGACTGCTGACGAGTTCCGGTTTGGGTGGCGGTGATGTCGGTGCCGTCGATGTAGAACATGTTCTCGGCACCGGACGCGCCGTCAACGGAAATGCCGCCTAACCAGGGCTCATAGTTGACGCCCGGAACGGCCGTGGTCAGGGTGTCAAAGTTTCTTCCGCGGGGAAGAATTTCGAACACCTCTTTGGTCATACTCATACCCTTGACCGTGCTCTTGACATCGATCAGGGGCGACTGCCCGATGACCGTCACTTCCTCTTCCAGGGCACCCATCTCCAGTATGACATCCACTTTAACCGTCATTTCCAGCTGGACGTTTATCCCTTGTCTGGTCAAGGGTTTGAACCCCTGCAGGTTGTAAGTGATATTGTATGTCCCGGGCTGGAGGGCGAACAGACGGTAGATGCCCTCGGCATCCGTCACTGTCGTGGCCTTACCGATAAACTTCGGGCTGGTCGCTTCGACGGTGACGCCGGGGAGGGCGTTGCCGTCCGTATCTGAGACCACACCGTAAACTCTACCGGCAGGAGCCTGGGCGGAAAGCATTCCGCTGACAGCGAGGATACCAACTAGTGCGAGTAAACAATTACGCCATTTACTCACTCTTTTCCTCCTTTTTCTCCTAAACTCGACACTTTACCTTGGGCGGACAAACCTTATCCGCCCGCAACTCCATCCCAAGCGCGATCCTATACTTGACTATTCTCACCTCCTTTTTCCTTTGAGGCAGGCCATAATTAAACATCAATCTGATCTATTTATTAGCAAGATATGTGCCAGAGTATTAAAATCATATTTTATTTAAAATCAATAATTTATAAAATAGAGATAGCGCCGTTATCCAAATATTTGAATTTTCTCCAAATTAATGGATTTTTTGAGGGATTCGCTTCTGGATTGCGCTGGCCTCTCATTTTTTATAATATCAATACGCGATCCCCATGAAGACCGAGAGAGACCGGCTGCCAAAGAGCCCGCCGCTCATCCCGCGCCCAGTTATCGGGACCGTCCTTTTTTTATTCGGGTTCCTGGCTGCCCTGGCCGGTCCGGGTGGACCCGGTGAGGGGAATAAGCATCTCGCCGTTCTAAAAAAAATCCACGCCGAAGTCAAGGAGATGGGGCCTTACCCGGGCGAGGATTTTGTCCGCCGTGAGTTTTTTGTGGGGGAAGACGATGACGACACAAACAAGGATATCCAGGTCGTGGTTTTGATCCAGTCCTTTGAGTCGAAAGAGAAGATGAGCATCCGAGTGACCGAGATGGTCAGAGATCCGGGGAATTCCCGGACCAGCTTGGCCAAAACCACAAAAGCGGTGGTCTGTCTAGTCGCCGAGGACCGGGTGGAAATCAAGAGCTCCGATTACGAAAAAAGCGACCTCGATAAACTGACGCCGGAGATCCTCACGGCGGTCCGGAATAAAAAAAGACTCCTCAAGTTCAATTAATCCTTCCGGAAGTGAGCGCCCAGGCTGACCGCGTTGGCCAGGGCCGCATGAGTGATCATCAAGGCCACCTGGATCCCGTGCTTCAGCCCGACGACTTTGGGATCCATTCTGGCTTCCTTGTAGAACTTCTCGATCCGGTGCCGCAGGTATTCCAGATCCGCTTTGGCCCTCTCCAGCCTTTTTTTGGTGCGGATGATGCCCGCATAGTTCCACATCGTCGAGCGGATACTCAGCCAATCCTGGTTGACAAGGGCGGGGTCGATTTCCTCTTCCTTTTCCGGATAATACCAGGGATGAATCTCCTCGGGCCCATAGGGCAGCGCCGGGTCGAAATGGGCGGCGATGTCCTGGGCGGCCCGCGTTCCCCAGACCAACCCTTCAAGGAGCGAGGTGGAGGCCAGACGGTTCGCCCCGTGGACCCCGGTGCAGGACACTTCCCCCACGGCGTAGAGGTTGCGCAACGAACTCCTTCCCCAGCTGTCCACCAAAACGCCGCCGCAGCAGTAGTGGGCGGCCGGCACCACGGGGATCGGCTCTTTGGTGATATCGATGCCGTATTCGAGGCAGGTCCGGTAGATGTACGGAAACCTTTTCTTGATGTCCACCTTGGCGTAGGAGGCAAGGTCGAGAAGGACATAGCTCGAGTTGCTGTTCGTCATCTCTTCATAGATGGCCCGGGTCACTTCATCGCGAGGGGCCAGATCGCGCTTGTCGCTGTACTTCTCCATGAAGGTCAGGCCTTCTCTTGTTTTCAGTCGGGCCCCCTCTCCTCTCACAGTCTCCGAGATGAGGAAGCCGTCGGCCTCGCGATGAAAGAGCGAGGTGGGATGGAATTGGATATACTCCATGTTGACGATGCGGGCCCCGGCCCGGTGGGCCATGGCGTACCCCGCGCCGATCGCCTCGCGGGGGTTCGAGGTGTAGAGATAGACGGCCCCGCAGCCTCCCGTCGCCAGGATGGTGTAGGGAGCGAAAAAGATGTCGACGCTGCCGGCGCCATTGTCCAGGACATAGGCCCCGAGGCACTGGGGCTCGCGATAATAGGCCATCAGGTTCCGGGAATGGTGGGGAACCGTCAGGAGGTCGACGGCCGTATGCCCGGTCAACAAGGTTACGTTGCTGTATCCTCCGAGCGCCTCCACGAATTTCTCCTCGATCGTCCGGCCCGTCGTGTCCTTAACATGGAGAATGCGGCGGCGCGAATGCCCGCCTTCCTGGGCGTAGTCCAATTCGTCTTCGTTGCTCCGGGTAAAGGGGATGCGCAGTTCCTCGATCAGGATCTTCTCCACGAGCTCCCAGCCCTGGCTGGCCAGGACTTCCACAGACTCGGGGTTGTTGATGCCGTCGCCCGTTTTGATGAGATCCTCCATCAGTATCTGGGGGTTGTCGTCTTTACCCAGCGAAACGATCCCGCCCTGGGCATAAAGGGTGTTGGACTCGGCCGGCTCCTGGGCCTTGGTGACGATATTCACGCGGAGGCCCCGCTTGGCCGCCTCCAGGGCGGCGCTTGCTCCGGCGATGCCGCAGCCCACGACCAGGAGGTCGGACCGGAAAACGCGGTGTCTCGGCATGCTATCGTCCCTCCTTGAACTCGAGGCTGATATCGACCGAGCGGAAGGAATGCGTCAGGCTCCCCACGGAGATATATTCGACGCCCAGCTCGGCGATCCTCCGCACCCGCTCCAGATCCACCTTGCCGGAGACTTCAACCGGGACCCTGCCTTTGAGCCAGCGGACGACCGGCTTCATCCTGTTCAGGGGCATGTTGTCGAGCATGATCCTGTCCGCTCCGGAAGCAACGGCTTCCCTGGCCGACTCGAAATCTCCGACCTCGACCTCGATCATCCCCTGCCGCCCCACTCTCTTTCTGGCCCTCTGGACGGCCTCCGAGATGCCGCCGACAAGGGTCAGGTGGTTATCCTTGATCAACACCATTTGGGAGAGGTTCGAACGATGATTCTCCCCGCCCCCCATCCTGACCGCATATTTTTCGAACCGGCGGAGCGTCGGCGTCGTCTTTCGAGTGTCCAGGATCTTAGCGCCCGTCCCTGCCACGGCCTCCACGAACCGGCGCGTCCGGGTGGCGATGCCCGACATCCTCTGCAGAAAATTCAAGGCGGTGCGCTCGCCCTTGAGCAGGGAAATGGAGGGGCCCCGGACTTCGCCCAATATGTCTCCGGCCTCGAATGCCCGGCCGTCCCGGAAAAGGACGAAAAACCGTACTCCGGGATCGATCCGTTCGAACACCCGCCGGGCGACATCGATGCCGGCCAGGACGCCCGCCTCTTTGGCCAGGAAAACAGCCCGGGACCTGGAAGCGCCAAAAAGCAGGCTCTCCGAGGTCAGGTCGCCCGAAGGGATATCCTCCTTCAGGGCGGCGTCGATCGTCGGGTCGATATCACTCGGACGAAGTTTCATTACTATTAATTATAGAAGCAGGTTCGCCGCTCGTCAAACCGCATCCCCAAATGATTTGACTGGAATTCCCAGTGAGTTAAAATAGAAGCGCCATGGCAGCCAAGTTCAAAGGATACATCCAAGTCTACACCGGCAACGGCAAGGGCAAAACGACGGCGGCGCTCGGCCTGGCCCTCCGGGCCGCCGGCCACGGCCTCCGCACCTACATCGGACAATTCCTCAAGGGACAAGTCTACGGGGAACTCGCCGCCTCCCGCAAACTCAAGCCGCTGATCACCATCGAACAGTTCGGCCGGAAAGGCTTTGTCCATGTCACCGAAAATCCCGATGAAGAGGACATCCGCAGGGCCAGGGCAGGGCTTCGGAAATGCCGCCGGGCCATGCTCTCGGGGCTTCACTCCATCGTCGTCCTGGACGAGATCAATGTCGCCCTGCACTTCCGCCTGCTCGAAGAAAAGGACGTCCTCGGACTTCTCGACCAGAAGCCGGCCGAAGTCGAGCTCGTGTTGACCGGCCGGTACGCTCCACTTTCTATTATCAGGCGGGCCGACTTGGTCACGGAGATGAAGGATAAAAAGCATTATTATGCCCGGGGCGTTAGAGCCCGGCCGGGCATCGAAAAATAACGGAGGGAGAGGCAGCCGCGCCCCATGGACAAAGCGAAATTCGAAAGCCTGGTCGCGGAAGCACTTGCCTCCCTCCCCCGCGAATTCCGGAAAAGGATGGAGAATCTGGTCATCATGGTCGAGGATAGTCCGCCCCGCCGCCGTTCCTCGCGCGCCTCGGCGGGAAACTTGTTGCTCGGACTCTATCACGGCGTGCCTCTCAAAGACCGCGGGTCCTATTACGGGAACTTGCCCCCCGACGTCATCGTTATCTACCAGGAGCCGATTGAAAGCCTGTCCGGTTCGGATGACGAGATCAAAGAACGGGTCAGGGAGGTCGTGCTCCACGAAGTCGGCCACCACATCGGACTGAGTGAGAAGGATCTGCAGGACATAGAGGATTAGAAGAGAGCCAGGAAAGGAGACGGTCATGGCCAAGGGTTTCGAAGGCGTCCTCGCCGCGTTGACGACGCCCTTCGCCGGCGACGAGATCGCCGTCGAGGGATTCAGAAAGAACATCCTCCGCTACAACGCGACGGGCCTTGCGGGCTATGTGGTCCTGGGCTCAACCGGTGAAGCGGTCTTGCTCAATGATGCCGAATCGGAAAAGCTGGTCGCCGCCGCCCGGGCGACGGCCGGGCCGGGAATGAAGGTCATCGCCGGCGCGTCGCGCGAATCGACCCGGCTGACCATAGAGCTGGCCGGCCGATTGGCCGGGCTCGGGGCGGACGCCGTCCTCATCAAGCCCCCTCATTATTACAAGTCACTGATGAGTCAAGACCTGATCAAGCGTTTTTATTTCGATGTCGCCGACAAGTCGCCCGTTCCGTTGCTCGTCTACAACATCCCCCAGAACACCGGGATCTCGGTGGCGCCGCCCACTGTCATCGAGCTCTCCGGCCATCCGAACATCGCCGGTGTCAAGGACAGCTCGGGAGTGCTGTCCAACCTCACCGAGGTCGTCCCCGAGGTCCGGCCCGACTTCTCCTTCCTCCTGGGGACGGGAAGCCTTTTTCTGGCCGGACTTTTGCTCGGCGCAAGCGGCGGCATCCTGGCTCTGGCCGCGGTCGTCCCGGAGCTCTGCGTCGAGGTCCAAACACTCTACCGCCGCGGGAAGCTTGTCGAGGCCCGCAAACTGCAGCTGGACCTCGCGCCGTTAAACAAAGCCCTGACCCAAACCCTGGGCATCCCCGCCATCAAGTACGCCCTCGATCTCTTGGGCTATGAGGGCGGAGCCCCCCGTCCTCCCCTGCTGCCATTGGATGAAACAGTCAAGGCGCAGGTTCGGAGTCTGTTGGCCAAACTCAGCGTGCTTCCGGGCAGGGACGAACAATCATGACGGCCGGGCGGATGAACCGAGGAAAATGATGCCCCATTCCAGACGGAGGTTTCTGAAAAGCCTGGCGCTCGGAGGGATAGCGTCGATGCCGCGCTTTCCAGGCGCCTCGAAGTCCGTCCGGGCTCAGGCGCAAGGGCAAAAACAGGGCTCGATGGCCTACCGCCGATTGGGCCGAACCGGTTTATCCGTCTCCGAAATCAGCCTCGGGGGCAGCCCTCTGCCCGATTGGTCGCTCTTCCGTGAGATCATCGAGCGCGGAGTGAACTACGTCGATACCTCCACTTCCTACAGCAACGGGAACAGCGAGCGCCAGATCGGCCGCCTTTTCAAGGAGGTCGGCCGGGACAAGATATTCGTCTGCACCAAGTTCCATCTCCGAGGCAGTTGGGATGGGGACTCCATCCTCCGTTCGGTCGAGGGGAGCCTGGAGCGCCTGCAGACCGATTATATTGACGTTCTTTCCATCCATGGCGCCGAGCGCCCGGAAGAGCTGGTGGATGAGCGGGTCGCCGGCGCCTTCGAGCGGTTGAAGAAGGAGGGGAAGTGCCGGTTCTGCGGACTGTCCTGCCATTCCAACCACGAAAGCGTAATCCGTAAAGCCGTGGAATGCGGGCGCTATGACGTGGTCCAGGTCGGCTACAACGTCTTCGACATCGAGGAGCCTTCCCAGGATGTCGAGACCTACGCTGACTACCTCGGCGTCAGCCGGATGAGAGACCTTATTGAACTGGCGGCAGCGCGCGACATCGGCGTCATCGCCATGAAGACGCTCAAGGTGGGCGGCCGCCGGCAAAACCTGGACAGGTACCGGACGGGGACGTCTTCCCTCTTCCAGGCCATGCTCAAATGGGTGCTGGAGGACCGCAGTGTCACGAGCGCCGTCACCGAGATGCTGAACCGGCAGCAGATGGATGAGGACCTGGCCGCGGCCGGGACGGCGCTGACTTCAGAAGAGAGGTCCGCCCTCTTGCTTCACGTCGCCGAGAACGGCCGGGACTACTGCCGTCTCTGCGGCCGCTGCCGCCGGTCATGTCCCTCCCGTATCGCGACCACGGAGATCCAGCGGCTCCTCGCCTATCACGAAAGCTATGGAAAGCCGGCGGCCGCGAGGGCGGCCTACTCGGCTCTATCGCCCGGAGAAACGGCCCTCTCCTGCCGGAACTGCGGATCGTGCGAAAAAGCCTGTCCGTATGGTGTGCCGGTTCGGGCAAAAATCAGGCAGGCCCAAACGCTTTTTAGCTCTTAGGCAAGTCGAATGAGTGGGGGGTTCTTAATGAAATATGGAGCGACCGTGCGGCCGGCTTCGAACGGCCCTCCCCTGCGTTACCCGGGACTTCGGCTCAGGCAAGGCTGACTGCCGCACAAGAGACCGTTCTGCTGCCGTTGCTACCTTCCGGTCCTGGCGGGGTTCACAGAAAGCTCTTTGCGCAGGGCCCCAACCTTCACAGCCTCCCGCCCGGGCACGGGCCAGAAAAGGGCCGGCCTCGGTCAGGCCGTCGACCCCACTGGAGCGGGTTGTGGGCTACAGGGCACCGCTAGCTCCCCGTCTAGCACGGTCGGATCCATTATACCCCGGCATCAAGGGAATTAAAAGCGACTGTCCCGTTCAGAACCGATAGGCTAAGCCGCCGCGGAGAACCAAGCCATCCCAGAAACCCACCTCGGCTTTCAGAGTGAATCCCTTGTAGACATCCCCTTTGAAGCCGAAAGCGGTGTGGAGAAGGACAAATCGGTCCAGTTCGATCTCTTCCTCGGCGCGCAGTTCATCGAATGTCTTGGTCTCTTCACCGGAAATACCGGCCTGGCCGCTGCCGCGGCTGTAGGTGCCGGAATAGACATAGGAGGCCGTGCCTTCGAGCGGACCAATCCCCAGGCCAAAGACGAAATACGGGGTCACCCGCCGGGAGGGGAGGAAATCCCAGCGGAAGCTCAGGTTGGTCGTGAACGGATTCGTTTCGACCAAGGAATCCGCTTCAACGGTGGCCACTGAACCGTCGGCGTACCTCTGGGTCACCGGCCCCTTAACCATGATCTTGATCCTCGTCTTCTCCAGGGAGAAGCCGATGCTCATGGAGCCGCCCCTGCCCTGAGGATAATACCGAACCTCGAAGCCGTAGTTCGAGCCCTGAGAATCAAGAGACAGGCTTTCCTCATAAGAAGACGGAACCAGCGTCCCGCCGTAATATTGCCTGAGCTGTTCGGTCACTTGGTCGCGGATCTCGTTGGCGATCCGGCTGGTTATCGAGCTTTCGAAGGCCCCCTTGGCCGGGTCGATGCTCCAAGCAGAGAAATGCACATCGACCTCAAAGTGGCCGCCCTCCTTCCCCAGGATCCCTTCCGGGACGACCTTCTGTTCGCGTTCTGTCCCTGCCTGTTTGCCGGCCTCCGGAACAGGCTCGACCGGGGCGATTGCGCCACCCGACTTGAGCCTTGCCTCGTTCTCCTTTTTGACTTTATTAAAGAGGTCCACATAGGCTTGGGGATGGAAGAGGGAGGAAACTTCTTTTTGCGGGTCGTTCTCCAAAAGTCTGAGGATTTGCGTTTCGGCGCCCTGGACGTCATCAAGGTAGAAGTAACAAAGGGAGAGGCCCATATGGGCTCGGGAGAGGTTCATCTTGCTTCCGGAGGTCTGGACAACGAGGAGATATTCCTCGATGGCCTTCTCGTAATCGCCCTTGGCGTAGGCGTCATCAGCTTGGACAAGGTAGGACGCCGCCCGGGCCTCCCTTTCCTGGGCGGTCTGAGCGGCCAGGACGAGGGGCGCAGAGAGGAGCGCGATCAGGGCGATCCTCCGGGATCGTTTCTTCAGCTTCATCGGTCCTCCATTATCAGATACTCCTCCAGGATCATCGTCATAATAAAGGACGGCCTCTCCTGTTGTCAATCAGGCCGCCCGATCCATTGAGTCGCGG
>CAYGXD010000070.1:796-17686 GCA_964353705.1 uncultured Eubacteriales bacterium | reverse complement strand
AGGGCAGCATCAGGCCCAGCGAGCTCAGGGCGGCGAGCTTGCGAAAGCTGGGGCGGCGGGTTTCCCCCATTGGTCTCATCCGCCGGACCGCTGACGCTGCGAAATCAGGGCATTCCGGACATCAGATAGCTGATCGCCCGGATATTGGCTTCGCGGCCGGCTGAGCACAACGGAAGGCATGTGATGGTCGAAGCGGGGGCCCGATATCCGGGATTGCGAAAGGCAAACTCCGATAAACAAGCAGCGAACAACTCTATCGATGATTTCGCTCAAACACATGAGAGGTTTTTCCGCTTGACCGCAGCCCGAATGAGCTCCCCATATTTACCATACCTGTCGGCGCGTTACAAGCGGAGCGGCCCCGGCACAGGGAATACGGTTGGTCCGGACGCGCTGCCCCGGGCGCAAACCGCCGGGCCGCGGCTGATTCGAGGGCCAGAGCAACCTCGCCTTGACTTCCACAGACTTGTCCTTTATCCTTCCTCACTATGATCGTCTGGGGAAAATGGCGGAGAGCTTTCCGTGCGGCCGGCCCTCTCCAAAAACGAATATCTTCATCTCCCGGCCATGAATAGTCCAGGAATACCTCCGGTCATTATTCTCGGTATGCACCGCTCCGGGACGACCATGCTGGCCCGGATGCTTCGTGATTTAGGTCTGTTCATCGGCTGGTCCCTTCAGGAGAACTATGAATCCCGATTTTTCCTGGAGATCAACCAGTCCGTGATGAACGCGTCCCATGGGACCTGGGACAATCCCGAGGTTATCGAGGCAGTTCTGGCCAATCCGGAAATGAGGAGGAAAATCGTCCGGGCGATGCGGGCCGACCTCCGTTCCTTTTCCTGCCTGTACTATCTGGGTCCGAGGCATTTTTTAAAATACCGCTCGGCTTTCCGGATCGACAGGCCGTGGGGATGGAAGGAGCCACAGAATACCATTCTCCTGCCGCTCTGGCTCGATATCTTTCCAAGCGCCAGAATAGTGCATATCTACCGGAATGGCGTGGACGTTGCCGGGAGCCTTGCCAGCCGGGAACGGAAAAGGATAGCCGGGGTATTGAACGAGAAGGAAACCCTGACGACAATGATCTCAAGCCAACGGGGGCAATTGAAGAATGCCTCCCTTCCGGCCTATCTCCTTCAAAAACTCAAGGCGAGATATGAGAAATTGCAGCCCCCCTTTAAGTATTCCGGGCTGGGTGTCCGGCCCAGCTTTTCCTTGGAGAAAGGATTCCGGCTGTGGACGTACTATGTGGAGAAGGCCTTTTCCTGGACCGAGGGCCATCCGGAGCAGTCGATCAGCGTTAAATATGAAGACTTTCTCCTGGATCCGTGCGGGCGGCTGAACGAAATCGCGAGATTCTGCGGGCTTAGGGTGGACTCCGGGAGGGTGAGAAACAGCGCTGAGACGGCTGACGTTGCCCGGGGCTTCGCGTTTAAGAAGGACGCGGCCCTGGCTCAATTCCACGAACAAGTCCGTCAGAACCACTGGATGATAAAACTGGGCTATGGCGGGTAGATATCCGGAGATGGAAATCCAAAAAAGACTTTCGAATATTCGTTTTGAAAATATCGAGAAGTCCGGGCCGCTTTTTATCGCTCTTATCGGTTTGATCCTTGTCGGGGCGCTATCCGTATTTCAGCCTTTGGTCCTTGCTCTGTTGGCCTTCGCGTCGCTCTATCTTTTGCTGGCCATCAGCCGGTTTGAGTGGGTCCTGCTCCTGACCATATTCGCCTTCCCGCTCGTTCCCCTTTATGTGGGATTTGACCTGAAGGGGATGGTCGTCGTCAACCCTCAGAGAGTCCTGATCATAGGCCTGTACATCGCTTGGGCCCTGAAAAAGATCTACCGGGGTGAGAAAGTGTTGCTCCGGACGCCCCTGAATTTCGGCCTGGCCGTTTTTCTTCTGGTTAGACTTTTCGGGATCGTCTTTTCCATCGATTTCGGCGTGTCTTTGTCCAGATATCTGGCCCAGTTCTTCACCTTCTACCTGTTTTACTTTCTGCTTATCGACAGCATCTCTTCAAAAAAACAGATCGACCGGGTGCTCCGGACCGTGGCGCTCTCCGCAGGAGCCGTGAGTTTTCTGGGGATATTGGAGTTTGTCACCAAGTTCAATTTCTACTCCTATCTGAATCCGTCCCGCGCCACCATCGCGCTGACGGCCTCTCAAATCCAGTCCCGGATGGGGCTTCTGAGGATCGAGGGCGCCCTCGGCCATTCCATCGTTATGGGGATGTTCCTGGCCCTGATCGTCCCCATATGTTTGGGTCAATTCATCGCCGCGGGATCGAAAAAAGGGAAGACCTGGCTGCTCGGAGGGCTCTTGATTTCGGCCGCGGCCGGTCTGACTTTTTCCAGGGCCACCTGGATCGGTCTGGGCTTTATCCTGATCGCCTTCGCGCTGCGATACCCGCGGCACTTTTTGCCCTATGTCTCCGTCATCATCATCGGCGCGACTGTCACCCTGTTCGGTTTGTCCCGCGGCAGAGACGTCCGGACATTCGTTGAACGAACGACGGAATCCGCTAAAAAAGCGGACCTCCCGTATTCCACCGCCTTTAGGGTCAAACAGATCAAAACCGGGTGGCCGGTGGTTCTTCAGCGTCCCCTGACCGGCCATGGCATTGACCACGCCAAAAAGGTGACGCGATTGCGGGCGATCGACAATTATTACCTCACCCTCATGCTCGAGTCGGGAATCCCGTCTCTATTCGCTTTTCTTTTTTTGCTGTCCCTTGTCTTTTCCAAATTGAAAAGAGTGGTTCGAACCAGCCCTGATTTCGAGACCAGGAATCTGGCTTTTTCCATTTTTATCTCTCTGGCGAGCTTTGTGATCATCCTGGGGTTTGTCTCGTTGACCCAGGTCTTTTTCATCTGGTGGGTCCTCGCCGCAATGGGGATGAGAACGGTTATGAATGAGAGTCAAATTGGCCCGATCATGATCGGCCAGCGGACCGCCTAATGCCTGTATCCTAACGATTCTAGTTTTTCCGAGATCCTGCGATGGCTTTGTTTGTCCATCGGAACGTCTTCGCCGGGGAATTCAATGGTTTCGGACTGGATGAGCTGGGCCAGGTCATTCTTCAGTTGGGAGGCGAGCTGAGGCATCTGTTCTTGGATATCTTCCCTCTCCCCGCGACGGCAATCGTACAGACAGGTCGTATTTTTTTTGTTATCCATAATCAGTTTATACCCGTCCTTTGACCTCAGGCATGTCTTATCGATCGTGTTTTCTCTTTCTGTTTCGCGGTCTTTTTTTGTCTCACTGTAAACATAACGGTAGTCATCCTCATCCCCGCGTAGATCCTTGAGAAGAGGCCGGCCGTTCACCCTACCCCTCTTGAGCGCGTCCTCCATCCCGAGCAGTTCAAGCGCGGTCGGCATGATATCTATGCTCTGGGCCTGCTGCTCCACGATCCGCCCCGAGGGAAGACCCTTTCCCCAGATGATCAGCGGGACTTTGAGCACGGTATCATACAAGAATGCTCCATGTTCATAATCTTCCGGGAATTCTTCGATTTCCCTGTGCTCGTTCCAGCGGAAGGCCTCCCGGATCTTCCGCACTTTATAGTCCTTTCCGCCGAAAAGGACTCTGGATAACCGGTCAAGCTTGGGGATGTGCAGATAATCATTCTGGCCATCTTTTCGAACCGCAGGCTCAAGGAATGCCACGCTCCCCTGGAAATGTTGGTCAGGAAATAGGGAGTGTGGACCCCCCAATAATGGACGAAAACAAAAAACCCTTTTTCGCTCTTCTCGGGCAGCCGTTTTTGGATGCTCAAGATTTTTGACCAACCCTGATAGTCCCAGAGGTCATAGCCGAACTCCGAACCGAATACCCGGAATCCCACAAACGATCGCAGGCTATAGCCCATTTCCCGTAGACCATACAATAGGTGAAGATGTTCTTTCCCTAACTTGTGTTTAGTGAATTGCTTCCTGAGTCCATGGTTGAAAGGATACAGGCCGGTCAACATCGAGGCGTGACTGGACACCGTGTACGGCGCCTGACTGATGACATTCTTGAACAGCATCCCTTTCTCCGCATAATGATCCAGGTGCTTTGTATTGTTGTCCGCGTTGCCATAGCAGCCGAGGGCATCGGCGCGCAAGCTGTCTATGGAAATCAGCACGATATATTTCATGCGCCGGCTTTATCTGGGAAGATATTTGGCCCGGATTGTCCTTAAGATATCCAGGTCGACCTCGTCCAGGGTCTTTGTTAAATAAGATCCCAGGGCCAAAAGGCCCAGGAAAAAGACAATGAGAACGAGCATCTTGGGCAAGTTGATTTCGGGGAGCGCTGAGATGACAAGATAGACAATCCCTGAGGAGATCAGGAAGTTGGCCGCATACTTGAGATGTCCCCACCTGTAAGGCTGCAATTTATACAATGCGTAGATCTCGATCAAACCCGCAATCCCCCCGGAGATTATGGCGGTCGCATGAGAAAGGGCGGCCCCGACCAGTCCGTATCTCGGGATCAGGACGAAGTTCAAGGCGACATTGACGGAGAGAATCAGGATGGAATTCAGAAGCCAGAGTCTGGTTTTGCCGAAAGCCTCCAAAGTCCTCCCTGTGGGTCCGAATGAAGACAAAAGGAAATTTCCGGCCGCCAAGACGTATAATGCCGCGAGCTCTTTTTGGTAAGGCGGGGTGAAAAATAGCTTCATAATGGCAGTTCCGAAAAGGAGCAATATCGAGAGGGAGATGCCATTGAGGTTAAAAACCCATTTGGATATCCGCTGATAGGTCGGCCCGA
This sequence comes from uncultured Eubacteriales bacterium, assembly GCA_964353705.1. Lineage (GTDB taxonomy): Bacteria > Acidobacteriota > Aminicenantia > Aminicenantales > UBA8522 > UBA8522. The sequence goes on along the minus strand of CAYGXD010000070.1, from coordinate 12,921 downwards.
TCTCCCGGCGATCGTTCTTGCCGATGAACTCGGAGATCATGGGCTTATAGATCTGGGCAAAAGACTGTAAGACGAGCGTAAAAATAAAAATCATTTGAAGGTATATCTTGTATATCCCGACTTCCTCCGGAGTGCGGTAATAACCCAGGAAGAGGATGTCAAACTGGCCCCAGAAAATGAACAGCAGCAGGCCGAAGCTCATGGGCCAGGAATAGGAGAAGATTTGTTTGAAGGAGACGGGGACGCGCCGAACGGAAGCGAGCGGACCGAGGATATGCTTCTTGAAAAGGAATAGGGCGACCAAGGCTGAGCCGATCATGGCCAGAAGATACATCCAGGTCCAGCCCAGAAGCCCGAAGCCCAGGATCAGGGCCGCGGCGGCAAAGGCGATCCTCAGCGTTGGAAGCGCGAGTTGCTGGATGTACACTTGGAAGCGGAGCTCCTTGTATCCGATGAACGTGTAAGAGACGATCTCGTTGAAGGCAAGAAGGGGGATAGTGATGATCATGATCTTCAAAACGGTATCCAATCTGATCTCATGGAAGATATTGACCGAGATCAATTTGGCCGTGGCCAGGATGACGAGGCAGACCGTGAGACTCGTAAACAGGGCCATTCTCAGGATATCGGAGATCAGGCTCTTCGTTTTACCGATTTCGCCCTTTTCATTGAACAGGGGGATGAACCAATCCAGGGCCCGCGTCGTCCCCAAGAGGGCGAAGACCAACGAGACATGGACGACGGCCTGAGCCAAGGCGAAGACCCCATATTCGCCCGGTGACAGGAGGCGGGTGATGATGACCAGCATGATGTAGTTGAGGACCGTTCCCACCAGGGAACCGGAGAAGTTGATCCCCGATTCCTTGACTATCTTGAAGAGATGGTTCATGGCGTCATAGAATTCCGGTCAAGTTGGGTTTGAGGGAACGATGTTAGTCAAAACTCCGCCCGGCGTCAAATAGGTTCAGGCTCGGACGGTGGGCGAAGGGAAGGAATAAGACCGCCTAGGACGGCAGGAAAGGGAAAAGTCGGGCGGCCGGCTGCGGCCGGGCCCCGGAACGCCGAACCCTCAGCCTTGATCGGTCTTTTTCGCCCTGGACCTGTCAATATACTCGTATAAGAAGGCTCCGATGCTGAAGAAGATCGCCCCGAAAACTCCCGCGATCAGAACGTTGAGCTTCTTCTTGGGTGAGACGGGCTTCACCGAGGGAGTGGGCTCTTTTATGACTTTTGTGTAGTCGATCCGCCCTTTGAGTTCCTTGAGGTAAAGGATGTTGTTGTTGACCTTTTCGATCTCGTTTTTTATCCCCTCTATCTGGTTATCCAGCTGCTTGATCTGCTGCGTATTCGAATTGATTTCCATGTTGATTTCCTGTTCGGACAGTTCTTTGGCGGAGATCATTTCCTGCAGGGAATCGTAATACCTGTAGGTCTGCTGAACCTCGTTGGAATACAGCAAGAGCCCCAGGGCGTCACTCTCCGTCCTCCCCTCCTTTTTCAGGAGGGCGGTTTGGTTTTGCTCCAGGGCCTCGATCCTCTTCCTGACAAGACCCATCTCCGCGTTGATCCCTTCCTTCCTTTTCTCCAGGATCCTCAGTTTGTTCTCCATCTTGACGATCATATTTTTCAGCCTTTCTTTCTCGATTCCCTTGGAGCCGATCTGAATCAGGTTGGAAGTGATTTCTTTTTCCCGGTCCCGGATCAGGGTTTCGGCGTTCTGTATCTCGATGTTGATCTTCTTATCGATATCTTCCTTTATGAAGTTGATGACAGCGCTCAGGATCTGCTTGCCCAGCTCCTTATTGGAATCCCGGAGCCATATCCTGGCCAGGAGCGTCCCCGGGATGCTGTTGGCCTCAATCTCCGGCATTTCGGTCTCTTCGATCTTGAGCAGGTTCAAGATAAGCGTATCATAGGACTTGAGCTTGACCGAGTCGGCGATCTGCTGGGGCGACTCGACGATCACCTCTTCGTAGTTCCCCCCTTGATTCTGGATCATGAACTTCCCGGGCTGGACGATGGCGTCTACTTCATAGACGGGCTTCATGACGAGACTGATCGCTCCGGCGAAGACCATGCAGAACAAGGTTCCCAGGACGACAAGAATGCGCCTCCTCCAGAGGACATTCAAGTAGTCGATCAGCTCAACTTCTTTTTGGTCCATGGCATTTACCTCATCGAAAATACTTCCGTTCGGCCGGCCGGGAAATGGAGGGATCCAAGCTCTTTGACCGGTTCCTTATCCGATCTTCTCGCCGAGGAAGAGCGGTTGTGTCTTCTTCGGCTGGCTTGGTCGAATAAACCCTCCGGGGACGGCTTCGCCTGCTCCCGCCGCCTGGGGATGATAGAACACGACCCTCGGGCATGTCAAGGTTAGGCTATCCCCTTCAGCGGATATATCCCAGGCTTCTCAGATCCTCTTCGAGGCTCTTCCGCTTCTCTCTGTCTTCGGGGCTGGATGCCTTCCTGTTTTTTCCCGTGAACCTGAGAGCCAGGCGCTCGTTCTCTTGGTTTATTTGCCCGAGACTGGCTACCAGTTTTCTTTTTGCCGATACGGTGTCCTTTTCCGCGCTGGCCGAGAGATCGGATTTCTCCTGGGGGTCCTTGGCGAGATCATAGAATTCCAAAGGCGGCCTGGCCTGCGGTCCCATGAGAAGCTTGTAGTCCTTTGTCCTGAGCCCCAGCAGGTTTCCTCTTTCCATGAAAATGGTTCGATCCCGGGTTTTCTTCCCTTTAAGAAGGGGCCATAAATTCCGACCCTGCAATGGATAATCCGGGAAAGGCATCTTGGCCAGGCCGTTCATTGTCGGCATGATGTCGATATGTCCGACCAGGCTGTCGATGACCCGGTTGGCGATCTTTTGCTGCTTTCCTGGAAGCTTCATGATCAAAGGCACGCGGGTGGTCTCTTCATAAAGCTTTTTATGGCCAAATTCCCCGTGCTCTCCCAACTCCTCGCCGTGGTCAGCCGTAAGAATGATCAGGGTGTCGTCATAGAGACCGAGGGACCTCAATTCATCGAAAAAAGCGCCCCATTCGGTATCCGCATATTTGATCTCACCGTCATAGAGCCTCACGACCTTTTCTGCAAAACCCTCCTGGTTATAGATGTCCTGCAGATTTGCCTTTTTATATTTGTCGACAAACTGGATCGACCCGGCCCAGATATGGTCCCAGCTGTAATCATCGGGGATCTTGTACTCGTCCGGCGGATTGTAGGGGACATGGGTTTCCAGGGCGTGAAAATACATGAAGAACTTCGTGGGCCCGGTTTCCTTGAGCCACTTCACGGCTTTTTTGGATAGGTTTGTGATCTTGTCGTAATTGTCTACGTAAATATCGAATCCCCGGCTCAGGCCGAATTCGCTCTTCACGTAGCCTCCCGATACGAAGGCGGCGGTTTTATAGTCGTTCCGCTGGAAGACCTCAGCCAGGGTCACAGCCGCATCCGGCAGCCGGCCCTCGTTCGATCGGATTCCGTGAACGGACGGGTACAGGGAAGTGAAGAGGGTGCTCATGGACGGCAGCGTCAAGGAAATATGACAAAAAGCATTTTTGAAATTTATCCCTTCCCGGGCGAGCCTGTCGATATTCGGGGTCAGAGGGACGGAGCGGGACGTTTGATAGCCGTTGCAGGAAAGGTGATCCGCGCGGAGAGCGTCCATGACTATCAAGATGACGTTGTCCGGGGGATGCGGGGAGCGGTCCCTCAAATAGTGAAGGGCAAAAATCACGCCGGCTATGGCGATGAGGCCCAAAGCAAGAAGAGAAAATAGCCTGTTCTTCGAACGCACCGGGGATCTCCTTTTCCGGCCGAACTCGCTTTCCGGATTTTTTCATATTATGCCAACCGACCTTTCCCTGTCAACGAGAAAGCCGGGGATTCTGCCTGGAGCCGGCCGGACTGCGGGCCGCTTGAATAATCCGTCATCCTGTATTAATATTGCCCGGTGGGAGAAGTGTGACGCTCAGCGAAATAGAGTTTTTACTCATCCTTGGAATGAACTCGGAAGAAGATTCAAAGGGCTGAGAGCGGGGAAAAAAGGATGAAGAGGGCTCTCATCGAGGGAATTCCGATCCTGTCGGCGGATTTCGACGAACTGAGAGACGCGACGGACGAACTGCTCGCCGCGGCCGTCCAGAAGCGGGTGATGTATGTGAACATCCATGTGCTGAACACCGCGAACCAGGAGCCGAGGCTCAAGGAGATCCTGAAACGCGCCGATCTTGTCTATTGCGATGGCCAGGGTGTCTCTCTGGGCGCGAGGATGCTGGGGAACGATTTCGGCGACCGGCTGACCGCCACGGACTTCATCTATCCGCTCTGCGAACACGCCGCCGCGAGGGGACATTCCCTCTTCCTTTTGGCCGGCGTCGAGGGGGTCGCTTCGGAAGCGGCGGCGATCCTCAGGCGCCGTTTCCCCGGCTTGAGAATCGCGGGCGTTCATCACGGCTATTTCAACAAGTCCGATTGCGGAGATGTGATCAGGCTGATCAATGAGTCCCGGCCGGACATCTTGTTCGTCGGTTTTGGAACCCCGGTGCAGGAGTACTTCATAGCGGATCATGCTTCGTCGATCGACGCGAGACTGATCTGGGCCGTGGGAGCGGTCTTTGATTTCGTCAGCGGACGGCTCACCCGGGGTCCCATGTGGCTGAATAAGAGGGGAATGGAATGGCTGGGGAGGTTGATCAGCGAGCCCCGCAGGCTCTGGAAGCGGTACCTGGTCGGCAACTTCGCGTTTTTTGTCAGGATCCTCTATCGCCGGCACATCAAAAGAAGCCAGCCGGCCGCTTGATCCATCAGACCGTGGGGGATCATCCCTTGATCGGTGCTGGACCGCATCCTTGGTTAGGCTCCTGACCGGAGCGGCATTCCAGGTTTCTCCTGGGAAATCGGCGGCTTGAATAATCCATCTTCCTGCATTATGATTACACGCCTGAAGAAGCCGGAGCCTCCGAGAGATAGGGTTCAGGCCCAACATCGGAGAGAGGGAGAAGACCCAGAACCTGGGCGCCTGAGGATCGCATGGCCGCTATGAGCAGAAAGATCTTTTCCTTCTTGGCTCTCGTCATCTCTGATATCGCGGTCGTCTTCTTGAGCTTTACCCTGGCCTACTTTCTCAGAGACAAGATCTTTCCTTATCTTTTCGTGGAACTGAAGGCCATCCGGCTTCTGCCGTTCTCGATCTTCATCGATCACTATTACTTTGCCGTCCTCTGGATCGCCATTTTTACCTATGAAAAGCTCTACACCAGGCGCCTTCCCTTTTGGGAGGAAACGTGGATTCTGTGGAAGAGTTCATCCATTTCCTTTTTGCTGATCATGGTGTCGATCTTCATCAGCCGCAACCAGATCCAGTTTTCCCGGATCATCATCGTCGTGGCTTGGTTTTTGGCCCTCTTCTTGTTCCCCCTCTTCCGGTTTTTCGTCAAGAAGCTGCTGATCGATATCAATGTCTGGCGGAAGAACCTGATCATCTTGGGGGCCAATGAGACGGGATACCTGGTGCTGAAGAACATCAGAAAAAACGAAACCCTGGGCTATCACATCGTGGGCTTCTTGGATGATCATCCGGAAAAGGTCGGCCAGAAGTTCCACGGCGTCGATATCATCGGGACCATCGCCGATCTGGAGAACGTCGTCAAGGTCGGCAACTCCAAAGACATCATCATCGCTCTGCCCGACTGGTCCCGCGAGCGGCTGGTCGGTCTGCTCCAGATCTGCGAGAGCGCCAGCGAGTCGCTGTGGCTCATCCCCCGGACGGGAGATATCATCACGACGGCGATGGAGAAGGAGACGCTCGGGGAGATCCTGGCGCTGAACATAAAGAAGAATCTGGAAAAACCCTGGAATGTCCTGGTAAAAAATGTCTTTGACAAGGTTGTGACTTTGATCCTCATCGTTCCTTTTTTGCCGATCCTTGTGCTCATCGCCGCGGCCATAAAAAGGGGTTCCGAAGGGCCCGTCTTTTTCGGGCAGAAACGGCTGGGAAAAGGCAAAAAGGAGTTCCTTCTCCTGAAATTCCGGTCGATGTATGTGGACGGAGACAGCCGACTGCAGGAGTACTTAGAGGGCCATCCGACGGCTCGGGAGGAATGGGAGAAATACAAGAAACTGAAATCCTACGACCCGCGGGTGACCGGCGTCGGCCGGGTCATCCGCAAGTACAGCCTGGACGAACTTCCCCAGTTCTTCAATATCATCTCGGGGAAGATGAGCCTCGTCGGGCCCCGTCCGTATCTGAGCGAAGAATTGGCGGGGAAAGAGTCTTTCGTAAACAGAATAGCCAAGGTGAGACCGGGGATCACGGGACTATGGCAAGTGAGCGGGAGGTCGGAGTTGTTCTTCGAAGAAAGGATCGCCCTGGATGATTATTACGTCCGCAACTGGACCCTGTGGCTCGATCTTGTCATCCTGTTCAGGAGTATCAAAGTGCTCTTCTCAGGCAAAGGAGCCTATTGATCTCAGCCCCTCCGTCCGGCCCATTTTCTTCCTAAAACCGCGGCCTTCATTGGTGGCGTTTCAGCAGGTCAAAACCTTCCCCTAGATGGTCGAAAAGCTGTCCCATATCAGATCGATATATCGAGGTCAGGAATTCTATGGCCTTTGGCTCCAGGGCCGGTTTCTCACCCCCGCTGAGAACAAGGGTGTCGCGGAGAAGGAATCTCAATTTTTTGGGGAGGAGATCACTGATTTTCCTGAATTTCGATCGGTCTTTGAATAAGCGGGCAGCCAGGGGGCTCCGGGGAGCGCGAAACTCGTTGTAGGCTTTACGCGGGTCAAGGGAGCCGCTGAAGTGGTCGTCCACGCCCAGGAACATGGCCACCTTTCTCAGCGTGTTCCGAAGATCATTTTTCAATGAATCAAACGGAAGGATGAGAAGTTGGCCCGGATCAAAGATATCCCAGTACCTCTTGAGCTGCTGGTAGTAAAAACCCAGCTCCACATAGAGATGGGAGAGGCCCCAGCCCTTTTCCTGCCGGGCATAGTCTTCTGTCAAGGCCTCGTAGAAGTCCATCGACTGTTTTCCGTTGCTCACATCTTGCAGGAAATGGGAATAAGCCCGCTCGACCGGATCGCGCAGGAGGGCGATCAATTTCGCGTCAGGAACGTTTTTTTTTATTAAACGAGGAGCCCCTTCATCATAGAGATAGGATGGACTCGCTTCTCCGATCCGCTCGAAATGGACGGCTTCATCAAAAAGCGACAGATAGCTCTCGTCATCCGGGAAAAAGAGAGTGTGGTAGTGCTTCCCCTTCTGGGGCTTTCTGAGCAGTTCTTCATAGTCAATGAATAGGCTGGAAAAGTAGTGGGGTTCCTTCACATAAGACATGAATATTTCCGGACTCTGGGAGAGATAGTTATACAAGGACGTCGTTCCGGCCCTGGCCGCGCCAATGATGAATAAATTCGGTTTTGTTTTGTCGGGGTAGCGGCTGAAATCGATCTCCCTTATTCCGCTGGGGAAACCTCGTCTCTCCTTCATGCCTGACCTCTCTGAGGATCAAGGCATTCGTTGCGCTGTCCGTCGATAAGAGGGATCATCATTGGCCTATTTTACCCTTTTGGGGGGCATTTTAAAATCCCTTTCCGGACGGCCAACGAAGGCCAGAGGATCCCGCGGCCGGGCCTGGCGGGTGTGGCTCATTTGACATAATCCCCGGCAACAGGCGATAATTCATCGATACTCCAAGAGATTGATCCCAGTGGACATTTCGATAATCATTGTCAATTATCGATCAAGCGAACACCTGGGGCGCTGTCTGAGGTCCATTTTTTCCGGCTTCCTGCCTGTTCCATTTGAGATCATCGTTGTCAACAACGATACCCCAGAAGCCGGATCGGAGATAGCCGCCGCGTTCGGCGGCCAGATCGTTTTCATCCAGAATCCTAGGAATTTGGGGTTCGCAGAAGCGAATAACATAGCGATCTTAAAAGCCAAGGGCCGTTACGTCCTATTATTGAACCCGGACACCGTTGTGGGGACCGATGCGATCTGGCGACTGTACGGCTTTTTGGAACAAAACGGGGATTACGGCGCCGCCGGGCCCAAGATATTCCTTCCCGACGGGTCCATCCAGCTGGAAGGCGGGCGGAATTTTCCCAGCCTGAAATATGCTCTCTGGGAGATCTTTTTGTTGCGCCGGGTGCGGCCGGATGAGTTTGGTGGATATCGGCTGGAGAAATGGGACCATGACTCCAATCGGGACGTCCCTTGTCTGTTGGGGGCGGCGATCATGGTGCCGCGATCTCTGTTGGGGGAAATAGGCACCCTGGACACTTCTTTGCCGATGTACCTGGAGGATATCGATCTCTGTTATAGGATCCGGCTGACCGGGAAGCGGATCCATTATTTGAGCGATGCCAGCATCATCCACATGTCCGGTCAAAGCAGCGCCGGGACATCGCCGAGTGCCAGGGCCAGCCTGCATATCATGGAGCTCTGTCAGGCCGTTTATTTGTTCTTCAAAAAGCATAACGGTGTTCTCTATGCCTGGGCCTACCGGATGATCGTGTTTTTCGGATCCCTCTTCAGGATCCTGATCATTCCGTTCCTATTGAGCCTGGGCAAGATCCGGCCTGTGGACCCAGGCCGTCTTTCTGTCTACACGTGGCACAAATATATCGGTTTCCTGAAATGGTCGGTGACCTTGAAAACCGGGAGTCTCGATTAAATGCGGGACAGCCCCCTCATCAGCCTGGTTCTGCTCAGCTGGAATCGCCAAGCGGAGATGATGAAGACGCTTTCCGATCTCTCTCAGCAAACCTATCCCAATTTCGAAGTGATCGTCATCGACCAAGGCTCTACCGACGGGACTCCGGAGGAGATCGAACGGCTGTTCCCGAGCGTGAAAGTGATAAGATTGGCCAGGAATCTCGGAGTTCCCGGCGGACGGAATGTCGGTGCCGCCCGGGCGCAGGGGGACATCCTTGTTTTCTTGGACAATGATGCCAGTCTGGGAAAAAACGGTTTGGCTATGACCCTTGAAAAATTCAGGAATAATCCCCGTCTCGGCATCCTGGGTTTTAAGATCCTGGATGCCCGCACCAATGAACTGGACCTGCGCTCTTGGCCATATCAAAAAAACAGGATCATAAACGCGGATTCCGAATTCTTGACCTATACTTATTGCGGAGCCGGTCACGCCATCCGGAGAGAAGTCTTTGAGAAGGTCGGTTATTATTGGGATGAACTCCATTTCACCTGGGAGGAGATGCAGCTCAGTGTCCAGGCCATCGACGCCGGGTATGATATCCTGTATGATCCCCGGATCGTCGTCTATCATCGATTATCCCCGGAGAAACGGACAACCTATAAATCGTCTGAGTGCCTGCGGCTGCGGAACAGTCTCTGGGTTCTGTGGAAATACACGCCCCGGCATTATTCGTTGCCCATGAGCGGGGTCCGGATTTTTGCCTATCTGGTCAAGGCCATCCGGATCCATTGTTTTTTCGGGATGACCGTTTCTATGTTTACCGCCCTGGCGCGGTTTGAGCTCGTGTTCCAAAAAAAGGACAAGATCTCGGAGGCGGCCCTGCGGAGGTACAAGAGATTGAGTTCGAAAGGCTCGATCCTGGAACAGTTAAGATGGCTCTTTTTGAAGTGAGCCGTTAGCGCTCGTAGAGAACTTCCAGATCTCCCAGCGAGACGTTTCTGTCCTGGCCCCGGTCGGAGATGTCATTGCTGAATTCCACACTTAATCTGTGGGGCCCCGGGAGAGCGCTGAACGGAAAAACAAGGGGAGCCCATTTTTCTTCATTCACCATCGTCCGGCCGATCGTCCGGCCGTCGGCCTTGATGATGATATAGGGCCCCATTCCAAAGGCCTTTTGACCTTTCACCCAGAGACGGATGGCGCCGGTCTTCTCCCGCGTCCGGAAATCCATAGTGCTGACGCCGTTGCTGAAGAGGCGATTCCCCGATTTTCCCTGCCACAGGGATGCCGGCAGCCTCTCTCGTGCCCGGATCGCCGACTCCCCGATGTTCTCAGGATACTTGAACCATTCCCGGCCCAGGGCGACGGCCAGCGACCTGGAATCTGCGACCCCCCAGTGTTGGAAAGGCCGCCAGGTCCGGTCCGTCTCGAGCACAAGATAAAAGTGATCTTCTTCTCGACCGGCCAGCGAACATTCAAAATTCACCCAATCGTTGTGCCGGAGGGTGATCTCCCCGACCTTGTCTTTTTTCCGGAACCGCTGATCCGCCAGGTATATTTTCACGCCAACGGGTCTCGTGGCGATATCCGGATGAGAAGCCCGGAGAGGCAGAACAAGGATCGGCCCCGACTTTTCAACCTTCCATCCGGCGGTCTTCCTGGTCCAGCGGAAGGGATTATTCTGGCTGTCCTTTTCCAGCTTGTAGAGACCGAAATCCCGGGGCCAGCCGAATTTTTCCGCCCGGCTGGACACGGACAGGCTGTGCAGGGAATTCCAGACATGGAGGGAGATGAAAAGGATGGTCAGGATGGCCCAGCCCGAGAGGAGGAGAGTCGGGCGTTTCTTTTTGGCGGGAGGCTCAGGCCCTGTTTCGGGCGAGGCAAAGAGAATGGCGAGCAAGGCCCAGAACAGATACTTCGCCTCAAACCCGCCGATGAAGCTGTGAAAAAAGTAGTTGATGAAGACGGCCAGGATCCCCGTGATCGTCCCGATCAAAACGTATTGATTATGGAGGTCGTTGCGAAGCGCCCGCCAGCGGCTCTTCATTTGCCTGACAATCTCGAGGATCAGCCAAAGAAAGGCCAGGAATCCGATGAGTCCGAGTTCAGCCCCGATCTGGAGGAAATAATTCTCGGCCGAATCGGTCTTCCGGGAGGGGAGGTTCTTGAGCTTGAGATAATTGGGAAGCTCAACGATATAGCCTCCCAACCCCACTCCCGTCAGCGGATAATCTTTGACCATGAGACAGGCGGCGTCCCAGAGATTAAGTCTCAGCGTGAGGACCGAAGCCAGGTTTTCCCCCTTTGAGAGTTGTGAAAAGCTCCAGGTGAGCCTTTCCGAAAGGATGTTTTTCCGGGAAAAAAGGGAAAAGGATAAAACCATGAGGATCGTGAAGAAGACCAGGGCCAGGGAAACCCAGGCCTTTTTCTTGGGAGACCAGCTGGAGGAAAGCAAAGACAGGATGAGGAAAACGAAGAGGGATATGAGGAGGGCGATAAAAGCGATCCGGGTGCCGATCAGCGGCAGAATGAAGAGGGTGGCCGTAAGCAACAGGGCGTAGAAAGCTCTGGAACGGCGGGAACCGGCCAAGACGAGCCCCAGGAAGACCGGCGCGAGAGCGCACAGAAAGAGCCCAAATGAGTTGGGGTCCTTAAAGGTTGAGTTGATCTGATGGAGCTTGACCCAGAAGGGAGTGTTGCCGAGGCCGGGAGATGAATATTTTTGAAAAAAGGCAAAACCTAAACTGACCAGGGTGGAGAAAGACAGCAGGACGAACAACCTCCTGATGAACTCCGGGGAGGTAATGAGATTCAGGAGCATGAAAAAGAGAAGAAGACCGGTGCTATAGTTCAGGAAGTTGAAGAGAACGCTCATCAAGGCGCCGCCGGCCCGGACATGATTGACGTTGACGATGATCTCGTATATGCCGCCGGTCAAGAAAGGGAAGAAATTGGCGTAGCGGATGAAAGTGATCAATCCCGAGACCAAGACGAGGAGGGCGAACAGGGCCAGCGGTTTCCAGACACGGTGGGAGAGCCGCAGAGGGAAGGGCCGGAAGATCGCGCTTGCCAGAACGCCCCCGAAATAGGCGAGGAACAAGATCAATGCGGTAGGAGCATGCGGGATATTCTCGTAGATGTCGAAAAAATAGGGCAGGTTGTTGACCAGAGGAAAAAGGAAGACAAAAAGGAAGGTGCCCCATTCCCTTTTCAACGAGGTCAGAATAAAGAGGCAGGCGAGAAGGGGAGCCAGGGCGAGCTGGAAGGGTTTGATAAGAGGGACATACCGGTAATAGAAAAAGGCACACCCGACCAGATAGACGACGGCAACGAAGATCCGGCAGCATCTCTTCAGAGCCCCACTCCCGGGGCTTTCGGCTTGCGGCATGGCGGCCTTCTGGGCATTCATTATTATTGTTTTCCCGAGGGGATTCGTCAATATCCGCGGGCGCACGAGCCGCGGA
>CAYGXD010000070.1:0-786 GCA_964353705.1 uncultured Eubacteriales bacterium | reverse complement strand
ATAGACTTTCTCTGTTTGCTCGCAGGCTTCCGCCCAGGAGGTCGCTTTTTGGCTCTGTTCGCGGGCCCTCCTCCCGATGTTGGCCAGGCTCTCCTTGTCCTCGAGCGCCGACAAAAGCTTGGAGGCCAAATCGGAAAAATCGTCGGCCCGAAAAAACAATCCATTAGAGCCGTCCTGGATGGCCTCCCGGTGAGGCGAAATGTCGCTGACCAGACAGCACAGCCCATAGCTCTTGGCCTCGAGGAGCGCAATCGGAAACCCCTCAAGGCGTGATGGAAGAACGAAGACGAGGGCGTTGCTAAAGAGCTCTTCTTTTTCGACCCCGGAAACAAAGCCGACAAAATGGATGTCCGGTTCTTTCTCGCTCATTTTTTCCAAGCTCCGGACATAGGCCCCCGTTGCACTCGATCCTCCGGCAATGACGAGTTTGATGTTTTGAATTCTCGGCGACGTCCTTTTGAGCTCCCGGAAGACGCGGATCAGCAAATCCACCCGCTTTTCGGGAACGAGCCGGCCCAAGAACAGGATGTAATCCTTTCCCCTCAGACCGTATTTCGCCTTGATCAGAGAGGCCTCTCTATGGACGGCCGTGAAACCACCGTGGGTGATATAGATCGTGTCCTTTCCGTACTTTTCTTTGAAATAGCCCTGGAGCGCCCGGGCGACAACGATTGTCCGTTGAGGAAATCTGATCGAGGCCCGCTCTCCTATCTTAAGAAATGTTCTAGCGACCGGTTTCCATTTTTCGGCTTGCCAATCCTGCCGGTGGACCGTGCAGACCACTTT
>CAYGXD010000069.1:0-18032 GCA_964353705.1 uncultured Eubacteriales bacterium | reverse complement strand
ACTAGGGCAGCTCGGGAAGTGACGTAATTCCGCTCGCCTTGGCGTAGGCCATCAGGATCCGGGTCAACTCGTTCCGCAGATCCTTATCAAGGAGCGCCGGCGGGGTGGACCGCAGCCGCTTTTCAACGTACTCGGAAGCCCTCTCCGCGATCGGCTTTCTCCCCAGCCCCACCCAGGCGTCGTAAGTGTCCCGGTCCGCGATCACCGGATAGGAATGCTCCATCCGGTACCACTTCTTGGTGTGGGGCATGGACAGAAATTGCGTCTCGGGAGTGAATCCCTCGAACTTGTCCGTGGCGATCGGGTCCTCGCGCTGGGCGATCCCGGAGATCAGCCGGTAGGCCATGCCGCAGATCTCGTCGTCAATGACGAGCTTCTCCAGGCTCTGGCACGTCTCGAAGTCGAGCATGCCGGGACCGGAAATGACATTGATTCCGGCCAGGGCGGCGAGCACGGCTCCAAGTCCCGTCTCCAAGCCGGCCTGGGCATCGTTCGTCTTGGCGTCGCTAAGACCCATGTAGGCGTGGGTCGGAAGGTTCAGGTATTTCCCGATCTGGGCGTAGCCGGCATCGATCATCATCGTCTCAATGGCTCCCATGGGGGTCGTCCCCCGCCTCATGTCGAAGCTCGAAGGCGATCCGCCAAATATCACCGGGGCGCCCTTCTTGGCGAGCTGAACGATGGCGACGCCGCAGAGGTTTTCCGCGACGTGCTGGACAAGCGTCCCCGAGATTGTCACGAGAGAGGTGGCGCCTGTCATCCCCATGGAGATGAGCTCGGAGGGAAGGCCCGCCCGGGCCGAGTCGATCAGGCTCTGGGTGGTGAGGTTGCTCCACTTGAGCGGCGGGGACGGGCAGGCATCGAAGATGGCCAGCGGCTTCGCGGCCAGCTCCTTGTCTCCGCCTTGGACGGCGGCCAGCATATCCTTCATCGGCCGGAAGGATTCGACCCGGAACGTACCCGTCACGATGGGCTTCCGCGAATAGATGAGGCCGATGTAAAGCCGGTAGATATCGGCGATCGGGTCGGGCACGTCGAAACTGATCAGGCTCGTGCTCTGAAAATGAATGTTGTCCAGGCATTCGGTCAGCCGGCAGAATGCCACCAGGTCCCTGGTCTCCGGCTTCCTCTGCTCTTGCGTTTTGTGGTCGAGGATGGTCACGGCCGTCGAACCCGGATTAAAATGGACCTCGTCGCCGCCCACTTTGTATTCCCTTTCTCCCGTCCGGTCGTAAAGTTTGACCACGCCCGGAGCCATAGCCAGGCATTTTTCGACCAGGCGGCGCTTCAGATGGACACGGTGGGTTTTCTTGTCCACCTTCATTCCCGCCTGGCTGAAGAGTTTCAGGGCTTCCTTGTTCTCGACGAAGATCCCCTGTTTGTCCAGGATCTCATAGGCTTCATCGATGATCTTCTCGATGAACCGGCGGCTCAGCAGTTCCAACTTCGGTCTAATCGTCTTGACCATCTGTTTTCCTTTTTTCCCGCGCGGAATCGGCTAAACGCCGGCGCCTATGCCCCCATCAGCCGCTTGGCCGCCTTGACCGCGAGCATGGCGTTTTCGGCATATCCGTCGGCGCCTATCTCATCAGCCCATTTCTGACTGGCCGGCGCTCCGCCCACAAGGACCTTGAACTTCCCGTACAGGTTCCTCTGCTTGAGCAGCTCGATCGCCTTCTTCTGCCCCAGCATGGTCGTGGTCAGGAGGGCTGAAAGACAGATGAGGTCGGCCTTGGTCTCCTCGGCCTTCTCGATGAACTTCCCTAGCTTCACGTCGGCGCCGAGGTCGACGACGTCGAACCCGTTGGCCGAGAGCATGGAAGCAACGAGGTTCTTGCCGATATCGTGGATATCTCCCTCGACGGTTCCGATAACGACCTTGCCTTTCGATTTTGTTTTGATGTTGGCCTTGTCCAGCTCGGGCTGGAGGACTACCATGGCCGCTTTCATGCACTCGGCGCTGGTGATGAGCTCGGGCAGAAAGTAATCGCCTTTTTCCCACAGGTCGCCGACTTTCTGGATTCCCGGCACATAGCCATGCTCGATGACTTCTGTGAGGTCGAGCTTGGCCTTGATCGCCTCCCGAGCAAGGTCCTCGGCCTCGGACTTGCTTCCTTCAATGATCGCTTTCTCGATCCTGGCCAGCAGTTCTTCTTTTTTCATCAGGGCTCCTTTCCCAAACTAACAAATTACCATAATATTCAACCGGAAAAATAGATCAACTCTATTTCTTGACGAGAGCGGCCATGCGGCGGATGTAATCGGGGTTGGTCCCGCAGCAGCCGCCGACGACATTCGCCCCGTTCTCGATGATCTTGGGGATATGCTGGAGATAGCTCTCCAACCCCTGCGAATACGAGACCTCGCCCTCGCCGGAAAGCGAGGGCTTTCCCGCGTTGGCCTGGGCGATCAGAGGAAGCCGGGTCTTTTCCCTCATCTCCTTGACCAGGTCCGCCATGTCCGAGCTGTCCAGGGTGCAATTGGCTCCGACCGCCGGAACGCCTTCTTTTTCCAGCTCCTCAAGGCAGCGGGCGGCGCTGTTTCCCATGAGGGTGAAAAACCCTCTCGGGACCCGGTTATAGGTCATCGTCACAAAGACCGGGATGGACGTGACCTTCCGGACCGCCCGGAGAGCGCAGAGCGCTTCCCGCAGGTCGTACTGGGTTTCGATCAGCAGGAAATCGGCCTTCCCGTCGGCCAGTCCGCGGGCCTGCTCGGCGAACGCTTCCTCGAACTCCGGCTCCGTGAATTCACCTTGCGGCTTGAGGAACTTCCCCGTGGGCCCGATGCTTCCGCCGACGAACCCGCCCTCGGGCTTTACCTCGTTGGCGATCGCCGCCGCCGCCCGGTTCAGCACATAGCACCTCTTTTCCAAACCATGGGAGGCCAGTTTGATCGCGCTCCCCCCGAAGCTGTTGGTCAGGACGGCATCCGAGCCGGCATCGAAATAGTTTTTGTGAATCTCCTTGACAACCTCGGGATGCTCCACGTTCCAGGACTCGGGACAGGCTCCCTGGGGAAATCCCCGCTGGATAAGCTCGGTCCCGAACCCTCCGTCGAGAAGCACGTTCCGTTTCCGGACGAGCTCCAGGATCGTCATGCTCATTCTCATCCTCCTATGAAATATCCCGGTCGGGAAGACTTTTATTGGTTCCGAAGAATCTTGCGACCGATGGAAAAAGCCCGGCGTCCGTGTGCGGCAAAAAGAGAGAGCCGGTGTACTCGTTCATGTAGCCGGGTTCCGTATTCAGCTCGATGTAGGTCATCTTCCCGGCGACGGCATTGACCAGCTCGCGGTTTCTCTCCGAGAGCAGGATGAGATAGGCCCCGCTCAGGGAGGTGTTTCCCAGGTAATGGAATTTTTCCCGTCCGAGGTCGGGCAAAAGGCCGATGCGGATGGCGTTCTCTACATCCAGATGCTGCCCGAACCCTCCGGCGATATAGACGGCATCGAGCCGGTCAAAGGTCAGGCCGATGTTCTTGAGAAGGAGGGCGCAGGCGGAAAAGATCGCCCCCTTGGTCCGGACGAGGTTGGTGATATCCTTTTCGGTGAGGACGATGTCCCGGCCCCAATATGTTCGGGCGCCTTTCTCGACCAGGAAACCTGTCCCTTCCCCGTTCCGGACAAGCCTCTTCCCCGCCCTCTCCTGGTCCAGTTTGCCGCTGCGGTCAATATAACCATGGATAAAGAGACCGGCCAGGAGGTCGACGAGGCCCGAGCCGCACAGCCCTTTGGGTTTGCCCCCTCCGATGACTTGGTATTCGAGGCCGCCGCTCTTAGAGACGCGGATGTCTTCGATCGCCCCCTCGATAGCCGGAAGGCCGCATTTGGTCCCGCCGCCCTCGAAGGCGGGTCCGGCCGAACAGGCGCAGGTGGCCAGCCAGTCTCTGTTCCCGACGACGAGCTCGCCGTTCGTGCCGGCGTCGATGAACAGGGATGTTTTTTCCGCGTCCCGGAGGATGGGAGTCGAGAGAAGCCCGGCAGTGATGTCCCCGCCGACATAGCTGCCGACGGCCGGAGCGCAGTGGAGCAGGGCCTCCGCGTTGACCTTGAGGCCGAGGTCGGCCGCTTTGACCACGGGGACCAGGTTGACGGTCGGGGTGTAAGGCTCTTCCCGGATGAAGCGGGGGTCGAGTCCAAGAAGAAGGTGGGTCATCGTCGTGTTGCCGGCTACGGAGACGTAATATATTTCCTCGCCCGACAGGCCCGCCTCCCGGCCTGATTTCTCCAGCAGGGCATTCACAGTCTGGACTACGAGAGCCTGCAGTTCCTCGAGCCGGCCGGGCCTTCTGGCGTAGTCGATCCTCGAGATCACGTCCTCGCCGCAGCGCAACTGCTGGTTGAACCCGGCGGTCGTGCCCAAAACCCGGCCGTTCTCGAGGTCGACGATCTCGCAGACGACCGTGGTCGTGCCGATGTCGCAAGCCAGACCGCAGACCTTCTTCGGGGAGGGAGAGGGCTGAAGGTCGACAAGAGTCCAGCCGGCGCCGGACTTGGCCAGGACGGCCGTTACGGAGCCTTCCTGTTCCCTCACTGCGGCAGCCAGCCTTTTCAGGACACCGAGTTCGGCCCGGACGAAGCGGACCCCCGCCTCTTTCTGGATCTTCCGCTGGAGCCGGCGGAGGTCACTCGAGTTGTCGGAGAGGGTCGCCGGGGGGACGGAGACCTGGATCTTCCGGACGACGGGGTTGACTTCGAAAACACCGGATATCCGGTCGCGGTGCTCCTCGAAAAAACGGGAGCCCACCTCGGTGCGGATGGATTGTTCTTCGAACCTCGGCAGTTCGACGGTCAGATCGTCTTCGATCTCAGTCTGGCAGGCCAGTGCGTATCCCAGCTCCCGGACCTCTTTGGGAAGGGCAGCCGAGGTCCGGGTCCTGGCCTCTCCTCCCGCGATCCGGACCAGGCACTCGCCGCAGGTCCCCTTGCCGCCGCAGGCCGACTTGAGGGGAAGTCCGGCTTTTTTTATGGCATCCAGAAGGTTGGTCCCGCGGGCACAGGAGCAGCGCGTCCGGAAGGGCAGGAATTCGACCTGGCTGCTTTTTTTCATATCCCTATCGCCGTCCTAAACCAGCTTCACACTCTTGACGAAAGAAGGGATATCGGCGGCTTCCTGGCAGCCGACAATAACTTCCCAGCCGGGCAATTTCTCCTCCAGCTCGCCGGAGATCTGAGCGACAAACCCGGGAATGACGATCTTCCGGGTTTTGACCTTCTCCTCGAGCTTTATTTCCTTGATGAACTTGGCGATCTTCTCGGGGACGAATTTTCCCCCGGCCCAGGCCGTCAGCACGGATTGCCCTTCCGTATCGCAGACCACCAGGTGGGCCGAGGTCCCCGAATTTTCGATCTCTCCCGATACAATGAAATATGTGAGGGAGAAATTCGTCGTTACGAAAACCGGCGAACCCGGATTCGGATCGCCGATGGCGTAGATTTTGGGGTCGACCTGGATCGGCTTCTGGGGATCCGTGTAGATGTTTTGGCGCAGGGTAAAGAGCGTGTAAAGGAGAGCCTTGTCAAAGCGGGGCAGGATGATGATCGAGGCGTACTTGCACAGGAGTGCAGCCGAGGAGGCGAGCGACTCGAAACCGTCCTCGTCGGCAACCCGGGCGAAAAGGGGAAAACCAAAAGGCTTAAAGCCCTTTTTAAGCGCGCTCCGCCTCAGGATGGCGTTATTCTGGACCGCACCTCCCAGCCCATCTCCCGGGCAATTCAGTATGAGGTCGGGCAACCCGGCCTGCCTGGCCTTCTCCGCCTGATCAGCCAGTTCTTGGAAGGAAGCCCCGGATATGACCAGGCTTGAGCCGAAGGCCTTGGCTGTCTGGATATCAGCTTCCGTCAGGGGCCGTCTCAGGTAGATGGCCGGCCGGTCGTAGCGAAGAAGCTCCAATCCTTCCTTCAGGGCCTCTTCCTGTGGACAATCGACGATCAGGCCCTTTGAGGAATTCTCTTTGACCAGTGAGATCGCCTTCAGGAAGGCCGCCTTCTCCCCTGAATCATGAGTTATAAAATAGAGGTTGGCTTTCAAGACCTCGCCCACCCTGTCCACCTGATAGCCCTCCACCTGCCGGATATCTTCCCGGATCTCGTCCTCGCTCCGCGAGGTCCGGATCTCCAGCCCGATTCCCGCGGGATGGAAGAAAGTCTTCTCGTGGCGGAAAAGCACGGTCTCGCCTCCGACCTCCAATCCGCTTCCGGCGCCGATCTTGACCAGCCGGACCGGAGGCTCACTGGCCGCCCCCAGGGCCGCCTTGGCCTCTTCAGAGGCGTGGGGACAGCTGGAGAGCTCGGCCTTCTTCTGGGCGATCTTCATGGCGAAGGCCATGCAGGTGGGGACACCGCAATCCCCGCAGTTCGTCTTGGGAAGGAGCTTGAAGATATCAAGTCCGGAAAGAGCCACGGCCCTCCTCCTTAGTGGAATGGAACATCCCGGCGATCTTCTGTCTGATCACCGCCGCCGCGCGGGGATGGTCCATGATCAAAAGGTCCGCGCCGGCCACGAGCAGGCTCATGGCGGTGGCGATCTCCCAATAGGCGCCCCGGTTCTTCTCGTCCCCCCAGCTGGGATAGTCCTTTTCGGCCGCCCGGCTCTCCTTCACCTTGAGGCACTCGGCGCCCGGGGTGATGAGCATCGGGAAGGCCAGCATCCGGTCGCCGGCCAGACCGTCATTCCGGATCCTCTCCATAATAGAATAGGAGTATTCCAGGCCGTAACCCAGCGCCCCGGTCAGAGGGTCTATCACCAGACGGTCCTGAGGGAAGTTCATGTCGGCTAAAAGGATGTTCAGCTGTTTGGCCATATTGACGTCGATGGGCGACTGGGCGACAAGCGTATGATGATAGGCCAGACAGGCGGCGGCGATCGTCTTGTAGTTATTCGTCTCGACATAGTTGATCAGGCAATTTTCGCCGGCCGTGGCCTCGCAGATTTTTTTCATGACTTCGTTATTTTTTTCGAAATGACTGTGCCCGGTGATGATCAGCGGAACGCCCACCGCAGCCAGCACGGACTTGACCACCTCGACGGCTTCCTCGGCGCTCCGGTTGCCCTTCTCGGGATGGGTGCCCTCGAGACGGACACTGACCATCTCGGCCCCGAACTCGCCGACACACCGGCGGGCCATCTCCGCCGGATCGTCCAGGACATCGTGATAAAACTCCCGGAGTGAATCCGGGTACTTGGCCGGGATTTTGTCAAAGACCTCCATGGCCACAACAGGCGGATGGGGATGGAGACCCTCAAAAAAATGAAACGGCAGGGCCGTGGTCCCGCCGATGGTCACGGACCGGGAGCGCGTCCCACCCTGTGCGGCCGTCGCCCCGATCGTCACTTCGACAATCTTCCCGGGGCTCGTTTCTTTGGGAATTTCAAAGATCATGCCTCGACTCCATCACAGGCTCAAGCCGTCCATCATCCGTCCGACTGCCTGCCAGGCCTGAGAAGTCCCGGCCACAGACCTGACCGGGATCCCCTCCCGGTCCATTTTCAAGAGTGTATCGTCCTCAGGGATCGTGGCCAGGAGGGCAAAATTCTCTTCGCGTATGGCGGCCTCAACGGGATTTGACAGCGGCCCGGAAACCCGGTTGAGGACGAGATACCTCCGGCCGATGCGGGTTTCCAGCTCCCGCAGAAGCCGGCTGATCTTCCCGGCCGTGGCTATCCCCCGGGCTGTGGCATCGGAGACGATCAGGAGGTAATCGATGGCCTGGCTGGTCCGCCGGCTCAGGTGTTCCATCCCGGCTTCGTTGTCGATCACCACGTAATCATAATTCCCGGCCAGCGTCCGGAGGATATCCTGAAGAAGGTTGTTGGCATAGCAATAACATCCCGGCCCCTCGGGCCGGCCCATGGCGATCAGGTCGAAATCCGGGCCCTCCACCAGGCTCGCCTGGATCTTGTACTCGAGGAACTGCTGCTTGGTCATCCCTCCGGGGAGGTCGGAGATCCTGGTCCTCATCTCCTCCCGGATGGCGCCGACCGTCTCTTTGAGCCGGACCCCGAGAAGGTCGTTGAGGTTGACGTTGGAATCGGCATCCACGGCCAGGATGGACCGGCTCCTATTCCCGCTCAGCCAGCGGATGATCAGGGCGGCCAGGGTCGATTTCCCCGTCCCCCCTTTCCCGGCGATGGCGATCGTCTTCATTATCCCGCTTCTCCCTCAAAACAGGGGCGGCCTGGCGAGCGCCGGATGGTTCATCTTGGTGATGTAGGCCAGGACCTCTTCTTCGGTCACGGCCACGGTCTCGTCGGCGATCATCTCAAAGAAGTTCTCGACCCCTTCGCGGCGGCCGATCCGGCGGAGCTCCGGCTCCAGTTCCTCCTTGAGCTCGCGGTTCATCCAGACGACGCGCGTGGCCCCGCCTTCGGCGCTGATGAACTTGTTGCTCGCGACATAGCGCTTGCTGTGGCCGATGAAACCGGGTGTCTGCAGGCCGCCTCCGACAGTCCCGGCCAGCGTCGAGAACTTCATGCCGCTCGGCGTCATACCCGGGAAATTCCGGTAAACCGTCATGATGCCGTTGGTTGACGGGAGCACACAGGAGATGCACTCGAAGCAGCCGCAGGAAGTCATGGGATTGTCGATGATACTATAGGCGCTGAAGACCTCGAGAGTTTTGTGAGAGGCGTTGAAGACGAATTCGTTTATCCCGTGCCATTGTCCTTTGACCGGGTCGACAGATTGGGCTTTCAGGATGGGCTGGTTGGGTCCGGTGGGGTTGATCTGATGGGCGGCCTTGCCGTCGAGCCAGTTGTAGGCGCCGCAGAGGCCGGACCTCTCCGGCGTTATGACGCAGACATGATTGGGCGCAAAGGACTGGCAAAGAGTGCAGGAATAGAAGGTCTCGACGGCCTCGTCGGTCAGCCCGGCCAGGCGCTCATCGCGCTGGCGGTAGGCCTTCCGGGCCGTCTCGATCCGGTCCATGACCTCTTTCTCCAGCGTATAGATCTTCACCTGGACCTTGTCCACGATCTTCCCGAACTCTCCGTGGATCTTGGCGTGGATGATCGACCCGAAGTGCCGGAACCGGAAGCCATTGCCTTTTGCTTCCTTGCTGACCCGGACCCAGTTTATGTCCCGCTGACCCATATGAAAAATGCCGTGGGCCATGTTCATAAAATCATGCAGCCGCCGTTCCAGGATGGGCTCGAAATCAGGCTGCATCTGCCGGCCGGCGACCTCGACCCAGAGCGCCAGCGGAAGCTGGGTGCCCTCGGCCACCTCGTCGATCTCCGGCCCGATGACCTCGATCTTCCCGTCCTCGACCTCCTCCATGCTCTGCGCATGGAGATACTCAAACCCGTGCTGATCCGTTCCGCCGAGCTCGACGTACATGTCTTCCTTGCGGATCCGCTCTCCCTGAAAAGCGGGGCCGAACGGGACGGGGATCGGGACCTTGGTTACCGAGATCTTGAGGCCCCGGACCTCGATGGCCTTGGAGACGATCCGGTCATGAGGGACCGGAGAGACAACGTGCTCGTAGGTGCAGATCCCCGTCGGCAGGATGTTGTCGATGTCCGTGTCGGCGATCGTCGGGAACCCGTAGTTGATGGCTCCCGCCGCCTGGGCGTGCTTCTCGTCATCGACCGGGCCGAGGGCCAGGACGAAAGCGAAGATGCGGTTTTTGTTGTAGCGGAGGACGCGCTGGTAGTCGCCCGGCTGGGCCCCGCCGAAAGAGAGCGCCGCCCGGGTGGAAAAGCCGAGGGCGTGGATGGTGGCCGTGACGTCGTCGCCGAAGGGCACGAGCCTCGTCTCCCAGCCCATCTCGATCCCCTCTTCGGCCAGCTGCTGGGCCATGGATCTTCCGTCCGTCGCCGCCGACATGAAAACGTAGAGATTTTTTTCCTGAAGCTCGCGGGCGATCCTGACCGCGATCTCGTTCGTCGGACAATACCCGACGCAAGCGGCAAACCCGGGCGCGGTGTTATCGACGAATTCGATCCCCCGTTCGCGCATGATGACGTCGTTGGCCGCCCCCAGCCAGAGATGCCCGTCCCTCGGGCTGGTTTCCGGGAGATACGGCAGGGGCGTCCGGGTGTACTTGATGGCTTCTATGATCTCATCGGCAAAAAGGGTGGCCATACCGGCGTCGAGGGTATTCCCGAGATAAGGAAGCCAGAGGTCATCCGAAGGGACCGGAGGGAGCAGATCCTTGGCCTCGGCCAGCAGCTCCTTAAGCCCGCCCAGGGTCTCGATCCGGAGCCCCAAAATCCCGTGCGATATGGGGAGATAGTAGCCCGTGTTGGGGAATTCGACCCGGGTGTCCGGCCCTTTCTCGGCGATGGCCGAGGAGAGCTCCCGCTCGGCCCGGGTCACCAGCTTGTGGGCGCCCCGGATGGCTCTTGTCGCAATTAATTTGGACATGGTATTCTCTGATCCCTTTCCCGGTCCGGCTCAAACCTCCAGCTGTCTTCTCATCTCCATATCGAACAGCACGCGCTCCTTGCCCTTGCTGATGCCCAGCTTTTCCCGTTTCCCGTTGATGTGGTCGATGATCATTCCGGCCATCTTGGTTCCATCGGGCTGAGCCGCCCAGTGCCCGCCGAAAAGTTCCTTGTATTCCTCAAAGATGTGGCGGCAAAAAGGCTCGCTTCCCGAAATCGGGAGCCCGATGCCGAAGACCGTGAAAACGCCGGAGGCCACGAAGTACTGCCCGATGGCGATCGCCTTCTCGCTCATCCACTCCGGCGCCGCCCCGGCGACGGGCAGGTCGCTGATGTCCTGTCCCAGACCTCCGGCTTTGACCATCTCGGTCAAGGCGATCAGGATGCGGCTGTTGTCCACGCACGACCCGGAATGGAGCACAGGCGGCATTCCCACGGCCTGACAGACCTCGGCCAGGCCCTTGCCGGCGTACTTGACGGCCGATTCCGGAGTCAGGAACCCGGCCTTGGCGCAGGCGATGGCGGAACAGCCGGTCTGGACGACGAGGATGTCGTTGGCGATGAGCTCTTCCACAAGGCCGGTGTGCCCTTTGTCGTGCGTCGTCTTGGGGTTGGAGCAGCCGACTACTCCGGCGACTCCCTTGATCCGGCCGTTGATGATGTTGTCATTGAGGGGGACGTACGACCCCCGGAACGAGCCGCCCAGCATGTAGGTGATGGCCTCATGGCTGAAGCCGGCGACCAGGTCCATCTTTTCCTTGGGGATGTCGATCGCACCGCGGTTGGCATAGTTGGCGATGGCCTCCCGGATGATCGTCCTGGCTCCCTCATAGGCGTTCTCCGCATGGATGTCCACGGACCGGGCCCCTTCGATCTTGGCCTTGGAAGAAGTGGTTATAAGCAGGGTATGGAAATTTTTACAGAGTTGGGGCAGCGAGGGCATGATGCACTGGACGTCGACGATCATGGCGTCGACCGCACCCGTGGCCACGGCCAGCTCCTGTTGGAGGACGTTCCCGGCGATCGGCAGCCCGTGCCTGATCAGGACCTCGTTGGCCGTACAGCAGATCCCGGCCAAGGTAATTCCGGTCGCTCCTGCCGACCGGGCAAGTTCCAGCAACTCCCTGTCTCTCGCCGCCAGGGCGAGCATCTCGGAAAGGATGGGCTCGTGTCCATGGACCACGACGTTGACATCGGTCCTCGAGAGAACGCCGAGGTTGACCTGCCCGCGGACAGGCGAAGGCGTCCCGAACATGATGTCCTGGAGTTCGGTGGCGACCATCGACCCGCCCCAGCCGTCGGCCAAGGCCGTCCGGGAGCCCTGGAGCATGATGTTCCGATGATCCTGGTCGACGCCCATGCTCGTCCGGTGGATCATCTCCACGACCTCCCGGTCGATCCCGCGCGGCACGACATCGAGCTTGCGCCAGATAGCCTGCCTTTTCTCAGGGGCTATCTTGATAAAGGCGATCTCCCCCTCCTGCCGTCCGAAATCGGCCAGGGCGCGTTCGGCAAGCTCGAGGGCGATCTTATCGTTGGATTTGTCCTTGATGGATATCCCGAAGATCTGGGCGACCCGCTTGAGCTTCCGGATATCACGGATAGTATACCCGGAATCGGGGTTCGTGGCCGCCAGGAGGAGTGTCTTCGCCACTTCCCTGCCATGGTCGGAGTGGGCGGCCGTCCCGGCGGCGATCATTCTGGCGAAGTTCCGGGCGACGATCACCTCGGCGGTCGCACCGCAGACCCCCCTTTGGGGCTTTTTTCCGGCCGGATTGATGCGGCAAGGTCCCATGTAGCAGGCCCGGCAACAGACCCCCCGCTCTCCGAATCCGCAGTGCGGCTTCTGCTCGTCGGCCCGGTCCCAGATCGTCTCGAGGCCCAGTGTTTTGGCCCGCTCGAGCATCTCATTTACCGTACTGTCAACGCTTTTTGGTTTCGACATTTTCTCCCTTCCTGCTAACCGGCTCTATCCCTGAATTGGACTCAGGCCCGCAACCGTCTGCTCACTTCACCAAGGTGAGAAAAGACTTTCTCCGCCAGATCGACCGGAAGCGAACCGGTTCCGCAGCTCGGCGTGACCAGGCATTTTTCCCAGATCAGGCTCTTCGGGATGCCCTTCGCAGCCAGGTGGTCGACGGCCGAGCGAAGCTTCGCGAGCAGGGTCTCCGGCGTCTCCGCCGCGATCTTGGCCGAGGTCGGGACAATTCCCCAGGCCAGCACACCGCCTCTTTCCAGGTAGTCCTTGATGGGACCCGGATAGTAAGCGATGGTCTCCCCGTAATCGAAGGCGTCGAAGCTGATGATGTCCGTTCCGGCGTCGATGAGGATGGTCCATTCCGTGTTGCCGCAGCAGTGGATCCCGGCGATGCCGCCCTCTTTGTGGACGGCGGCGATGACCTCCCCCAAATAACGCACGACGTCGGAGCGCTGGACGCTGACATAGGTCGATGAGCCGAAGGCCGAGAGGATCGGCTCGTCGATAGAGCAAAGTTGCGGTACACCGAGTGCTTTGAATTTCCTCAACATCCAGCGGGCTTTCATCTCCGTGCCCTTGACCACCACATCTCTCATCATCTCGTTGTAATAGATGGCCCGCTTGTTTTCGTCCGTACGGCCGAGGCCGACGGTCATCGGGCCGGTCACATGGTTCTTGAAATAGCGGAGCCCGGCCGGCTTCTCCGCCGCGAGCTCTTTTTCCATTTCGTGGATGCCCCGGCTGAAGCCCGGCGAAATCTTGAAGTAATCGAGGTTCTCGGCCATGTAGTTCTCATAGAACTTCTCAAGCTCCGCGGTGATGTCAGCGGCGGTATCGAAGTGCATCTTCCCGGCGGCGGGGTCGAAGACGACGCCGGGCAGACCCTCGGAATACTGGATCTCCATGCTCTCCCGGAAGTCCGTGGCCGGAAGCTGGGGCCAGATCGGTATTTCGGGAATACTGTCCAGGATGACCCGGCAGGCCGCCTCGGGACTCTTGTGGGGCAGGCTGCCGATGGCCGTGGCCAAGCCGTTCGGGTTGAAACTCATGATAGACCTCTTTCTCAAACTTCCGGGATCAGGATATCATGGGGGAGGCGGCGGAATATAGGAAAGAAGGATTCAGGATTTGTACAATTATGCTATTTTGGCAGGTAGAAAAGCGGTCTATTTTAGCCCGGATGCGTTCTTCCAGCCAGCGCCGTGAAAACGGCCGCGAATTCTTTCCGGAGACGGTCATCCAGGATATCGATGAGTGCCTGCTCGTTCCGGTCGGCGTCCCGGATCAATTCGCTATACGGGATCATGCCCAGGATGAGAGAGGCAGGAAAGTGCGACCGGATCCAGCGCTCCTGGTTTTCATCCTGGACCTTGTTGCCGATGATCCCGAACTCTTCGAGACCGATGTCCCGGGAGAGTTTCATGATCGTTAGGGCCGTTTCAATGCTCCGGGAGCCGGGCTCGACCACGATGATCATCCTCTGGATGGCCGAGGCGGTGGCCCGGCCCAGGTGCTCGATCCCGGCTTCCATGTCGACAATGACGGCCTCGTCCCGATGGAGGATGATCTCTGAAAGCAGGCTCTTTAGCAGGACGTTCTCCGGACAGGCGCACCCGTCCCCGCCCTTGCGGACGGCCCCCATGACCAGAAGCCTGATCCCCCGGAATAGGAACGAGTACTCCTCAGGGATGTCCTCGACCCGGGGGTTGATCTTAAACAACTGGCCGAACTGCCGCGGAGACGCGCCCGTCCTCTCCTTGACGAGCTCCCTCTGGTGAGAGATGGGGACGATCTTGGCTGCCTCGGTTTTGGGAATGCCCAGAGCGGAGGCCAAGTTGGAGTCGGGGTCGGCATCGACCGCCAGGACCTTGTAGCCGCTCTGCACATAATAGTGAGCCAGGACCCCGGCGATCGTCGACTTGCCGACTCCCCCTTTTCCGGATACGGCGATCTTCATCTTCCCTCCTCAGCTTCTGCCTAAGATCTTCTTGACCATCTCCAGGGCGGAGGCGGCGTCGGGGGCATAGCCGTCGGCCCCGATCTCGTCGGCATAGGACCTTGTTACCGGAGCGCCCCCGATGACGATCCTGACCCGCTTTCTAAGCCCCGCGTGCTCGACAGCTTCGAGGACTTCCCTCATGTAGGACATGGTCGTCGTCAGCAGGGCGGAAAGCCCGAGGACTGCCGGCCGCGCGGTCTTGACCGCCCGGAGGATTCTGACGGCGGAGACATCGACGCCCAGGTCGACGACGTCGTAGCCGCCTCCCTCGAGCATCATCCCGACGATCTTTTTCCCGATATCGTGAAGGTCACCCTTGACCGTGGCCAGGATGATCCGGCCGCGAAGATACGCCCGGTCGGGTGAGAATAGCGGCCGGAGGATGTCCAGGCCGACATTCATGGCCCGGGAGGCGATCAGCACCTCGGGGATGAAAACCTCGTTTCTCTTGAACTTTTCCCCGACCGCCGACATGCCCGGGACAAGAGCGTCGTCCAGGATTTTTTCCGGGAGTTGACCCTGGGATAACGCCTTTCGGGTCAATTCCTTGACCCGGGCCGAATCCCCGGTCTCGACACTCTCTGCGATCTCGGTCAGGGTGCGCATGGCCTTTTCCCGGTTTCTCTTGTATAATCGTGCTGGAAATCGTTCTCCGGAATTATACCAGAATGGAGACCGGGAAAGCCATAGCTTCGCCTGCGTTCAGGCTCCTGGCCGAAGACTACAGGAATAGGACCGGGCTTCCTCTCATCCAGGTCGACCTCGGGGGAAAGATCATCCTCCAGTCCGGGAACTGCGAATTCTGCGGAAAGGCGGGCGTGGCCGGAGAGGAAAGGCTGGCCAAGACCTGCCGGCAGAAGAGGGCCCAGGCCGTCGAGGAATCATTCCGCTGGGGGGAAGGATACATCACCACCTGCCCTCTGGGTTTTGTCCTCTTCGCCGTGCCCATAGTCCAGCACAAGAAACTCCGGGGCGGTCTCATCAGCGGCTTCGCCATCTTTGCCGAGATGAAGGAGGATTTTTCGGAAGAGGTTTCGGCTAACCTGGCCAAGTTCGGCGCTTCCGCTAGGCCGCTCCGCTTCAAAGTTAGGCGCGTCCGGAAGATCTCCCTCAAGAAAGCGAAGGAGGCCGTCTCCCAGCTGATGTCCCTGACCCAGAAATACAAGGTCAACGACCTCGCCTTCTTGAAGGAGCGGAACGAAAGATACGTCCAGCAGTACAAGATCGCCAACTTCCTGGAGGTGCTGAAGAGAGAAAACCCCGACATCGCCCGGAAGATCCTGGACAAGCAGGACGAGATCATCCAGAAGGTTAAGCTGGGGGACAGTACCGGGGCCCGAGAGATCCTGAATGAGTTCCTGGGCTCGATCTTTTTCGAGAGCGGGATGAACTTCGAAGTGATCAAGGTCCGGATCATCGAGCTCATCGTCATCATCTCCCGGGCGGCTATCGAAGCCGGGGTTGGGGCCCAGGAGCTCCTCGGACTCAACTATTCTTATCTAACCGAGCTCAGCAAAGTGACCGACCTGGAAGAGCTGCTTGTCAACGTCACCCGCGTTTTGGAGAACTTCATCTCCAAGGTCTCGCTGGGCAAGGAGAGAAAGCGGAAGGTCCGGTTCCAGAAAATGCGCGATTTCATCCACGGGAACTTCACCGGGAGGATAACAGCCGGGGAAGTAGCCCGGGAGGCCGGGCTCAGCGTCGGCCGGGCCCTGCACCTCTTCCGGGAGGAGACGGGGATGGCCATGACGGCCTACATCAGCAAGATGAAGGTCGATTACGGAAAATACCTTCTTCTAAACAGCGACATCAATCTGGCCGCGCTGGCCGGTCAGCTCGGATACTACGACCAGAGCCATTTCACCAAGAATTTCAAGAAATTCGAAAAGATCACCCCGTCCCATTTCCGGCTCAAGTATAAGACGGAGATCTGAGGCCGGAAATCTCTCTCCTATCCTTCCCTTAGAAGTAGAGCCTCGCTCCGATCCGGAAGTACCGCGGGTCACATACTGAAGCGGCCTTCCCATAGTTTACGAGGCCGACATTGCCATACACGGATGTCTCGACTCCGCGGTTGAAAACATTGAAGGCATCAAGCATGATCCCGAGCTTCATCCTTTCCGTGAAATTGAAGATCTTTTCCAGCCGGAAATCCAGGCTTATTTGGGCCGGAAGCCGCTGCGATCCTCTGGATTCGATGAAGATGGTGGGCTTTCCTGCGGCCGAAGGTCCGGTGACGGTTCTTGTGTAATTCCAGCCGCTTTGGTAGAGGAACCTGGGGGTAAAGACAAGCCCCCAGGGCAGGCTCACCGTTCCATAGACATTGAGGGCGTGGGGAGCGTCATAGGGCAGATAGCCGTAGGCGTTGAGCTGTCGGTTAGGGTTCTCCCAGTACGTCCCGCCATATGCCTGGGTAGTGGTATTGGTGTGATTCCCCTTGGTCTGGCTGTAGGTATAATCGATATGGAACATCCAGCCGTCGGAAAACCGCTTGTTCAGGGCGATGGAGAGGCCCGTGTACTTGTTCTTGGGCGTCAGGATCTCGCTCTGGGAGGCGCCTTCTTGGGGATTGGCGACAACGAACCGATCCTCCGAATCCTCACCAACTCTGTAGATATCGATCGTCTGCGGCTGTCCGTTTTCATCCGTGTAGGTCCAGGGGGCCAGATCCCAAGTCGCCCCTTTGTTCACCCGGGCGATAAAATTCGTGTACTCCCGGTAGATGAAGGTCGCGGAAAGGGCCGTGTCTCTCATCAGGGTCCTCTCCAAGCCAAGGGTGAACTGGTCGGAGTGAGGAATCCGGACATTGGGGTCTATCGATCCGGCAATCGCATAGGACCGCCTGTAAACTTCCGCTTTGCTTCCATCCTGGAGCACTTCATAAATGACATAGTCGTCGATGCTCGGGTCGAGCGTGTTGAAGAAATAAGTTTTAAAAGACTCGTGGAACCGTCCGTAATGCGCCTTGAGGGCCGTGGTGTGGTCACCGAAGACATCGAAGGTCAGCCCGAGGCGGAACTCGAGCGCATCCTTGGGTTTGAAGAAAGCTTCGTCCTGGAGGTTGGGCAGGTATCCCCGGTACCGGCTCCAGCGGATGCCGGGGTTGATGGTCAGCCGGTCACCGATCTTCCAGGAATCCTGGGCGAAAACTGAGGCCTTCCAGCCGTTGCTCTTCAGGTCATAGCCGTAAGAATAGGCGAAATCAATGTAGCGGTAGTCATAGTAAACGTAACTGTACCCGTAATAATTGTCCACATACGTGAATCCGCCCGTGTATCCGACGGCCGCGTTGTCGTTTCCCGTAAGGTACTCGACCCCGACCTTGAAATCATGCGAACCCCCGAGGAACTCGGCCGCATGATGGGTCAGGCTGGCGCTGGCGGTGTAGTGAGTGGAATCCGACTCCCCCCAGCTGGAATAGTTCCCGGTGTACATCCCGGTGAGATAGTCGTATCTTTCCGGAATATCCCTTCCATTGTTCGGCCTCTGGTCATACCAGCTCCAGAATCGTCCAAGCTTAACTTCGGCGAAGGTATCCTCGGTGAAAGTATGGAGGAAGCTGAGGGATAGGGGAAAGCCGGGTCCGACATCGTAATAGGTGGCATCGGGGTCCCGGTCGATGCTCATCCCCCGGTTGAAGACCTGGAAATATTCATATTCCGCATAG
>CAYGXD010000068.1:10249-18104 GCA_964353705.1 uncultured Eubacteriales bacterium | reverse complement strand
CGAAGCCCATGAGCTTTGCGGCGACGGCGTCTACGGCCACCTGGTCGGCGCCGGCCAGGAGCACATTCTTGGCCATTGGCTTCATAATCCTCGGGCCGGGTCCGTTTCCGGCCGTGGTGCCGTCCATGATGCAGAAGAGGCCTGGATGGATCTCCTTCTGGATGGCCAGGAGGTCGACCAGGGTTTCGTGGATAAACGTATGCGTGCAGTGGCGCTTGTGGGTGAGCAGGCCTCCGAACGCGTTCTTCATGGCGCCGGTCGTCGTCGTATAGATATGGCACTTGACCGTGGGCAGGTGGACGATGTTCTTGCCGATGAAATAGTCGGGGATTCGAATGCCTTTTTTAAAGACCTTGTCCAGGACGAGCATCCTGGCTCGCGGACGGTGGATGACCCATTTCATATCCTCTTTTTTAAAATTGAAGAGGACTTGGACACGGTGGGCTTCAAAAACCGGCCGATAGCCGTTGAGATCCTCGCCCTTGTAAGCATTCGTGACCTCGGTCTTGTTCTGGACGCAGGAAAGGGGAGTGAAACCGTTTTGCCTCAAAGCCAGGATCGTCCCTTCGAGCTGCCAGGGAGTCGTGTTCGCCGAGGGAAAGGGATAATGCCAGGAGATGTTGTCTTTCAAGATGGTCGGAACCGCCCGATCGAGCGACTTCGGTCCGTCGGCCAGCTCGAAAAGCCGGACGATGTCGTCGAGCACACTGGCCGGGGAAGTCTGCAGGAGAGCGACTTTCGCCTTGCTCAAATCATCCGTCTCCTTCTAGGAAAACTGCGGTGTCCGTTTCCCCGTTATCCCGGTGGGTTCGAGAACTGCGGGAAGAGAACGCGCCAGGAATAAAAAAGGTCTTACTGAGCTTGGGCCAGCTTCACATCCGCCCAGAAAGAATGCTTTTTCGGGCCCGACGGTCCCGTCGAGATGGGCGAATCCAAAATATTTGTTCCCGTCGTTTGTTCGTCTCTATTCGCATCCGCTCCGATTGAGGTGCCACGGGCTTGTCCTTTCATCGCCTCTTTCATCTCTTTGGTCAATCCCCCCCATTCGAACCCGATCTTGAGGTCCTTTCCCGGCTCGGCGCCGATCCCGGTCGGATGAACATCCCGGGCGACCAGGGGAATTCGAAATTCGTAAATGATCGTATTTTCCTGCTGCCCGTACCTGAAACCGGGCAGGTCGATGTCCGGGACCGGGCCGGGGGGGAAGACCTCCTCTCCCTTTTTATTCAAGGCTGTTCCTGTGAAAAGGACGACCTGCGGCGCATCCTTGAGCTGCAGTTTCCTTTCCTCCGCCAGGGGCTGACCCATTTTCTCCATATACTCGATGAGCTGCGCTCCGCTGACGATTTTTTTGATAAACCGAACTCCCATATCCTTGTCTTTTTTGCCCGAGGTGCTCGCGTAGATGGTGACTCCCGTTTTATCGATCGAGCTGAGGAACTTGGGGTTTTTGAAAATCAGAAGGACGTAGAGATCACGGCCGTCATTCCGGAAGGCGTAATCGACGCCGGCGCCTTTTTCAGAGGTTACGGCTGCTCCTGCCCAATCTTCAATCTGGCCGTCTATCTGAAGAGGGGCCGCCGTCCAGATGCTCTGGACGATTTCCTCCGCCGGAAGGTAGATCGAGACAAAAAGAGGAATGGTGATGATCTGGATCAAAGCTAAGATAAAAGGACGTTTTATCATGATGACTACCTCCAAATCTTATCCTATCTTATTCTACAGCAAAAATGAGCCCAATAAAAGATTCCCCGGTCCTAAATGACCGCTGGGTGCGGCCGCTTCACTTGATCCCGTGCTCATACCGCAATGGGCCTTGTTCGGACAAGCATCAGGCCGGCCGGATCCGTCTGCTATCATGACTCGATAGATGGATAGCGCCGCAGGGCGAACCGCAAGAGTAAAGCATAGGCCGGGCCGGCCAGCCCCAAACCCAGTGCGGCCATTATGACGAGGACGGGCGCCAGACCGAGGCCGGACTTGCCCAGGGTGACAAACGCCAGCCCGTAGAAGAAGAGAAACCCCAAGTCGAGGAGCATGGCGATGAGGACGTTGAGGTTCTGCTTCATCGCCTTCTGGGGGCTGATCCAGTCCAGCAGCGGCCGGGCCAGGTCAACCGCCAGGTTCAGGGACGTCACGAAGGCGGTGACGGGGAGGGCCAGGGCGAGGCAGGGGAGCCACTTCCCGGCATCCAAATGGAGACGGAAGGCAAGCACTGCACCCGCGCTCGAGATTCCCAGAATCGCGATGGCCATGGAGTGGAGAAACTTGGCCAATACCTGCTGACGATAATCGACCGGGATCACCTTAGAAATCCAAAATTTCCGCCCCTCTCTGGAGAAAGAAGACGAGGCCACCCCGCTCAGGGTGGCGCAGAGGACCATGAATAAGGTTATCGCCAGGATTGCCGTAACCGGCTTGGCCAGGGTCATGAGCCGCATGATATCGGACTTGTCGTCTCCGGGTCGGCCCGAACTGGGAGTCAGGGCGAAAAACACCGGGATCATGATCACTCCCAGGACGCCGTTGAGGAGGAAGATCGGCGTCCGGTTCATCAACCGGACCTCGCGCAGGAAAACCGCCTTAACCGGATGGCGGCCCGAAGAAATCTTGATCATCCTTCGCGCTCTGGCCCTCCGGCCGCCGCCTCCGCTCCGCTCACTGAGCCCTACCAGACCCCCGAAGAAAAGGCGCTGGGAGCCGGCCATGAGGACGCCGAAGAGGAGGATGGAAACTCCCGCGAAGAGGGCGAAGCCGACAAAGCCTGTTCCCGTGAACAGCCCGTCGTGGAGGAGGCGCGTCGCCCAGATCGCCGGCGGGAAACGGCGGCCTATCGATTGGACCAGCCCATCCGGAGAGGCGATCAGGGAGATGATTTTTTGGGGGTCCTGTCCCGAGGTGCCGGCCGCCCGGCTCAAGCCGAACTGGAGAACAAGCGCGGCGGCGATGAGGACGAGTGACCCGAAGACGACGAGCAGGTCCTTCTTCTTCCCGATGTTGACCAGCCGCATCATGCCGACCACGGCAATCCCTGCCGCCGTCAGCGGAATGACCGGGAGCAGAAGGTAGGTGAGGGGCATGACGAGCCAATATCCGAGTCCTCCCCGCTTTTTGAGGCCATAGACAACGAGGAGCGGCAGGATGACCGGAGCGATCGTCAGGTACTCGTTGACCAGGACGACGGCGAACTTGGACAGCATGATCTGTGAGGGTTTGAGGGGGAGGGCCAGAAGATACTCCAGGTCCCTGGAGAAATAGAAGGTGGCGATGAGGTAGAACAGGCCGAAGATAAGAATGATGAGCTGTCCGGCGAGCGCCGCCAGCGTCAGCAAAGCCCTTTCCTGGCCGAGGGATTGGAGCATTTCGAACCCGGCGCTGAGGAGACGGACATAAAGGACCATCGTCGGGACAACGCTGACCGCAGCCAGGCCGATGAGAGGCACCATCCAGCGGTCGCGCTTTTGAACGAAAAGGCGGTGGCGCACGGCCGACCAGCCGAAATTGGAGTTCAAGGCGGCTTTGATCAGGGCCGCTGTCGGGCTCATGATTCGGTCAGCTCCAGGAAGATGTTTTCAAGCGAGGCCTTGTCTTTGGCCTGGTCCCGAAGCTCGGCCATGGTCCCGAAGGCAGCCAGGCGCCCTTTGTGAATGATGCCCATCCGGTCGCAGAGGCGTTCGGCGACCTCCATGATATGGGTGGAGAAAAACAGGGTCCCCCCGCCATCGCAGTGCGCCCTCATGGCTTCTTTGAGAAGATGGGAGGAGCGCGGGTCGAGGCCGACCATGGGCTCGTCGAGGACGAAGACCTGAGGTTTGACCATCAAGGCGGCGGTCAAGATGATCTTCTGACGCATGCCGTGGGAGTAGGTTTGAATGGGGTCAAAAACCGCCCGAGTAAGCTCGAAAGCCTCGAGCCAGTGCTCGATCCGGCTCCGGCGGTCGCCTCCAGAAACGCCGTAAACATCGCCGATGAAATTGAGATACTCAATCCCCTTGAGGCGTTCGTAGATTTCCGGCTCATCGGGCACGTAGACGGTCATAGCTTTGCAGCGAAGGGCTTCGACGCGGTTGTCCAGACCCCCGATCCGGATCGTTCCTCCGTCGGGCTTGAGGATGCCGACGATCATCTTGATCGTCGTCGTTTTGCCCGCCCCGTTCGGGCCGAGGAAGCCGAAGATCTCCCCGGGAGGAACGGTCAGCGTCAAGTCGTCGACGGCTCGTACGGCGCCCTTGTTATAACTTTTTGAGACGCCTAAGATTTCGATCATCGGGCCTCCTCTGCGCTCATCCTTGATCCGTCCAATAAGGCAATACGGAAAATCACAAGCCGGGTTTATGGCCTTATCGAGAGGGTGATCTTCAGAACGCCGCGGTCCTGGAGAGGATAGAAGCGGGCCGCCGGATCGTAACTCCTCTCCCAATTCTTGTTGTACACAACATAAATATAGTTGCCTGGCTTGATTTGCCAGCGCAGCCGGGTGTTCCAGCCCAGCTGCCTGGAGATATCGTCGTACTGGATGTAGTTCAGGAAGCCCAGGTCCGGCGAAAGGAAGAAATCGGCTTTTAGTTCAAAGACGTTCTCGTCAAAATTCCCCTCCGGCAGCCGGCCGCGCACGAGGTCGAGCCGGACGGACAGGTTGACGTATCCGCCGGCCTTGACGGCCAGTCCGAGGGTTCTTTGGTCTAAGTGGCCCGAATAGAAGCCGCCAAAGCCGTAGCCGGCGTCAAGGACCGCGAAGCGATGGCTGGCCGTGTTGACCGAGATCTGGTAATTGGTGAAATCATAAGGGCCGGCCGGCAAGATGACGCCGGGCGCGACTTCGAAATCGTAAGGCAGGATATCGCGGGTGGGGCTGACCTCAAAGGCGAGGCGTTCCCCGCTCTCGGTCTGGAAGCTCAGGGGAGTGAATTGAAGCCGTCTCGTCTCGAGCCGGCCGGAGAGGTCCCAATAGTAATCGAAGCTCGTCTGGAAGAAGAATTGCCGGACAACGTTTTCGAAGAATCCCCTCTCCGGCCTCGGCTGGTAGGCCAGCCGGACAAAGAAGGTCTGGAAACTCTGCCGCATCATGTAGCCGATTCCGGGCTCCAAGGCCTCTCCATAGTAGGCGTAGGTGCTCTCGACGTTCCACAGGTCATTGGGGTAGTTGGCCCGCAGGCCGAATCCGTGGTGGCGGCCGGGGTTCTCGTTCCAGTTATAGGCTCCCCAGGCGGCCAGCATGAGGTTTTTATTGCCCGCGAATCGGGAGGTCGAGTAGTTGAAATCGATCCCGGCCAGGGTGTTCGGCTCGCCAGTCGGACTGCCGTTGGTGAGGATCCAGCCCACCTTGCTCTCGGCCAAGATGTTTTGAGTCATCCGGGCGGCAAAGAGATTGGTCCCGGGAAGGCCCGGATAATCCCCGGTCTGAACATCAAGAGCCGAGATGTTGGTGTTGCCGATCTTGCCGTAGAGCTTGGCGCCGAAACGGACGGGAACTTGCTCGCCCTCGAAGAGCCCGATCCGGCGGCTGAAGAAGGGCATGAAACTGATGCTCGAGCTGAAGCTGAACGTCTCCGACCCTTCCAGGAAGAACATCCGCTTTTCCGGGTAAAAAAGAGGGAATCGAGTCAGGTTGATCCTCCGCTCATCGACCTCGGTTTCGGCGAAGTCCATGTTGTAGCTGCCGACGCCGACGAGGTTGGGCGTGAAGTTCTTGTAGATATCGAACCCGCCGTCAAGGGCATTATCCCTTCCGCCGGTCCCGGCCGTACTTCCCTCGGAGCTGGTGAGGCCGTAGGGCTTGAAGGTAAGCCCCTTTCCCTGCCGGACGTTCTCGATCCCGGTGAGGGCGGAGGCCTCCATCGGGTTGTTGAATTTGCTGTCCCTGTTTGTTCCCGACAACCGGATCGTTTCCAGTTTTCGCGGGACGATCCTCTCGACGTTGATGCCCCAGGATGTGAGCCCGGGTTTAAAAGAAATCGTCTTGAAAGGAATCCGCAGCTCCGTGCTCCAGCCGTTTTCGAGGACCCGGCTCTTGGCCTCCCAGATGCCATCCCAGTTGAGACTCGGATCCCCGCCGTAGGCCAGGCCTTCGCTGCGGGCGCCGAGAGGGTTGACATAAAAGAGGTAGGCATTCCGCTTGTCTTGAAAGGGGTCGATGAGAACTCGAATCAGGTCATCGCTCGAGGTGTTCGGGCCTCCGTGGTGAAAACCCATGCCCATGAAGCCTCCCCTCGAACCCTCCGAGGCGTCGTGGGCCATGGTGTTGGCGGCGATGCGGCGCGGTTCGCTGTCCAGACACAGAATGCCTATGTAAAGGCTTCCTTCATCATACAGAACCCGCAGCTCGGTTTTCTCGGTCGGCTCGGAATTGGGTTGGGGCTCGACCATCCGGAATTCAGCGAAAGGGACTGCCGACTGCCAGATGGAATCGGATAAGTGGCCGTCGATCTTCGGGCCCTGATCCACCCTGACGGCCCGGACCTCGGCCGCGATGGCAACTGAGGCCGGAAGGAGCGCAAACGCTAATGAGCGGAAGAAACACTTCCACATTCTGGCCAATATATCCGTCCCCGGCGCAAGGTGTCAAGCAGGCTGGCTGTTTGGGGATACAATCCCCTTACTCGGTTGCCTTGCTTATTCCTAAAAAGTGGACTATCCTAATTCACCATCTTTCGAGGAGGAACGCTTATGGCCATAATAATTGACGGACATAACCTGACCATCGAGAAAGTCGTCCAGGTCGCCCGGCTGAACGAGAAAGTCGAGCTTGACCTTGAGGCCAAGAAAAGGATCGAGAAGTGCCGCGCCCTGCTCGAGGACAAGATCCAGAAGCGGGAGATCATGTACGGCGTCAACACGGGAATCGGTGAGCTTTCCGAAGTCGTCCTGACGCCCGAACAAGTCGAAAAGTACCAGAGGTATATCGTCTACAGCCATGCTGCAGGCTACGGGAAACCCCTCCCCATCGATATCGTCAGGGCGGCCATGCTCAGCCGGATCAGCTGCCATTGCCACGGGCACTCCGGAATGAGGCTGATCGTGACCGAAACGATGAAAGAGATGCTCAACCGCGGGGTGACGCCGGTTGTCTGTGAAAAGGGCTCGGTCGGCGCCTGCGGCGACCTCTCGCCGATGTCTCAGATCGCCCTGGCCGTTATGGGCGAAGGGGAGGCGTTTTATCAGGGAGAAAGGCTGCCCTCGGCCGAAGCTCTAAAGAGGGCCGGACTCAAGCCTGTCGTCCTCGAGGCTCGCGACGGCTTGGCCATGATCAACGGCTCGAACGTCATAACCGGGCTCGGCGCCCTCGAGGTCTACGACGCCCACCGCTTCCTCAAGAATGCCGAAATCGCGGCGGCCATAACGCTCGAAGTGCTGAACGCCAACATGAAAGCCTATGACGAGCGCCTGCACAAGACGCGGGGCTACCCAGGCGCCCTCGAGTCCTCCGCCAACGTGCGCCGGATTACGGAGGGGAGCGAACTTCTAGCCAAAATCGGCAAAAAGAAGGTTCAGGACGCCTACAGCCTGCGCAGCACTCCCCAGGTGACGGGCGCCGCCCGAGACGCCCTCAAGTGGGCCCGGAGCATGATCGAAACGGAGCTTACCGGCGCCGCCGACAATCCTGTCTTTTTCCCTGATGAGCAGCTGGTCCTGACAGGAGCGAATTTCCAGGGAACGCCGCAGGCCTTCGCCCTCGAACTTCTGGGTACGGCCGTGACCACGGTGGCGGTTCTGTCCGAGCGCCGGCTCAACCGGTTGATGAACCCCCACCTCAACGCGGGATTGCCGGCGTTTCTGACAAAAGGGGCCGGGATGTTCTCAGGGCTGATGCTTTCTCAGTATACGGCCGGGGCTCTCGTCGTCGAGAACCGCATCC
>CAYGXD010000068.1:0-10149 GCA_964353705.1 uncultured Eubacteriales bacterium | reverse complement strand
GGGCTGATGCTTTCTCAGTATACGGCCGGGGCTCTCGTCGTCGAGAACCGCATCCTTTCGCACCCGGCCGCCACCGGGTCAATACCGGCAGCCGCAGACCAGGAAGACTTTGTGAGCATGGGCTGGACGACGGCCTTGAAGACCAAGCAGATCATCGACAACGCCTGGGCCGTGCTCGGGATCGAGATGATGTCCGGGGCCCAGGCGGTTGATTTCCGGGCGCCCCTCAAACCGAGCCGCGGCATCCAGGCGGCCCACGAGGTGATCCGGAAACATGTCGCCCATCTCGAGGAGGACCGGCCGCTCTACAACGATATCAACACGCTCAAAGAAGTCGTCGAGCGGGGAGAGGTCCTTGAAGCCGTGGAGAAAGCGGTCGGCGAACTGATGTAACTTTGCCGGAAAAGACCCTGTTCAGACGGAAACTTCAAGATTATGAAAGTCCGCGCTTTTAAAGCCCTGATCTTCGACATGGACGGGTTGATGATCGACAGCGAGCGGCTGTATTGGCAGGTCGAGAAAGACATAGCCCGGGCCTATCGCAAGGAGGTCAAGGAAGAGACTCTTTGGAAAATGATGGGCCGCCGGCCGATCGAAGGGATGAGGATCTTCGTCCAGGACCTCGGACTCCCGATTTCCGCGGAGGAAACCCTGGCCCTGAGGGATGTCCGGATGCGGGAGAAATACCGGAATGAATCGGAAGCCATGCCCGGGCTTTTCCATATTCTCGACGCCTTTTTTGAGAAGCTGAAGCTGGCCGTCTGCACCGGCGCCCAGGGGGAATTCATGGAGATCGTCCTGGACCGGCTCAAAATCCGCGAGAAGTTCGACGTCCTCCAGGCTTCTGACGAGATCGAGAAGGGTAAGCCTGATCCCGAGATTTATTTGGTAACATGCGCCAGGCTCGGCCTGGAACCCCGGCAATGCATCGTTCTGGAA
Source organism: uncultured Eubacteriales bacterium (assembly GCA_964353705.1). Classification (GTDB taxonomy): domain Bacteria; phylum Acidobacteriota; class Aminicenantia; order Aminicenantales; family UBA8522; genus UBA8522. The sequence continues at coordinate 9,210 of CAYGXD010000068.1, read as the reverse complement.
GATTCCTCCAATGGAGCTCGGGCCGGAGGAAGAGCGGGCTGCTATACAATCGCCGTCCCCTCCGCCTACAGCCGGGGCCAGGATTTCAGCTTCGTCGACTTTACCGCCTCTGACCTCTTCGAGGCGGAGAGACATATCCAGAGCCTGCTCTAGACCTGTCGGGCTGCGGCCGCCGGCCAGCCGGAGAGGAGACGGGACCGACAAGGAAGCAAAACCAATTTTATCGAGTCGATAGATACTGTATAATTAAACTTGGAGAGGACGGAAAGATGTGTTGCACTCCAAGTTTCCCGGGGGAGAACTCATGAAAAATGAAAGAGTGGCCTTGGTTACGGGGAGCAGCCGGGGGATCGGCCGGGAGATCGCCATCCGGCTGGCCGAAGATATGGCCGCGATCGCCGTGAACTATAAGGAGAACGAGAGGGCGGCTGAAGAGGCCGCGGGCGAGATCAGAAAAAAGGGGAGCACGGCCGCGGCTTTCCATGCCGACCTTACCAACGAGAGCAAAACGAGAAATCTCATCAGCCAAGTCGAGGTCCAATTCGGCCGGTTGGACGTCCTCGTCAACAACTTCGGCCCGATAATCGTCAAGCCCTGGCCGGAGCTGACGACCGCCGACTGGGAGCTGATGTTCAGGAGCATCCTTTTGGGAGCCTTTTGGGCGACCACTTCGGCTTTGCCGGGGATGAGAGAGCGCGGCTTCGGCCGGATCATCAACATCGGTTATCACAGGGTCGAGCAACTGACCGCATTCTCCGGGATCTCCGCTTATGCGGTGGCCAAGACGGGGCTCCTCATCCTGACCCGCTCGGCCGCAGCCTCAGAGCTCAAGCATGGGATCACCGTGAACATGGTCTCTCCGGGGCTGATCGAAGGCGGGATCATGCCTCCCGGAGGAAAGGTCCCGGCGGAGCTCTTCGGCACGAAGTTGGACGTAGCGGAGGCCGTGAGCTTCCTAGCCTCAGACCGGGCCGGGCACATCAACGGTACGAACCTGATCGTGGCCGGCACCTGGAAACTTTAAGGCCAATCGTCTAAAGTTTTCCCCCGCGGGCTTGCCTGAGACGCTGCAAGAAGGGCTTGTAGAGGAAGCTCTTTTCGTCCAACTCACAAACCTGCCTGAACATCAGCCGCGTGGCCGTGAAGGTCAGCATGTCGGGGGGGAGATGCTGGCGCATGGCGATATCGGTGGCGCCGATCGAAGCCTGAGCGATATCCAGGTTCCGGAACGGCAGAAGTTGCGAGCAGCCCGACCCGAAGGGCGCGATGACGGGAGTTGGGTCATCCGGAGAGCTGTGATATTGGGCTCCGATGGCCAGGGCGCTCAGTTGGTCGGGATTAACCAGGAAAGTGACCGTCTTGAGGTAAGGCCAGGCCTCATCCTTAAGCGGCCCCAGAAATAGGTGAGGATTCTCGGCCCGGTATGGTTTGGCCGCATCGATCCACTTCCCCATGAGGCCGTGGGAAGCTTTGAGCCCTTCCCCGTCGACCAGGAATTCGAGGAATTCATTTCTTGAACGGAGTTCGATCCCCCACATCCAGTGACCGGCGCCCCCGCAGCCGTACCGCTCTTTGGTGATGTGTAGCGTTTTTCCTTCCAGCCAAGGCCCATAGAAGGAGAATACGCAGGCCCGTCCCTCGGGCGAAACGAGCGGCTCGAACAGCCGGGGGTCCGGAGCGTCATAAAAGCCGATGAGCGGAGTCCGGATATCGAGCCGTTTTCTGAGCAGGCCGGGATCGGGTTGATTTTCTTTGACCATAGCCAATTTATCGCACTCTGCGCCCTTTTTGGCAAGGGCGGGCAACGACTGGCGGCTGTGCCGGCGCTCCCATGATCATGCCCAAAATTCCCAAAATAGAGAGAGGCCTCCTTGGGCAATAGAAACTTGACAGGGGTCCAATTTTAATATATACGTATACGTGCATGTACAGACAATAGGATAATTAATTAAACGCACAGGTATGATATGAACAAAAATATCTTGACCCGGGATGAGTTCATCGCGAAGTTTAATCTCGAGGGGGCATCGCTTCGGGAATGGGAGAAGGCCAGGCTCGTCAAGCCGGCCGGCTACACGGATGGGAAGATCCCTCTTTATGCGGAAGAGACGGGCGAAAGAATCGGGGCCATCCAGAGGCTTACCGAGCTGGGCTACGAGATCGAGGAGATCCAGAAAATCCTCAAGAAAGTGGGGCTGCCGAAGAAGATGGAAAAGAAAAGAAATCCTGATAAACCGGCCCCTTACCTGACCGTCGGGGATCTGGCCGAGCGGGTCGGGCTGAGCCCGCGGACGATCAAACATTGGGAGGACAAAGGCATCATCGAGCCCGACATGAGGAGCGAGGGAGGATTCCGGCTCTATTCGGGTGTTTATGTCTACCTATGTGAGCTCGTCCGGGACCTCCAGCTCTTTGGCTACTCGCTCGAAGAAATTAAGGAAATATCCGATTACTTTCGTTATTTTCTGGCTGTCCAAGAAAACCCGGACGCGTTCCCCAAGGGCGAAGTTTCGAGCCAACTGGATGCCATGCTTACGGAGATCAAAGTCCTCTTTGACAAGATGGGTCTTCTTCAAAAGGGGATAAAGCGGTGGGAAGATTTGATGAAAAAAAAGAGGAAGGAAATTCTGGACCTGAAAAATAGGAACCAGAAGAGAGAAAGCAAAAAATCCGATGGAGAACATAAATGAGCAAGATCGTCTTCATAGAGCCTAAGGCTCCCAACCTGCACATTTTTTCTCGCTATCCCTTGCCCCGGCTGGGCCCGATCCTTCTGGGCACGATGATGAAGCAGAGAGGCTGGGAGGTGGAGATCTTTGTCGAGGAAATGCGGGAAATCGACTTCGCGGTTATTGAATCCGCCGACTTGGTGGGTATCTCGACGATCACCTCGACGGCTCCCCGGGCCTATGCCATAGCGGACAGGGTCAGGAAGCGGGGGATCCCGGTAGTGATGGGGGGACCGCACGTGACTTTCATGGCCGATGAGGCGCTGGAGCATGCGGACTTCATCATCCGCGGCGAGGGGGAACAGACCCTAATGGCTTTCATCGACGCCCGGGAAAAAGGTGAGAGCTTTTCTGAAATCTCCAATCTGTCCTACCGCCAAAACGGCCGGACGGTTCACAACGCCCTGCGGCCTTTCGTCAAGGACCTGGATCAGATACCGTTCCCGGATTTATCCTTGCTCAAATCGACAAGAAAGAGGATATCCGGGTTGAGCAGCATCCCCGTCCAGACGTCCCGGGGCTGTCCTTTCGACTGCTCCTTCTGTTCGGTGACCGGCATGTTCGGCAAAAAATACCGGTTCCGTTCGACCGAAAATATCATCGCCGAGCTGCGACGGTATAACGACCGCAAAAACCTCATCTTTTTCTATGACGACAATTTCACCGCCGACCGCAAACGGGCCAAAGACTTGCTGGAGGCGATGATCCGGGAGAGGTTCAAGTTCAAGTGGACGACCCAGGTGAGGGCGGACGTGGCCAAAGACCTGGAGCTGGTCGGGTTGATGAAGAAGGCCGGCTGCCATACGCTTTACATCGGGTTTGAATCGGTGAACCCGGAGAGCCTGAAATCCATGAAAAAAAAGCAGACCGTGGAAGAAATAGCGGAGGCCATAAAAATCCTCCGCAAGCATCGGATCGGCATTCACGGCATGTTCGTCTACGGGTTTGATGAGGATGACTGGAGGACCGTCAAGCAGACGGTCAAATTCGCCAAGAGATCAAAGTTGAATTCCACCCAATTCCTCATCCTGACGCCTCTTCCCGGGTCGGAGTTTTTCGAAAAGGTAAGCCACGAGAATCGGATTCAGTTCCGGGATTGGGCCCTCTATGATGCCCATCATGTCGTCTTCCAGCCGGCCCGCCTGTCTCTCTTCGATTTGCAGCGGGCCCAAATCTTCAGCCATAAGAAATTTTATTCACTCAAACAAATGGTGAGAAAACTGATAAGAGGGAAATGGCTGGACTTGGGAATCGCCGGCTATGCCAGAAACCTGAACCGGGTGTGGCAGAAGAAAAACGAACTTTACCTGAAGGCCATCCAGTTGCTCAAGTCGCGGAAAGGTCCAAAAATCTCGATCGACTACCGGGAAGAGGTCGTCATCGACCGCTAGGCGAAGATACCCAGCGGTTGGGCCCGCTCTGCATTCTTAGAGTTTCGGCTGAAATTTGACAAGGACGACCTCTTAAGCTAGCTTTATGGACAGTGGGAGGATAAACGCAAAATGAAAAAGACCGTTGTCTTTTTGGCGATCGGAGTTTTTCTGTGCGGCGGGCTTGGCTTCGGGGCTACAAAATACCTGGATCTGAGCTGGGCGGAATTCCTGTCGGGCAGTTATATGGGCAGCGCCAATCAGCTCTGGGGAGCGGCGGTGGGGGATTATCTGAAGTATATTCCGATTCATTTTCCAGAGCAAAGCGGAACGGTGTCTTATTTGAAAGCCTGGTTGAGCGATTCGAGCGCTTCCTATAAACTCATCGTCAAGTTGTTCCGGGTGAATCTGTCCACGGGCGAGAAAGCGCTTGTGTTCCAGATCAATACGGGAGCCACTCAAGCCGTCGGTAAGAAGGAATATACGACGGGCATCCTTCAGACCGCCGGGGCCGACGCCATCGATAATTCGAACTATGGCTGGTTTCTGCTGGTTGAGGGGGATAACGCCGGCGCGCCCTTTGACCTCCTGAAATTCCACGGTGCCCGCATCACGTACGACGCGGTGTAACAAAAACTTTTTTCTGTGGCTGTTTGCTGCGCCCTCGGACCGACGAAGGTGAATAAAGGGGAGCTGCTTATGGGGGATCGGGAGTATGGGCAGATCGAGGGCGATATAAAGATTGCCCGGCTATGGGGTTTCGCTATTTTTTCCCGAAATGGTAAGTCTAGAGTCGACAAAATCCGTGAATATCAATCCGACTCCTTGAGTTGTCAATGAGTTAGGTTGGTCTGACCCATACAGCGGCTTGACTTTGAACGAGGGTCCTGCTAATTTACGCGTTTGCCTGAGGAACTTGAACACTCGATTGGTACCAAATGCCGGAGGAATTCCCCCTATGAAAAAACTATTAGCCGCGGTCCTGTTCGTATTTGGAACTGCCGGACTCCTGTCCGCGGAGCTGCATGTCTACCAGGTACCCGACCTGGCGGGAGGCAACGGGAGCCCGTCCATTGCCCGCAACTCGAGGGGCGACATCCTGATCGTCTATCGTAACAACGTCGCCGGCGCTGCCTATTATTGCAAGAAACATGACGGTGGAACGCTCGGCCCGGCGATCATCCCCGGCCAGCCATACGATCCTTACGCCATGAGCAGTATCCTATTCTTCGATATAGTCGTTACGCCAGACGATAATTTCCACGCGGTCTGGAATTTCAACATCCACAACGGTGCCTGGGGCCTATATTATGCCGTGTTCGACATCGTCTCGGGGCAATGGAGCGATCCCTCCGAGATTGTGCCCGGCAAGGTCGAAGGCCCAAAGATCGCGCTCAACCCGCTGACAAACGATCTTGTCCTGGTCTACGACAAATACCAGAAGGACATCAACAAGAACGTCTTTATCAAGATCAAGACCGGCCAGGGATGGCAGAAGGAAGTCAATCTCTCAGGCGATACCCAGACTCCGACGCAGGGGACCGATTTCCTGACGGTGGGAATGCCGGCGGCGGAAATCTCCAGCAGGATGCGGATCCTGGCTCCGCATGGCCAGCTGGCCGAGACCAATGCCTGGGTCGCCGTCGATGAATCGGACGGCTATGTTTATGTGACCTGGAAAGCCGACAAGTGGAACGAGGCCAAACAGGTTTGGGAGCTCATGATCGTCGTCGCCCTGCTCGATCCCTCCTACGATAGGATCTGGTACTCGCTGGCCACGGCCGATTATGAAGGATTCCATTTCCTCCCGACGATCGCCGCCAAGGGCGGCCGGGCCATGATGGCCTTCGCCTGGAAACCGGAAGCGGCCTATCATTATTTGACTTTCGTCCGGGACGGCAACAGCCTGATTTATGATGCCAGCAATCTCCTGGAACAACGTATCGCCGAGTGTCCCGTGAGGCCCCATTATGAGTTCTTCAGCGCCCTGCTCCTCCACGGAGACAGGCTGGCGTTCACCTACAAGGACGTCGACATGGTGGTGAAAATGTATCACTATTCGATCGACGGACTGCGCCTGGACAAGGCCGCGATCGACCTGGGCAATGGTGAGCCGAGCCTTTGGCCTTACGATTCCTACAGTGATCCCGAAGTCGGCCTGCTCACGGCCTGGGCGACACGCGATGACGATTCATCGATCCGCTACTCGCTCTTTGATGAACCCGTGTACTCCGTTAAATCACCGCTCAACCTGAAGGTCGAAACCCGCCTGGAAAGATCGTTCTTCAACGGATATTACATCAACTTTCTGACCTGGGAGAACAACCCCGATAACGCGGCCCATAGCATCACGATCTCCGCCCAGCGCATCTACCGCAAGCCCCAGGGGCAGGATATAAGCCAATATGTCCGCATCGCGGAGGTCTCGGGCACGACGCTGGACTACACCGATTCCGACAATGTCAGCGGCGCCGACGCCTATGATTACGCGGTCACCTGCGTCGACAGCGAGGGTCACGAGAGTGTCATCCAATAAACCTGCCGCCCCTGACAAAGGTGAATGAAGGGGAGCTGCTAAGGCAATCGGGAAGGCAATCGGAGGCAATCGGGGTCGGACCAACCTAAACGGCCAAATTTTAATAAAAAACTCTCGATCCAGCCGATAAGAAGAGATCTAGAGCAACCTTTTTGAGGCCGAAATGGACGGCCTAAGAAAAAAACTGTTAAAAATACTATATTTTCAGGTCTACGAGAAAATCAGAGATCATATCCTTAGCTCCTTTTTTTTAGCGGCAAAATCGTAGGTCTAGAGCCATAAAAACCGCGAATATCAGTCTGATTCCTTGAATTATCAATGAGTTAGGTTGGTCCGACCCCATATTTCATATTTCAAGTCGTTCTCTGCGTGTGGACGGCGGAATCGGCAACGGAGAGCACGGAGACTCTCGGTCCATCGCAGCTAGATGAGGACATAATGCTCGATGTCTACGGAGCAAGAACGGCGGAGATGAGCTTTGATGAGGAGGCCGCGCTGCATGCGCCGTTTGCGACCAGGATGATGACGGGAGAAGAGGTGTCGATCTACGAGATCAAGAGGGCCTCTGAGCAGAGGGTGGAAAGAGTCGTAAGGCTGGTGGCGATCCGCCAGATGCTCCAGAGGCAGGGCTACTGGGAAAGTAGCATTTTTTTTCGTACGGGAGAATAGAGGTTCACGGCTTGGAGGGGGAAGATAGCCAGTTTGCTGAAAGCAAAACCCCTCACAGGGAAACAGAGAATCTCATGATCATAAGAGGATATATACGGTGCCTTATGCCAAACTCGAAACACTCCAGCGTCTGCTCCGAGCCGGGAAAAAGGATGACATGAGAAAAGATGTGTGATGAGGGGGGTATTCCCAAGTCTTCATTCAATCAGCTTGCGGGCCAACCGATGCAATTCCGGATTTGCCAAAGCCAGCAGTTTTTTCTTGACAACCCTAGAAAAATATTCCGCTTCGGTTTTTGTGAGCTTCTCCCTCCGCAGCTTTTTTAGGACTATGTCTTTTTGTGAAGGAGAGAAGATCTGCGATAGAGAATATTCGAGTCCGAATTCCTCCCGGACGGCCAAAATACTCTCCATTCTTGGGCTGCCTTTTATGAAATAGTCGCGAAAAACGGTCCTCATTTTCTCGGTTGACAGCCGAACGGGTCCAATCTGGATATTATCCTTTGCGACGAACTGATTAACTATTTTTCCAATGTCTGCTTTATCGCTGGGGTTAAGTATCTTGTACAGGTCCGAAACCCAGGACGATTCAAGGTTTTGCATCTTGTATACGACGTAGGACACCAAAAGCAGGCGCTGATAATTGTCTTTCTCCTTCATAGCTTTCAATAAAGCCAGAACCTGGCTGTGATCAAAGGCGTTTCTCTCTTTGCAGTTGGCCAGCATAACAGGAAACCCCTGCCATAGCCGGGGGTCCTCGCTTTTCACAACATCAGCCAAAATCTCATCGGCAGCCTCGTCTTCCTCGATATCGAGTAGGGGATAGCCGAGCCGACGCACCTTTTCTGCCAAAGCTTCGTTATCTTTCATTTGAATCCCTCTTTTCAATGAGCCTCAAAAAATAGTCGATCAGCCTAACCCGTTTTTTAAGAAAGCTGTCCCAGTCGGCCAGTCTGGCTAAGAGGAGTTCTTTATTAGCTCGATAGTTCATACAAATATTTGTATTAATAAATACAATAAATTGTATTAATAGATACAATAATTTCTAGCATATGTCAAGGAGAAAAAGTAAAATATTTCCCCACCTCCCTTGACAAAGGCCTCATGGCGGCTTATTTTATATATGGTGAACAAAATGGTAAACAGGCTGCGCAAAGAATTGACCCAGCGCCAGAAAAAGGCCCTCCAGGCCATCGAAGGCTTTGTCCTCGAGCACGGCTTCCCGCCGACCATCCGGGAGCTCGGGAGACGGCTGGGCATCATCAACCCCTCGGCCGTCTTCAAGCATGTCCTCAGCCTGGAGCGGAAGGGATACCTCCACCGCGAGGGAGGGGAGCTGCGCCTCGCCGGCGGGCCCTCGCCGCTCGACAATCAGGTCAAGGTGCCCCTCGTCGGCGTCGCCCCGGCCGGCCGGCCGCAGGAAGTCTTCGACTCCCTCGGGGAGAGCGTCGATGTGCCCGAGTGGATGGTCGGCCGCCGCCGCGGCAACATCTTCTGCATCCGGGTGGCCGGGAAGAGCATGGTGGATGCCTATATCGACGACGGCGACCGCGTGTTGCTCGAGAGGACGAACACGGCCAACTCCGGCGAGATGGTCGTGGCCCGCCTGGACGACGGCTCGGTGACTTTGAAGAGGCTCCGCCTGGAGAACGGCCGCATCCTTCTCGTCCCCGAGAACCCCGAGTTCGCGCCGGTCGAGGTCAAGGAGCTGCGGATCGTCGGGAGGGTCGTCGGCCTGCTGCGGAAGTATTAAGAAATCCTGCGGGCGATTCGCATGAGGAGACGTTGAGATGAAACGACGATGCATCGTCCACATCGACATCGACGCCTTTTTCGCGGCCGTCGAAGTGCTCCTCAACCCGGCGCTCAAGGGGAAGCCGGTCATCGTCGGCGGCATGCCCCACGAG
>CAYGXD010000067.1:1993-18111 GCA_964353705.1 uncultured Eubacteriales bacterium | reverse complement strand
CGAGGCCAAAGAGTAGAAACCCAAAGGAGGACAACTTTGAATAAAAAAAGCATCGCACGGACACTCCTGTTTTTCGCCCTGGCGTTCTTTCTTTATCCCTCTCTTTCGTTCGGTCAGCGGACCGGATACAGCAAAGAGGAATTCATCCGGCGGCGGGCCGCGCTCATGGAAAAGGCCGGAAACGGCCTGATCATCCTCTTCGGCGAGTCCATGCCTCTTCCCGGAGCCCACTTCCACCAGGAGAATGATTTCTATTATCTGACCGGTGTCGAGGACCCGGGAGCTGCTTTGATCTTGGTGCCTTCGACAAAGGAATCCTGTCTTTTCCTTCCCCAACAGACACCCCGCGAGGAGCTCATGGGCGGCGCCAATCTCCTCAAAGACGCCAAAGCCAAAGAGAAGACCGGATTTGCCGAGATCTACGACGTCAGCTTCCTCGACGAGTATCTAGGCCGGAACCTCTCGCGTACGGGGGGAACGATCCACCTCCGCCTCTCTCCGGCCGACACTATCGATAATGCCCGGTATGAAACCCTGATCTTTACGGCCCGGAAGGCCCGGCTCCATTATAACGACCAGATCTCCCTCGACAATTATCGGATCCTCAAGCTCAAAGAGCGTTATCCCGCGGCCGAGGTCAAAGACATCACGCCTTTTCTCGACGCCATGCGGGTGATCAAGAGTCCCGAAGAGATCGAAGTCATGAGAAGGAACGGCCGCATCTCGGCCGAGGGGGTCAAGCAATCCATGCTGGCCAGCGGGCCGGGCGTCTACGAGTACGAGATAGAAGCGGCCGCCATGTCCACCGTCCTCAAAAACGGCGCGACGGGCTTCGCCTATCCCCCAATCGTCGGCTCGGGACCCAACACCTGCATCCTTCACTATGAGAAGAACGAGCGCCGGGTGGAGCAAGGGGACCTCGTCCTGATGGATTTCGGAGGACTCCTGGACTACATGTGCATGGACATTTCCCGGACCTGGCCGGCCTCGGGGAAATTCAGCAAAGAGCAGAGAGAAGTCTACGAGATCGCGCTCGAAATCCAGAAGGCCTGTATCGAAGCCTACCGCCCGGGCGTAACGAACGAGGACGTCCAGAAACACGTGGCCGAGGTCATGAAAAAGAAAGGACTCGACCCCCGGGGACAGAGGGGCGGTTTCGGACACTATGTGGGGCTCTGCACCCATGATGTCGGGCCCCGGACAGAGAAACTGCTGGAAGGTATGGTTTTCGCCATCGAGCCCGGGTTTTATTATCCGGAAAAAAACATCGGCGTCCGCATCGAAGACACGGTGCTTATCACCAAGGATGGCTGCGAAGTCCTGACCAAGGATGTCCCCAAGGAGATCGACGAGGTCGAAAAACTCCTCAGCCAGCGCGAGCTGAAGAAAAAATGACCGGACCGAGGTCGAGGTCTTTCCTGGCTGCGCTCACGCTTTGGTGGGCGGGCGTTCTCCTTGCGGGGCCTGCATGCTGTCTCGGTTTCGCCCAGGCTGATGATCTCAGCCTTCTCCTTGACCGCATCGCGGAGCGATCCGAGACCCGTCCGGAATTGAAAGATTGGAGGGCCAACGCAGTGAGCGTGGCCACCGAGATGGACAAGAATTGGAAACCTAAAAAGACGACCCGGGTCAGGAAGAGTGTGGAGGTGACCGAATCCAGACGCATAGAAAAGGTCATCGAAGCCCTGCAAACCGAAAAGGGTCTGAGCAAAGACATAACGGAAGAGTACATTCGGAAGGCGCGAGAGCGCGGCGGCGCCAAAAACAAGCCGGAGGATAACAAGTCTCAGACCGGCGATGATAAAAAGGGGATGCGCCGTTCCCTGAGCCTCGAAGAGCTTTTGCCCTTCGGCGAAAAGGCACGGCGGGACTTTACATTCACCCGGCTGCCGGATGAGATCATCGAGGGCCGGACCGTCTACGTCCTCGAATCAAAAGCCAACGTGAAGGACGAGAAATTCTGGGAGGGCCGGTATTTCATCAGCCCGGAAAGCTATGATGTCATTAAGATCAGCCTAACCCTCTCCAAGAACCCCAAATTCGTCAAAGAATTCAGCACGGAGATGGACTTCCAGGTCCTGCCGGACGGGCACTTCTTTATCAAGAAAACCTGGATGAAAGTGGACGCGGGGATGGTTATCAAGCATATCCGGATGGTTGTGGAGGAGGAATACTCGGACATCGAAGTCTTTTAAACCCGATATCGGGATAGGGAGGAGGAGGGAATGAGGGCAAAAAAGTTGGGAATCTGGCTGTTTTTCCCGGTCTGCTGGCTGTTTCTCTCGACCTGCTCGAGTCAACAGCCCGGCCGTAGCAGGCTGGACATGACCTATCCCTTGGATGAGGCCGCGATCTTCTGGCCGACGGCCAAACCGTTCTCCTTAACCAAGCTCGGATGGGGAGTTGCGGAGAACGGCCGCTGGTACGCCTCGAACGAGTTCAGCGCCTCCGAACACGGCGGGACGCATGCCGATGCGCCCATCCATTTCGCCGCCGGCGGGCGGACGGTCGACCAGATCCCCCTCGAGGAATGGATCGGGCCGGCGGTCAAGGTCGATGTAACGGCAAAATGCGGCCGGGACCGGGACTACCTTCTCACCGTGGAGGACTTGGAAGCCTGGGAAAAAGAAAACGGGAAAATTCCCGCAGGTTCCTGGGTCATCATGTACACGGGGATCGGGACGGGTCATTATCCCGACAGGAAGATGGTCCTGGGCACAGAGAAGATAGGCGAAGAAGCGCTTCCCGAACTCAGCTTTCCCGGCTTTTCGGCGGAATCTGTGGAATTTCTCATTAAGTCGAGAAATATCAAGGGCATTGCCATCGATACCCCGAGCATCGACCGCGGCAAGTCCGCGGACTTCAAGGTTCACCAAATCCTCTGCGCGGCCGACAAGCTGGCGCTCGAAAACATCGCTCACCTCGATCAGCTCCCGGCCAAAGGGGCGACCCTCTACGTCATCCCCATGCTGATAAAGGAAGGGACCGGAGCTCCGGCCCGCGTTTTCGCCACTTTCGATTAACATGAAAAAACTGGGACTTCTTGTTCTCTTCGGAATTTTTTGGCTCTCTTCTCTAAACGACGCGACCGGGTCTAACCCCAGGATCATGATAAGGACCGATGTTGGCGATATCAAGGTCGAGGTTTTCGCCGCGCAGGCCCCTATCACGGCAGCGAACTTCTTGAGATATGTCGACGCGGGGCTGTTTAAGGGAGCCTCGTTTTATCGCGTCGTCAGGCCCGACAACCAACCCAACAATAGGGTGAAGATCGAGGTCATCCAGGGTGGACTTGGATTTTCGGATGAAGAGAGACCATTCCCACCTATCGAACACGAGACGACGAATAAAACCGGAATCCTTCACCGGGACGGGACTATCTCCATGGCCAGGGATGCGCCCGGCTCGGCGACTTCCGAATTCTTCATCTGCGTCGGTGACCAGCCGGAGCTCGATTTCGGCGGAAAACGCAATCCGGACGGACAGGGTTTTGCCGCCTTCGGACGGGTGGTCGAGGGGATGGATGTCGTGCGCAAGATCCAGCGGCAGCCGGACGATGGGCAGATGTTGAAGCAACAGGTGAAAATCCTGGCCATCGAGCGTATTCGTTAGATTTCCAGGCCATAGAAACGCGCCCGGTCCTCTCGGCCGGCCGGCCTCCTTCTCGAACCCCAAAAGAGGGGCGCCTTTTGCTATAATATGTCCGGAGACTATGGACAAGAAGAAATCCGGATCTTTTTCCTGGTTGAGCGGCGAGGCCATCGGCGAAGATAATAGCGCGGCGCCGGAGAGCGACCGGGCTGCTTCCCCTGCCCCTTCGGACGCCGAGCTCCTCGATGCTTATTCCCGGGCCGTTACGGCGGTCGTCGACAATGTCGGCCCGGCTGTGGTCAGTGTCCACGTCGGGGAAGGGAGAAGGTCCTCTGAATTCGAGCCGTCCGGCGCCGGTTCGGGTTTTGTCATAACCCCCGACGGGTACATCCTGACGAACAGCCACGTCGCAGCCGGCGCCCGGGAGATCCGGGCCGTATTCATGGACGGCCGGAAGCTGGCGGCGACGCTCATCGGGCATGACCCCTCCACCGACCTCGCCGTCCTCCAGGTTAACGCCTCAAGCCTGCCTTATACCACTTTGATAGATTCCTCAGGCCTGCGTGTCGGCCAGCTCGTCATCGCCATGGGGAACCCGCTCGGCTTCCAGTCCACAGTCTCAACGGGCGTGGTCAGTTCGCTCGGCCGGGCGCTCCGGAGCCAGGACGGCCGCCTTATCGAGAATATCATCCAGCACACGGCGCCGCTCAACCCGGGGAATTCCGGCGGTCCGCTCGTCGACACCAGAGGCCGGGTGATCGGCATCAACACGGCCATCATCGCCATGGCCCAGGGGATCGGCTTCGCCATCCCGGCGGGGACGGCCCGGTCGGTCGTCCCTCAGCTCCTGGCCAGGGGGCGGGTGACACGCGGCTATCTGGGTGTCATCGGTTTCCGCCGGCAGCTCGACCGCCGGCTTGTCCGCTTCCACGGGCTCAACAAGGACCACGGCGTAGAGATCGCTTCCCTCGAGCCCTCCGGCCCTGCCCGCCTGGCCGGAATGCAAACAGGTGACATTATCCTCGCACTCAACGGGCAGGATATCACGAGCCCCGACGACCTTTTCCGGTTCCTCTCGGAATGGCCGGTCGGCCGTCCTGTAACGGTCAGCCTGCTGCGGCGGAAGGACAAGCTCAGTCTCGAAGTCGTCCCGGCCGCAGCTGTGACCCGGGACTGAGCCTTTCGAGCCTCGCCGGGAAGCCTCACTTTACGAATTAGGGGTAAAATGGTATGTTTTCCGGCATGGATAGAGGTCGCAAATGAAGTTTTCGGTCCGGAAATTCGGCTTCTCCTGTATTATTGTCTTTCTGCTCTCCGCCTGCCGACTGGGATCATCGGGAACCGCCCGGCCCGAGGAAGCAGGCATGTCCGGGAAGCACTTGCGCTGCCTCGATGGGATCCTCCAAGATGCTCTCTCCCGCAAGGATTTTCCCGGCGCTGTGATTCTCATCGGAAGAAGAGGAAAGGTCGTTTTCCGGAAAGCCTATGGCCAGAGTCAATGGGTCCCGGAGCGAAAGCCGATGGAAGAGCAGATGATTTTCGATCTCGCCTCGATCACCAAACCCGTGGTTACGGCCACGGCCTTCATGATCCTTGTCGAAGAGGGGAAAGTCAGCCTGGAGGAGAAGATCAAAGACTTCGTTCCGGAATTCATCCCCTACGTCAATCCTTGGGGGACTCCCGGAGAAGACGCCCGGATCTGGCATCTCCTGACCCATACCTCGGGCCTGCCTCCGTACGTCGATCCAGGCGGGCATGCTGGGGTTGAGCAGCAATTCGGCCAGCGACTCGCGACGGAACAACTGGTCGCTCATATCGCCCGGCTTCCCAAGACCGACCCGCCGGGCGCGGCTCTGCACTACAGCTGTCTGGGGTATATCACCCTGGCTCATATCATCAAAAAGGTCAGCGGCCAGGACGTCGCTCAGTTCAGTCAGGAGCGGATTTTCAAACCCCTGAAAATGAAACACGCTTTTTTTTGTCCCGTTGAAAAAATGAGGACCCTGTGTGTTCCCACCGAGGTCCTCGGCGGCAAGCCGCTCGTCGGGGTCGTCCATGATCCCCTGGCCCGGCTTCAGGGCGGGATCTCGGGGAATGCCGGGCTCTTCTCCACGGCCGACGACCTGGCGGTTTTTGCCGAGATGATGCTGCACAACGGTGAATACAAGGGAACGCGCATCCTGAGTCCCTTGACCGTGGCCCGGATGACGACGGTCTGGCCCAAATCCGCCTTCGCCGGACGCGGGCTTGGCTGGGACATGGATTCCCCGCAAAGCACCAACGGGGGTGATCTTTTTGGACCCAACTCTTATGGCCATACCGGATACACGGGCACATCGATCTGGATCGACCCCGACACCGATACGTTCCTCATCTTCCTGACCAACCGCGTCCATCCCGATGACAAGGGGGTGATCGCCGCCCTCAGAAGCCGGGTGGCTAACGTTGTAGCCGCCGCCATCCAGGACCCCAAGAACACGAGGACGCTCCGATGATAGTTCATCCGGCGGAAGCCGGAGTCCTCGAAATTCTGGACGGACTTGGGGTTGGCTACACCCGTCGCGAGCATCCTCCCGTGTTTACCGTCGAGCAGGCGGAAAAGCACTGGACGGACATCCAAGGGGCTCATTGCAAAAACCTCTTCCTGCGCAACAAGAAGGGAAACCGTCATTATCTGGTCATTTTGCTGAGCCGCAAGCAAGCCGACCTCCGCGAGCTGAACGGCAAATTGAACGAGGACCGGCTCAGCTTCGCCTCATCCGAAAGGCTTCAGAAGTACCTCGGACTCGAGCCCGGCTCCGTCTCGCCGTTCGGATTGATCAACGACAGCCGAAAGGAAGTGATCGTTGTCATCGACCAGGATTTGAGACAGGAAGAGCGTGTCAACTTCCATCCCAACGTCAACACCTCCACAATAGGCATCAGCACGGCCGGCTTTGAAAGATTCCTCGCCTGGTCCGGTCAGACCGTGCGTTATTTTCAATTCTGAATAGCGTATAATAAATTTCCATGCGCAGCTCATCTCCGGAAAGAAAGCTCCGCCGGCGATCCTTCAGGCGGCTGATTCTCTTTCTCTTTCTGGGCCTCGGTGCGGCTCCCGGACCGGCAGGAGAAAAAACCATGACCCCACAAATTGCCCTCGTGCCCTCTCCTCCGGCCGGATCCTCGAACAAGCATTATGTTTCCAACCGGCCGCCTCTTGCGCCGAGCCCCCTGGTCAAGCTTCCGATCGGCAGCATCCGGCCGCAGGGCTGGCTCCTGGGCCAGCTTCGACTCATGCGGAACGGGTTCACCGGCCGTCTCCCCGAGCTCAGCCGGTTCCTTGGAGAAGACAGCGGCTGGATCACTCTCAAAGGACCAGGATGGGAGGAGATGCCTTACTGGCTCAAAGGCTATGCCGACCTCGGCTATATCCTCAAAGACCCTGAGATAATCGCCACAGCCCAAAAATGGCTCGATCTGGCCTTCCGCAGCCAGCAGGAGGACGGCTTCTTCGGGCCGCCCGACAATCGACAAAAAAAAGACCTTTGGCCCAATATGCTCGTCCTTACCTGCCTGCAAAGTCTTTACGAAGCGACGGGCGACGAGCGCGTAATCCCATTCCTGCGCCGATACTTCCGTTTCGAATATAACCTTCCCGAGCCGGATCTCCTTCCGGAGAGCTGGCAAAAACTCCGGGGCGGCGAAAATTTGGAAAGCGTCTATTGGCTCTACAACCGGACGGGCGAGCCTTTCCTGCTCGACCTGGCCCGCCGGATCTACGAAAGGACCGCTGACTGGGAGACCGATATCATCAACCCGGAGAGGGACAAAAACTGGGAGGTCAGCAGTTTTTATCACGGTGTGAATATCGCCATGGGTTTCCGGTATCCGGCCGTGTATTCCCAACAAACCCGTGACCGCAGGCTCCTCGACGTTGTTGAGAAAAACTACAGCCTGGTGATGGGCCTATACGGCCAGCAGCCGGGAGGGATGTTCGGTGCCGACGAAAACATTCGGCCCGGCTACGGCGACCCGCGCCAGGGAGCCGAGACCTGCTCCATGGTCGAGTTCATGCACAGCCAAGAGGCACTCCTCAAGATCTCAGGCGAGACCCGCCATGCCGACCGCTGTGAAGAGATCGCCTTTAACTCGCTTCCGGCGGCGATGACTCCGGACCTCCGGGGCCTCCACTATCTCACCGCGCCCAACCTCATATCCTGCGACAGCTCAGGGGAGCACGACTTCCAGAACGACGGGACTCTGCTGTCCTATGATCCCTGGTCTTACCGCTGCTGCCAGCACAACGCGGGCTTCGGCTGGCCGTATTTCGCTGAGCACCTCTGGCTGGCCACTTCGGACAACGGCCTGGCGGCGGCGCTGTACGCCCCTTCTGAGGTAGCGGCCAAGGTGGGCGGGGGCGACGACGTCCGTGTCTCCGAGGAAACCGAGTATCCGTTCGGAGATCATATCGATTTCACAATCCGGACAACTTCGACCGTTGGATTCCCTCTCTACCTGAGGATCCCGGACTGGGCCGGACGCGCGGAGATCTCCATCAACGGGGAAAAACTCCCGGACGAGCTCCGGCCCGGGTTTTATGCCCGCATCAGCCGCGATTGGGAAAACGGCGACCGGGTGCGGCTGTCATTCTTCCCGAAAATCGGGATCAGGGTTTGGGAAAAGATGGGAAACGCCGTTTCCGTCCGGCGCGGCCCGCTCTGGTTCTCTCTGAAAATCGGGGAGGAATGGAAACGGTACGGCGGGACGGACATCTGGCCGGCCTATGAGATCCTGCCGACGACTCCTTGGAACTTCGGCCTGGTCGTCGATCCCGGCAATCCCGAGGCGACGATTTCTCTGGCCGGCCGGAAGCCGCCTGCCGAGCCGCCTTTCACTCCGGAAGCGGCCCCGATTATTCTGAAAGCCCGGGCCAGGCGTCTGCCCGACTGGAAAGCCGAAGGGAAGATGGTCGGCAGGATCCCGCCGTGGCCGGTTGCTTCGTCGGAGCCCGAGACGGAGGTCATGCTCATCCCGATGGGCTGCGCCCGGCTCCGGATCGCCTCTTTTCCCTTGATCGCTCGCCAATAAAAGCTCGGCGGCCAGGGCCGCCTCAGGAGGATATCATGATGATCCGCAGCCTGATCAAGAGACTAACGTCCCTTTCGGCCATCTCTCTGATTTTATTCCTGTGTCCATACCTGAGCGGACAAACCCAGGCTCCGTCGGAAAAACTGGTCAGCGGCGAGTGGCTGGCGGCCAACCTGGCCAATGAAGATATCCGGATCATCGATACCCGGATGGACATCCGGGACTATTGGCAGTCCCATATTCCCGGGGCCCTTTACTTGGACACTGACGTCCTGCGCTGGCCGGACCAGGGAGTGCCCGGGAAGCTCATAAGCGTCGAAGCCCTGGCTCTCCTTCTGGGTCAAATGGGGATCGGGGCCAAGACCCGGGTCATCGCCTACTACGACAAGAACGGCTACCCGCCCTTCTATCTGCTTTGGGCGCTCGAGTTCATGGGCCATGAGGATTTCGCCCTGCTCGAGGATGGGATCGAGCGCTGGAGGACGGAAGGACGGCCCTTGACCCAGGACTATCCGAAGATAAAACCGGTCTCCTATCGCCCCTCCTCTAAGCCGAAAAGAGATATCCGGGCCTCGCTTGAGGATGTGATTAAGGAGCTCAAAGCAGGAGCCGTGCTGCTGGACGTCCGGCCCGAAGACCTTTATAAGGGAGAAAAGGGAGCTTGGAAACGGAAGGGGCATATCAAGGGAGCCATCAGCCATCCCTGGGCCATGGATCTTGCCAACGACGGCACTTGGAAGCCGAAGGAAGAGCTGCTGGCCGTTTATGCGAACCTGGGCGTGACGCCGGATAAGAATATCATCGTGTATTGCGGCCAGGGACAGATGGCCGCCTTTAATTATTTCTCTCTCAAACATCGGCTTGGCTTCCCGAAAGTCAGGCTCTACGACGGCGGATTCAGCGAATGGTCGGGCCGCGAAGACTTGCCAGTCGAGAGCTCAAAATGAGACTTTTCGTTTGAGGAGGAGGGAATGAGGCAGAACCCTAAGATTATCCTATCGGCCGCCCTGGCCATCTGCATGGCGGCGGTGGCGGCGGCGGATCAAAAAGAAAGCGGGCCGGACTCGTTCAAACCGCGTGATTTCACGGCCTCCCTCATCGGCCACGCCCATATCGACCTAGCCTGGCTGTGGCGCTGGGAAGAAACCGTGCACGACATCGCCACGCATACGTTCCTGGGAACTCTGGAGCAAATGGACAAGTTCCCCGGTCTGACCTTTGCCCAAAGCCAGGCCGCCGTATATGAAGCCATAGAAAAAGAATATCCCGAGCTCTTCCAGAGGATCGTAGCAAAGGTGAAGGAAGGAACGTGGGTTCCGGTGGGCGGGATGTGGGCGGAGCCCGACCTGAACATGCCGGACGGCGAGTCGTTCGCCCGGCAGCTCCTCTATGGAAAAAGATATTTTCAGGAAAAGTTCGGTGTCGACGTCACCGTAGGCTGGAACCCGGACGGATTCGGGCACAATTTCCAGCTACCGCAAATCCTCAATAAGGCCGGCATCAAGTCCTATGTCTTCGAAAGATGCGCGCCGGAGAAGACGCCGGTCTTCTGGTGGGAGGGGCTGGACGGGTCGAAGCTCCTCGCTTATGTGCCTCCGGGCTGGTATCTTGTCAATCTCAGGAAAGGCGTCCGGGACCTCCTCTTCGAGGAATCCAAGTCGACACCGCTGAAGGACTTCATGCTTCTCTATGGAGAGGGGGACCACGGCGGCGGTCCGCGGGCCACCGACCTCGAGGCCATAAAGAAGTTCAGGGAAGATAAAAGCCAGCCCCGTTTCGAGTTTGTCACGCCGGAAGAATATTTTGCGAGGCTGGAGAAATCCGGGATCCCATTTCCCACAATCAAGCGGGAGCTGAACTTCACTTTCCCGGCCTGCTATACGACTCAGGCCGAAACGAAGAAATACAACCGCCGGCTGGAGAATATCCTCCTGAATGCGGAGAAGTTCTCGGTCATAGCCGTCACAAACGGGGCCCGGGCCTACTACCCCGAGCGGGACATCGATGAGGCCTGGAAGACCGTGCTTCGCAATCAGTTCCACGACATCTTGGACGGTTCGAGCATCGGCCCGGTCTATGACGAGACCAGGATCGCTTATGAATCGGCGCGGGAGAGAGCCCAGAGGGCGCTGGATTTCTCGCTCGAGGCCCTGGCCAACCAGGTGGATACCCGCGGTGAAGGCGTACCGCTTCTCGTTTTCAACCCTCTGGCCTGGGAGAGGACCGAACCCGTCGAGGCCGAGGTGAGCTTTACCGGGCCCGTCAAAGGCATAAGGGTAATCGACGGCGCGGGAAAAGAAATCCCGGTTCAGGTATTGGAGGAGAGTCCCACCGCTCTAACGACAGGACTTCGCGTTCTATTCATAGCCGAAAATATTCCCTCTCTCGGCTACAGGACATATCGTGTCCTCGAAGCCGAGGACCGTCCGGGATTCCAGTCCGGTCTTTCTGTGGGCGGCTCCACCCTGGAGAACGAGTTTTTCAAGCTGACCTTGAACCCTAAGACAGGCTGGATCCGGAGTTTGATCGATAAAAAGGGGGACCGGGAGGTATTGGCCGGAGAGGGGAACGTGCTCCAGGCCATCGTCGATGAACCGCAGAACATGTCGGCCTGGGAACTGGGACTCAAGGAGACTTCCTGGAATATCGGCGCGGAGGGCGCGACGATCGAGGTCCTCGAGAGAGGACCCGTGAGAGCGGCTTTCCGTGTCAAGAGTTATTTTCGAAATTCCGTTTTTGTCCAGGACATCAGGCTATATGATCGAGTGCCCCGGGTCGACTGCCGCGTTCATCTGAACTGGCAGGAACGGAACCTGATGATCAAAGCCGTTTTCCCCGTGGCTGCGCATAATACCTCGGCCGTTTTTGAAATCCCCTATGGCGCTATCCCAAGGCCCGTTGACGGGACCGAGGTTCCGGCCCTCAAGTGGATCGACCTGACGGACGAAAAGGGGACTCACGGTCTCGGCCTTCTCAATGACTGCAAATACGGGTTTGATGTCAAGGGAAACGTCATGCGAATCTCCATCGTCCATGGAGCCACCGAACCCGATCCCGAGGCCGACCGGGGCGAGCATGAGCTCGTCTACTCACTCTATCCCCACGAGGGAAGCTGGGCGGAGGCTGAAACCTTCCGCAGGGGCTACGAACTCAACAGCCCTCTTTTAGCACGCGCCGGGATGATCCACCCCGGAGAATGGCCGGCCGAGCAGTCTTTTATCCGGGTCAATCCCGGGAACGTCATTCTGTCCTCGCTCAAAAAGAAATCGGGCTATTCCGACCGGGCCACTATCCTTCGCCTCTATGAGATCTTGGGGAAAGAAACGGAGGTCGGCATCGAGTTTCCCGGCCCGGTTGACGCGATAGAGACGGACCTCATTGAACAGACCTTGGAGGAAATTGAGACAGATGGTAAAATGCTCAGGTTTATGATCAAGCCCTTCGAGATCAAGACATTTCGGATCACCCCGAGCCCTAGGAGGTCAAGGTGAATAAACTGAGAATTTCGACTTTCCTTTTCCTATTCGCACTTGTCGCCGCCGCCCCGGTATCGGCCCTGCCGGCGCAAGTCCAAGAGACCGAAAGCACGGTCCCCGAGCTCTCCGCCTTCCATGAAATCATCTATCCGATCTGGCACACCGCTTATCCGGAGAAGGACTATGCGGCCCTGCGGAGCTACGCGCCTGAGGTCAAGAGACTGGCCGAGAAGATCTATGGCGCCCAGCTTCCCGGCATCCTCCACGAAAAACAGGCCAAGTGGGACCAAGCCCTGGCCGATTTGAGGAAGTCGGTCGACGCCTATTTATCGGCGGCCGCCGGAACTGACGATGCCGTTCTCCTGGAGGCCGCCGAAGCCCTTCATGGCCGATACGAGATGATGGTCAGGGCTATCCGGCCGGTCCTCCGGGAGGTCGATGACTTCCACAAAGTGCTTTATGTTGTCTATCACAAGTACCTCCCGGCGCGCGATTATGCCAAGATCGCCGAGGCCAGCGGCGATATGCTGACCAAGGCGGAAGCCATCACCAAGGCTTCTCTTCCCAAGCGCCTGGAATCCAAGGCCCCGGCCTTCGGCACGGCCGCTCAGGAGCTCTTGCAGACGACCAAGGCTCTGGCCGAGACAGCGAAGTCAGGCCAGGGTGAGGCGATAGCCGCCGCCGTCGAGTCAGTCCACACCAAATACCAGGGATTGGCGAAAATCTTCGACTGAGCGTTACGCCTTCTTTTCGACGAGGATCTGGAGAATCTCCAGCTCGTCGGCGTCGAACCAGATCTTGTAGCAGGACAGGCACTTATCCACGGGGACGAAGTGCTGGTAGTTGTACGGACGCGCCCGCATTCTCTGGCCGCAGCTTGGGCAGGAGAGGCCTCGAGAAACATCCTCCTTTGCTTTTTGTTTCTTCAGCGGATTGAGGAGGAACTCACTCCGGAAGATCCTGGCTTTTTCCAGCAGAACATCCGAAAAGGCAACCTCACGCCTCAGCAGTATCCGGTCCATGAACGAAGCATCTACCAGCTTTCCGCCGCATCCCCCGCAAATACGGATAGCTACGCCCTCATAGAATGTCTCAAGCAAGGGAACGCGGCAGCGGGGACAGCGGTTCTGTTTCGAGGGGTCCAGCGGCCGGTTCTTTCCCAAATTCCTTAATCCTGCCCGGACCTGAGGAAATTCCCGGGCCGCTGCCTCCACGCCTTCCTGGACATTCCGGACTCTCCGCACGACCGAAAAATAGGGGAGGAAAACGAGTTCATCCAGCCCGAAGGGACCCTGCCATTTTCCGCCTTGGTCCTGGATCCTCCAGACCTTCTGTTGTTCGGGGCCGCCGGGGAGTCCCGGCACTTCCCGGTTTGGTAAAGCGGCGGAGGCGCTCTCCTCGTAAGAATGCAAGAGCACTCGGGCCTCTTCCCTTATCCTCCGGCTCTCCCAGACCTGCTCGATGACCTGGGCCGGCCGGAGCCCCGCCTGTTGGGCGAGAAGGCTGACCCTTCTCATTAGAGGAGGATGGGAATTGAACAAGCGGTTCCAATAGCCCTCTTCGTCATCGCTGGTCAAGGCCGGGGCGACGATGAAAAGAGGACTGTAGGTCAGGCTGAAGTCCCCGACGAAGGTGCTTTTCAGGTGGGCTTTGTAGAGTGCCCGGGCCAAGGCCGCCGGGTTGCGGCCGATCTCGGAAGCCGCAGCGTCGGCCAGGAACTCCCGCTCCCGGCTGAGCAGCATGCTCAGGAGGTGCATGACGATCGAGGTCAGCGCAAGGGCGCCGTAGATGAGGACGGGCGGAGCGCCGCCCCGGCCGCTCTCCAGCCGGTCCTCGGCCGGAGTATCTTCGGGCTCCACGGCCGCCCGTAATTTTTCCAGGAGATTGGCCAGCGAGCAGACCAGAGTGACATAAAAGGCATCGCCGCGTGAGATATGAGCCAACTCGTGGGCGGCCACAGCCTGCATCTCGTCGCGGGTGCAATCCGCCAGAAGGCCCTCAGTAACCGCCACGGCCGGAGTCCCGTCCGCCTCGATGAGGGCCATCGAGTTGATGGCGAACGAAGGTATGACATAAGGCCTGACCTCGGGAAGGCCGGCGGCGATCCGCATCTCTTCGACCGTATCGGCCAGCTGCTTGTGGTACCGGTCGGAGAGGTCGGGCTTCCGGACTTCCAGCCTTTTGAGGATGTAGGCAGCGCCGAACTTCCGGGCATCGTAATAATGGAAGACGGCGATAAGAACCGCGATACACAAGACCCATAGCAGGAGCCTGGCGAGGAAGGGACCGGACAAAAAACCGGCCGCCGCGAAGGCCCCGACGCTCAAATAAACGGCCAGGACGATGATCCCTATGGCCAGGAAATAGAACAGGATCAGGCCGGCAAAGACGAAAATACTCCGTCGCCACTGCCGCTTCTGGATCTCGTAGAAATCGCAAGGCTGGTTTCTATTCATGCCGCTTTCCGGCAATGGTATCTAAAAAGCCGGGAAGCGTCAAATCCGGTTTCTCCGGGGGGGTTCGACCCGATGCGGACACATCTGCTGGGCTATCACACACATCGGCGAGGCCGTTTACATTCCTGCCGGGTTGTGATAGAGCATGCTCGAGCGGGCTCGATGCCGTCGGGCATCGCTCCCAAGAGGAGGTCGAAATGGCCGACAATAAAGCAGAATTCAGCCGCCGGGAGTTCCTTGCCTCATCGGCCGCGGCACTGGGGGCGGCCGGCTTGTCTTTGATCGGTCCGGGAAAGGCCCTCGGCCAGCAGCCGCCGGCCAAGAAACAGCGGGTGGCGCTCGTCGGAACTGGAGGCAGGGGAAGCTCCTTATGGGGCAGGGACCTGCTCAAGAACTACGGCGATGTCCTGGAGATGGTCGGCCTTTGCGACATCAACCCGATCCGGCTGGAGTATGCCAAAACCTACATGGGCGCGAACTGCCCGACTTTTGTCGATTTCGAAGATATGATCAGAGAGACGCGGCCCGATATCGTCATCGTCACGACGATGGACTGCTTCCATGCGAAATACATTGTCCTGGCAATGCAGGCGGGGTGCCGCCCCGTCTCCGAAAAACCGATGTGCACGGACGAGAAGATGGTCCAGGAGATTGTCGATACCGAGCGGAGGACCGGCAAGAAACTCCTGGTCACTTTCAATTACCGGTACGGTCCCGATGCGACGAGGATCAAGGAGATCCTGATGTCTCGTGAGATCGGCGACGTGACCTCAGTCGACTTCCACTGGTACCTGGACATCTACCACGGCGCTTCCTACTTCCGCCGCTGGCACGCCTTCAAGCAAAACTCCGGCTCGCTTCTCGTCCACAAGGCGACGCACCATTTCGACCTGATGAACTGGTGGCTGGCGGCGGAGCCGGTGGAGGTCAACGCCTCCGGAGAACTCCGGAAATACGGCTATAACGGAGCGATCCGCGGCGAGCGATGCATGACCTGCCCGCACAAGGCGGGCTGCGAATTTTTCTGGGATATCACCAAGGACCAGGAGTCGATGAACCTCTATGTCAAGGCCGAGTCTGCCGACGGCTACATCCGGGACTCCTGCGTCTTCCGCGAGAAGATCAACATCTGGGACACGATGAACGTCCAGGTGCGGTACCACAACCGTGTCACCATGAGCTATTCGCTCAACGCCTTCATGCCTTATGAAGGGTTTTCGGTGGGTTTCAACGGGACGAAAGGGCGGCTCGATGTGCGAGTTTATCACAACCAGCCCTGGAAAGTCGAGAACTTGGCCGAATTCCGGGTCACCCAGAATTTCAAATCGACCAGGACGTTCGCCCTCCCGGCGGGAGGCGGCGGACATTGGGGAGCCGACCAGGTCATGCAGGACCAGATTTTCCGGAAAACGGAGCCAGATTCCCTGGGGCGCCCGTCGGGAAGCAGGGAAGGGGCGCTCTCGGCGCTCATCGGGATCGCCGCCCGGCACAGCATCGTACAGGGGAGGCCGGTCAAGATCGACGA
>CAYGXD010000067.1:0-1893 GCA_964353705.1 uncultured Eubacteriales bacterium | reverse complement strand
TCGGGATCGCCGCCCGGCACAGCATCGTACAGGGGAGGCCGGTCAAGATCGACGAACTGGTGAAAATTTAGAAAAAACCAGGGAATTTGGACTTCCCATGTCCGCATTTCCTAACCGAGGATATAGGGAAAAAAACATTTGACACAGGGCACATCATCGCATATATAATAAGCATAATCTTATCAATAGGAGGGTGACATGGCTAAGAAAGTAAAGGATTGCCTCGATGTCCTGGAAAAGACAAAGGAGCCAAACCTTACACCGGCCCAGGAAAAAGAACGCCTAGATGCCTTCACCGATTTTTGTGCTCAAATGGGGATCGCAAGGAGGAGATGCCTGGGCAGCCAGCTGATCGCCTAGGAAGGCAGCAGGACATATCATCCCGCCATCTGCCAAATCTCTGATCTCGACTCATTGAGATCCGCGCTTTCTGATTTTACACTCTATCTTACAGAAGAATGTAACTTGGACTGTCTCTATTGTTTCCAGAAAAGGGGTGCGCGATCCCTTGAATTTTCCGCTATCCAAAAAGCGCTCGATTTCCTTCAGGATTCGATTGCGGAGAATGGCTGTGTCGGTTTCTATGGCGGCGAGCCGCTCTTGGCGTTTGATACAATTGCCCAGACAATAGACTTTATCGAAAACCACAAAACCCTCAAGGCCAAGAGACTCCTTTTCAGCATTTCTGTCAACGGCGCTCTTCTCACCGAAGAAATCCTGAATTTCCTGAACACGCACAGATTCAAGGTCAACCTGAGCCATGATGGAACGGCGCAGGAGATCACCCGCCCGAGCAAGCTCAACCCCCTCGTCCGGGAGAACATGATCAGGCTGATCAACTTGCCGGATATTGAGCTGGAGACCAACAGCGTATTCATCCCGGAGACGGTCAAGGAGGTTTTTCGTTCCGCGAAGTTTCTTGTGGAAAGCGGGATTAAAAACTGCCAGCTGTCCTATTCCATTGGAGATCCCTGGGATTCCCTCAGTCTGGGTCAGATGCGAGAAGAAGTCCGGGAACTCCAGGGATATCTCCTCCTTTATTATCGACTGCACCATTCGATCCCCGTGAAGAATTTTCAGAGCCGGTTGAGGCCTGGTCTTTTTCGATGTGCGGCCGGCCAGGATCGTCTGGCTCTAGGGCCCGACGGGAGGCTTTGGGGGTGCCGCTTTTTTGCCGATCTTTTCAATGCCAAGGTGAACCACCCTGAATTGAACGCCTACTGCTTTGGGGATATCCGCGATCTCGCCACGGACGACGAAGCCGTTTATTCTTCGGTGATTCAAAAGTACGAGGCGCTCCGCCTGGAAAATTTCTCTTCTGAAGGACGGGCCTGCCGGGATTGCCCCCATATATTCCTGTGCACCGCCTGTCCGGCAACGGCCGCTTTTTCCACGGGCGTACTTGGGAAAATTCCGGCCTGGATGTGCAAAATAAAGAAAATTTGGCGGGAAGAGGTGGCTAAATTCTGGGCAGAGGCCGAACCGAGCTAAAAGATCGACGCCAGGCGCTTCCTGGCATCCTCGACTTCCGCCAGCCCGGGATCGGCATCGCCGCGTACCGCGAGATATTTCCGGAAAAATTCCCTGGCCGTAGCGGGCTCGCTTTTCTCTTGGTAGATCCTTCCCAACTGGTACAGGCTCCGCGCATAAGCGTCCCCGGCGGTCAGTCTCCCCGTGGTTAAGGAAATCACTTTCTCGTACTGCGCGCGCGCCGAGTCCAGGTCGCCCTGCTGGAATAGGGACGAGGCCAGCGCCTCAATATAAACAGCCTGCTGATCCAAGTACTCTGAGTGCTGGCAAGGAAGTATCTCCACGGCCTTCCGGAAACCTCCGACGGCTTCATCCCATGACTTTCCCGCGGCGGAGATCATCCCTTCAAGATGAAAGCACCGT
>CAYGXD010000066.1:0-18302 GCA_964353705.1 uncultured Eubacteriales bacterium | reverse complement strand
TCATGTCGATGCTCATGACCCGCCGGCCGGACGAGGTCCGCATGTTGATGGTCGACCCGAAGATGGTCGAGCTTAGTCCTTACCGGTGTCTGCCGCACCTGATGCACCCGGTGGTGACCGACATGCGCAAGGCCGAGGCGATCCTCGGCTGGGCGGTGGAGAAGATGGAAGAGCGCTACCACCGCCTGAGCTTCCTCAAGGTCCGGGACATCGCCCAGTATAACAACCAGGTCCACAAGATCCTGCAGGAAAAAAAGGGCAAGCTCACGGACGAGGAAAAACAGAAATTCAAGCCCCTCCCCTATATCGTCATCATCATCGACGAGCTGGCGGAACTGATGATGATCGGGGCTCAAGAGATTGAATACTGCATCGCCCGCCTGGCCCAGCTCGCCAGGGCCGTTGGAATCCACCTCGTCCTCGCCACCCAGCGACCTTCTATCGATGTCATCACCGGCACGATCAAGAACAATTTCTCCTGCCGCATCGCCTTCCGCGTGCCGTCGAAGGTGGACTCCCGGATCATCATCGACACCTCGGGCGCCGACAAGCTCCTTGGCCTGGGCGACCTGCTGTTCATGCCTCCGAATTATCCCCGGATCATCCGCCTCCACTGCGCCTTCATCTCCATGCCCGAGATCACGCGCCTCGTCAAGTTTGTCAAGGAGCAGAGGGCGCCCGAGTTCGACACCAGACTCGTAAAGTTCATCAAGGCACCGTCGGCCCAGGGATGGGAGGATACGGGCGAGAAGGACGAGCTCTATGAGGAGGCGCTCCGGATGGTGCTGGCCACTGGGCAAGCCTCGGCCTCCTGGCTGCAAAGAAAGCTCAAACTTGGATATGCCAGGGCCGCCAGGATAATCGATCAGATGGAGCAGGAGGGGATTCTCGGTCCCTCAGAAGGCAGCAAGCCGAGGGAGATCCTGGTCGACCCACAGACTTACCTATCAAAGAAGGAGGAGGGCAAAGAGCCGTAGTTATTCTCCCGCATGAGAATGCGGCGCCGCCCAAAAAACAGACTCCCGGCCGGGCCGGGATTGCCAAGGAAAGGATTTGTAAAAAAATCAGTGAATGGTAGGCAGGCGGAGGGTCCTCAAGGTATCGAGTTTGGCTTTCTGCCAGCGTTCCTGAGGAATGGAAAGAAAGACCTCGACCAGTTGGGGGTCGAATTGACTGCCGCTGTGCCGTTCGATCTCGCGGCGGGCCTCTTCGAAGCTTCTTCCTTTGCGGTAGGGCCGGTCCGAGGTGATAGCGTCCACTGTGTCGGCCAGGGAGAATATCCTGGCCTCCAGCGGGATCTGCTCTCCGGCCAGGCCATAGGGGTAGCCCATGCCCGTGAAGTATTCGTGATGATAGAGGACCACTTGGGACGCTCTTTCCAGGAATGAGAAGCCCTCGATCAGCTTATATCCCAGCAGGGGGTGGTCCTTGATGATCTCCCGTTCGATCAGGGTCAGCGGGCCCTTTTTTTTCAGGATCGCCTCGGGGATCCCGATCTTGCCGATGTCATGAAGGAGGGCGCCTCTTTCCAGGTCGACCAGATACCTCGCTTCTTCGATCCCCAACTCGCGGGCTAAGAGAATGGCATAGTTGGCCACGAACTGGGAGTGGCCGACGGTGTCTTCGTTATCGTCGGTGGCGGCGATGAAATGGATAAGGTTGGAGTTAAAGAACCTTTGTTTCTCGGCGAATTCGTCTTCATCAAGCTCATCCGTGTCCCGGAAGATCTGTGCATACCAATGGCTGAGGTCCTTCATGGCCTCTTTGGCCTGGAATATCTTATGGGTGCGGGTGCTCAGGCCGTTCCAAGAGGAATATCGGTCACCGCTCCTCGGAGAACCGAGGAAGTCTTCGTTTCCCCGGAGGGCAAACAGGTACTCGTTCTGGCTCAGGGATAACGGGAAGGCGGTCCGGGCGCCCCTTCGGTCCTCGATGACCAGCAGGTCTTCTCTATCGACCGGCTTTTTCCTGGGGTCGGCCGTGCTTTCTGGCGTGGAAATCAAGCCTCTCATTTTTGACTCGCATACTTTTAGTCGCCCCATCCCTCAAGAAATTGAATTTCCAGCCTATCTCACCTCGGCCATCCCCTTTCCGGGGGAGAGTTCCTCCCTAAATCCACCCTTGTCAAGGATTTAGACACTCTATATAATATCCGTGTGGAAAACCGTCCGCCCGAGATCGACCTCAATGAGGTCGTCATCAAGTACCGGCCTGTCGTCAGTTTCAAAGTCAAGAAATCTCTGGGCGCCCGGACCCCGGACTGGGAGGACGTAGTCAACGAGGTCATTACCCAGGTGATCGAGAAGGTCAAGAAGGGGGAATTTCGGGGCGATTCATCGATCGGGACTTTCATCTATACCATCACCAGCCGCCGGATAATCGACCACATCCGGCAAAAGACAAAGGTCCTGAGGAGCATCCCTGAGCCCGTTCCCCTGCCCGACCCCTGTGACGACGCCGAGAGCCGGGAGAGAGCCAAGATCCTCGCCCAGGCCGTTCAACAGCTCAAGCCCAAGTTCAAGGAGGTTTTAAATCTCTATTATTATCAAGAGCTTTCGCGCGACGAGGTAGCCGAACGCCTGGGCATATCGCCCCGCCGGGTCAGTGAGCGGATCAACTATGCCCAGAAACTTCTCCGGAAGATGATAAAAACATGAAAAAATTCATTTTTCCGGCCCATCCGGCGACTAAATCGTTGAAACCGGATGAAAGGTGACGAGCATGAGAAAATGCCTGTTTTCCGACCAGATCGATGACTACCTCTTGAATAAACTAGATGGGAGCGCGAGGGAGCAGTTCGAAGAGCACTATTTCAACTGCCCGAGCTGTTTCCGGCAGATGGAAGAACGAGATGCCCTGATTTCTACAATCAAGACCCAAGGCGCCCGGCTTTTCAAGGCCCCCTCTGCATCTGTGCGGAGAGATTGGGTGCCCGCCTGGAAGCGCGCTCTTTCGTCCTTCAGTCCCCGCCAATGGGCCACCGTGGGGGTCGCCGCCGCGGCCTTCCTGCTTGTCATTTTCGGTGTTTTGCCCCGTTTCAGGGGCTCTTCTCCCCAATTTGTCCTGAGTGACACGGAAGTGGTCAGGGGGGAATCGCTGACCTTGATGTCACCGATCATCGACGTCAGGACCGTCCCGACTTTTTTTGAGTGGAAGTCGCTCGGCCAGGAAGTCGAATACAAGATTTCTCTCTACAACGGTGGGCTCCTCTGGTCGGCGACAACCCGGGACAACCGGATCGTCGTTCCCGCGGAAACCCGCCAACGCATGTTGCCCGGTCAGAGTTTTGCCTGGCAAGTGAGAGCCTATTCCCCGCGCGGGACGCTGATCGCCGTCTCGAGCAAGGTCCAGTTTCAGATCGAGCCGGCTGAATAGACTCCGTACCTCAATCCTCGATCAGACCCTCGTCGTCGGCGTACAGGCGGCCACGGCTTTCTTCTTCGAAGGCCAGGCAGCACATCAGCCGGCCGCAGAGTCCAGATATCTTGGTCGGGTTGATGACAATCTGCTGTTTTCTCGCCTTTTGGATGGTCACGGGCTCGAACGTTTTCATAAAGCTGGCGCAGCAGAGGGGGCGGCCGCAGACACCGAGCCCGCCCAGCATCTTGGCCTCATCCCGGACTCCGATCTGACGCATCTCGATCCGCATCCTCAACTCCTGAGCCAGGTCCTTGACCAGCTGACGGAAATCAATCCGGCCGTCCGCGGTGTAGAAAAATATCCCCTTTTTCTCGCTGAAGAAATATTTCACCGCCACCAGTTTCATCGGCAGGTTCCGGGCCTTGATTTTCTGTAGACAGAAATCAAAGGCCCTTTGCTCTTTCTCCCGGAGCCATTGGAACTTCTGGATATCCTCGTCGGTCGCCCGGCGGATGATCCGGACGGCGCTCCGTTCGGCCTGAGGCAAGTGGCAGATCTCGGAGGGGATGTCCACCGCTTTCGCCAAGTCGCCGCCCAATTCGGACTCGACTAGAAAGACGTCGCCTTTCTGAATGTCGAGATCACCCTTATAGGCCCGCAGGACCTTACCCGTGCTCTCAGAAACGAGACAGATTATCTCGGTCATTTGCGTCTTCTCCCAGGAGTGAATAGAACGCGCCGGCGATCAAGCTCATGTTCAGATTCTTGGCCAACCCGGAGACCGCTCCATCGACAAGCCGGAGAAAGCGCCGGCTTTTCTCCAAGCTCCAGGAGCCCTCCAGGCCTTGGAGTTCGTCCCCAAAATCAGGGTTGAGGAGCAGGGAGAAGTCCCCGCCCTCTTTGATCAGGACCATGTCCCGGTAGAAAGAGGCCATGATCTTCAGCGTCCTCGTCAGATCCTCGCGGATGAGGTTCCTCTGGACAAATCCATAATTCTTCAGGAAAAGCGAGGCGTTCTCCTGCCTGGCAAGGGACAGCAAAAGGCCCCACGCCTCCCGGCGCGCATTCTGAATATCGTCCCAGTCAAGTTCCAGCGCTCCTTCCAGGTTCCCCCCGACAAAGAGAGAGATGCTCCTCGCCTGATCCTCCCCGAAGCCTTTTTCCCGGAGCGCTCCGGCGATCACCTCTCTAGCGACCGGGACAAACTGCAGGGCCTGACATCGGGACTTGATAGTCGGCAGGATGCGATGGGGCTGGTCGGTAACCAGGATGAAATGCGAGAAAAAGGGGGGCTCCTCCAATATCTTAAGGACCGTGTTGGAGGACTCATCGTTCATCTTATCCGCTTCCGAGATTATGAAAACCCGCTTCCGCCCGACCATCGGCCTCATGTAGACGGCCTGGCGCATCTCCCGGACATGTTCCACCTTGATCACCTGACCGGAAGGTTTGATCTCTTGGACATCCGGGAACCGGCCCCCCGAAATAGCCAGACAGGAGGGACATTCATCACAGGCATCTTCCCTCTTTCGCTCGCAGTTCACCGCTTTGGCCAAGGACAAGGCAAGGTTCCGCTTGCCCACCCCTCCAGGTCCGTGAAACAGGAGCGAGTTGGGAAGCCGGTTCTTCTGCAGGGCCAGCCGCAGGATTTTCTTCACCCGGCTGTTTCCAAGGACATTATCAAAACTCATGACTGTGCCTCAAGCTGCGCGGCCGTCCTTATCCAGCGCTTTCTTCAAGAAACGGCCCGTATGGGACTCGGCTGTGGCCGCCACCTCCTCCGGCGTGCCCTGAGCGACGATCCATCCACCCTCCTCGCCGCCCTCGGGCCCCAGATCGATAACATGGTCGCAGTACTTGATGACGTCGAGGTTGTGCTCGATAACCACCACCGTATTGCCCCGGCCCACCAGTTCGGAGAGAAGCTCGAGGAGCTTGCGTACGTCGTCGAAATGCAGCCCCGTAGTGGGCTCATCGAGAAGGAAAAGCGTTCGGCCCGTGCTCTTCCTCCCCAGCTCCTTTGTCAGCTTGATGCGCTGGGCCTCTCCGCCGGATAGCGTCGGCGCCGGCTGGCCGAGTCGTATATAACCCAGCCCGACCGACCGGAGAGCGGCCAGCTTCCTCTTGAGCAAAGGATGGGCCCTCAGGTACTCGAAGGCCTCGTCGACAGTCATGGCCAGGAAATCGGCGATATTCTTGCCCTTATAGAGAACGGCCAAGGTCTCTTTGTTGTATCGTTTGCCTCCGCACCTGTCGCAGGTCACTAGGACGTCCGGCAGAAAATGCATCTCGATCTTCTTCGCTCCGGCCCCCTCGCATTCTTCGCAGCGGCCGCCGGCAAGGTTGAAACTAAAACGGCTCGACGCATAGCCCCTCATCCGCGCTTCCGGCGTCCGCGCGAACAGCTCCCGGAGCGGTGTGAGCAGGCCGGTGTAGGTCGCCGGGTTGGAGCGGGGTGTCCGGCCGATGGGTTTCTGGTCGACAGCAATGACTTTGTCGATCTCTTCGACGCCGAGGAGGGCCTCATGAGATCCCACTCTTTGTTTGGCATTGTGGAAAAGATTGAGAAGGCGCTTGTAGAGGATATCGTAGACCAAGGTGCTCTTGCCCGACCCGGAAACTCCGGTCACGGCCGTCATCGTCCCCAGAGGAATGCGCGCTTCCAGGCCCTTGAGGTTGTGTTCACTGGCCTTGACGATCGTCAAGCAGCCCCTGGGCTGTCTTCTTTTTCCGGGCACGGGGATTTTTTTCTCCCCCCGGAGATACTGCGCCGTGAGCGAGTCCGAGGACCCAAGGACCTGGCCAAGATCACCTTCGGCCACTTTGTAGCCGCCATCCTCGCCCGCGCCGGGCCCTAAGTCGAGGATGTGATCGGCCGAGCGGATGGTCTGTTCGTCGTGTTCGACGACGACGACCGAGTTCCCTTCATCCCGGATGGCGCGAAGGAGACGGATCAGCCGGCCGTTGTCCCGTTGGTGAAGCCCCACGGTCGGCTCGTCCAGGACGTAGAGTACACCCCGGAGCCTGGCCCCGATCTGGGCGGCCAGGCGGATGCGCTGGGCTTCCCCGCCGGAAAGGCTGGCCGTCGGCCGGCTCAGCTGAAGATAGGGCAGCCCCAGCTCCCCCATGATCTCCAGCCGGGCCAGGATCTCCTTGAGTATTTTCGAGGCGACGAGCTCGGCCGAGTCATCGAATTTGAAGGCGCGCATCTCGACGATCAGTTTATCTACGGGCAGGGCGCTCAGCTCATGGATGTTCTTCCCGCCCACCCGGACGGCCAGGCTCTCCCTTTTCAGCCGTTTTCCCCGGCACTCGGGACAGATATCGGCGGTGAGCTCGACCTCACCCCACTCGTTGAGAATGGTTTGAAATCCCAGTCCGTGGCAGCGGGTGCAGGCGCCATAGGGGCTGTTGAAGGAGAAGCTTCGGGGCTCAAGCTCGGGAAGGCTGACCTCGCAGAACGGGCAGAGGAGCTTAAGCGAGTAAAACACTTCTTCGCCGTCCTGGCGGAGAATGAGCATGTCCCCGCCCGAGATCTCGAAGGCTTTATCGACGGCTTCCCTCAATCTTTGGGCCGCTTCCTGGCCGGGAATGACCTCGTCCACCAGGACCTCGATGTTATGCTTCTTTGTCTTCGCGAGGCGCACGGATTCCTCGAGCTCCCGGAATTTGCCGTCCAAGCGAAACCGGAGGAAGCCTTTCTTCAGGAACTTATCAAAAAGCCGCGAGTACTCGCCTTTCCGCCCCCTGACCACCGGCGCCAGAACAGCCACCTTCTCGCCGGCGAATAGACCCAGGATCTTCCTGACGATCTGCTCGGGCGTCTGGGAGCTGACCTGCCGGCCGCAGCTCGGGCAGTGCGGAGTTCCGACCCGGGCGTAGAGAAGACGCAGCAGGTCGTGAATCTCCGTCACGGTCCCGACCGTGGACCGGGGATTGGAAGATATGGTTTTCTGATCGATGGAGATGGACGGCGAAAGCCCTTCGATCGACTCGATCTCGGGCTTCTCCAGCTGCTCGATGTACTGGCGCGCGTAAGCGGACAGGCACTCGATATAGCGGCGCTGCCCCTCGGCATACAGCGTGTCGAAGGCCAGCGAGCTCTTGCCCGACCCGCTGGGGCCGGTCACGACGATCAGCTTGTTGCGGGGCAGGTCGACATCGATGCGCTTGAGGTTGTGCTGCGCCGCCTTCTTCACGCGGATCTCTTTGAGCATGTCCCTATTCTAGCGCCTGGGCGGCTGATTCACAAGGAAACAGAGGCCGCGCTCGCAATGATTGGGTTGAATATTTGGCGTTATTGGCTTGACATCCAATTATGTAGCGACTTATCATCTCTGACGGTCCATAAGGGAAAAAGGTTTGGCCGGAATTCCTACCTAATCTTTATGAAGACCGGGAGGCAAGAATGAGCAAGCGGAGTTTTCTCATTGGTCTGCTCGCACTTGGGCTGATTTGCCTGACATCGGAGGCCCTTGCCGATTGGACCGCGGCTAAAAGGCTGACCTGGACTTCAGGCGATTCTACTAATCCGGCTATGGCCATAGATTCAAATGACGCCGTCCATGTCGTCTGGACTGACGATACGCCCGGCAACGATGAGATCTATTACAAGAGGAGCACGAATACAGGCACAACGTGGAGCTCCGCCAAAAGGCTGTCCTGGACTCCCGGCTACTCCTGGCATCCAGCCATCGCCATAGATTCGAGTGACGCAATCCATGTCGTCTGGTCTGATAGCACTCCTGGCGCTACCGAGATTTATTATAAGGGAAGCGCGGATGGAGGCACGACCTGGAGCTCCGCCAAAAGGCTGTCCTGGACTTCAGGCCTTTCCAGGTCCCCGGCCATAGGCATAGGCTCGGCCGATGAGATCCATGTCGTTTGGGATGATGAAACACCGGGCAATGAGGAGATCTATTACAAGGGAAGCAAAGATGGAGGAGCGACTTGGAGCTACGCCAAAAGGCTGACCTGGACCTCGGGTGATTCCTCTTGCCCGGCCATATCCGCGAGTTCAAACAGCCTTGTCCATGTCATCTGGACTGATAGAACGCCTGATAATGCCGAGATTTATTACAAGAGCAGCGATGATGGAGGCACGACCTGGAGTTTATCTCAGAGGCTTACTTGGACTTCGGATGGCTCCTGGGAACCGGTCATTGCCGTGGATTCAAATGCCGCGATCCATGTCGTCTGGTATGATGACACACCTGGTCAGAATGAGATCTATTGCAAGAGAAGCACGGATGGAGGCGAAACCTGGAGCGCGGCGGAAAGGCTGACCTGGATGGCAGACAATTCCGAAATGCCGGCTATAGCTATAGATTCAGGCGATATTATCTATGTCGTGTGGGATGATGACACACCCGGTATTTCTGAGATATATTACAAGAGAAGCATGGATGGAGGCGCAACCTGGAGCGTGTCCCAAAGGCTGACCTGGACCTCAGGCTGGTCCGGCTACCCGGCCATGGCCATAGATTCAACCGACACCGTCCATGTCGTCTGGATGGACGATACGCCTGACTATAATTATGAGATCTACTACAAGAAAGGCAATTAGATTAGGATAGGACTTCGCCGACCTGAACGCGGACTCGGTTAAGTTGATGCCATGAGGCGGGGAGAGGCCGGACCGAGGCCCTGCTGAGGGCGCTAAATTGACCCGTGGAATTCAATCATGTAGGATGGTTTGAGGCTGTGCCATGACGAGAGAAGAGAGCCTCCTCAAGTCCCTGCAGACGCTCCAGGAGATGGGGCTCAAAGAAGATTCCATCACGGCCGTCAAGCACATCCCCGCCCAGGAAGGCCGCTTCGCCGAATACCCGTCCGGCGTGAATCCCCGCCTTCTCTCCGCCCTCAAGCAGAAAGGCTACAAGAATCTGTATTCTCACCAGAGGACTTCCTGGGAAATCCTCCAGGGCGGCGGGCACATCGTCGTCGTGACGCCGACTGCTTCGGGGAAGACGCTCTGCTATAACCTTCCTGTGCTCAACGCCATCCTCAACGACCCGGCCAGCCGGGCCATCTACCTCTTCCCGACCAAGGCTCTCGCCCAGGACCAGAGGGCTGAACTGGACGACGTCATCCGGCTTCTTCCCGAGGGGATCCGCATCCACACTTATGACGGAGACACACCCCAGGACGCCCGCAAAGCCATCCGTTCGATCGGCCAGATCATCCTGACCAACCCCGACATGCTCCACGCCGGGATCCTGCCCCATCACACCAAGTGGATCAACCTCTTCAAGAACCTCAAGTATATCGTCGTCGACGAGTTACACAACTACAGGGGCATCTTCGGCAGCCACCTGGCCAACGTCCTGAGGCGCCTCAAGAGGGTAGCCCGGTTTTATGGGGCGAGCCCGCAGTTCATCCTGTGCACGGCGACGATCGCCAATCCCGTGGAAGTGGCCGAAAAGATGATCGAAGAGCCGGCCGTCTTGATCGACGACAACGGCGCGCCGCGGGGCGAAAAGTTCTTCATCTTTTACACCCCGCCCATAGTCAACGAGTTCCTGGGCATCCGCCGGTCCTACATTAACGAAGCCCGGCGCGTCGCCGGCGTCTTTCTGCGGAATAACCTCCAGACGATCGTTTTCGCCCAAAGCCGCCTCAACACCGAGGTCCTCCTCACCTATATCAAGGAAGACATCGAGACGGCGATCCATAAAGAAGGTCTCATCCGCGGATACCGGGGCGGCTATCTGCCTCTCAAGAGGCGGGAGATCGAAAAGGGCCTGCGCGAAGGGAACATACTGGGAGTCGTTTCAACCAACGCGCTGGAACTGGGCATCGACATCGGGAGTCTCGACGTGGCCGTCCTGGCCGGATACCCGGGGACGATCGCCAGCACCTGGCAGAGGGCGGGCCGGGCCGGCCGGAAAATCGGAAAATCGGCGGCCGTCCTGGTCGCCTCGAGCTCGCCCCTCGATCAATTCATCGTCCACCACCCGGATTATTTTTTCGCCAACAGCCCGGAGAAAGCCCTGATCAACCCGGATAATCTTTCCATCCTTGTCAGTCATGTCGAGTGCGCCGCTTTCGAGCTTCCCTTCGGGGACGGCGAGACATTCGGCAAGCTGGAAATCGCCGGGATTCTCAAGTTCCTGGAGGAGGAGAAGCTCCTCCACCACTCCCAGGACAAGTGGTACTGGACCTCCGATGCCTACCCGGCCGACGGGGTCAGCCTGCGCAGCATCAGCTCGGACAACTTCGTGGTCGTCGATGCCACCGATGAAACCAAGGTCATCGCCGAAGTCGATTTCAGCTCCGCCCTGACGACGCTCCATCCCAAGGCCATCTACTTATGCGAGGGTGAGCAGTACTTCGTTGAAAAGCTCGACTTCGAGGAGCGGAAGGCCTACGTCAAGAAGACCGATGTCGATTATTTCACCGATGCCATCGATTACACCAAAATCAAGATCCTGGATGTCTTCGACAAGAAAAAGCTCGACCGCTGCCTGATCTCCCACGGCGAGGTCCACGTCGCCACCCAGGTCGTCGGTTTCAAGAAGATCAAGCTCTTCACCCAGGAGAACGTCGGCGCCGGGGACCTGAGCCTCCCCCAGAACGAGATGCACACCACGGCCTACTGGCTGACCGTCCCGGCCCCCCTTCTCCAGTCCCTGCCTTTCTCCTCGGAGGAGAAGATCAACGGCCTCTTCGGCCTGGCCTATCTCCTCCACCACGTCTCGCCGCTGTTCATGATGTGCGACCTCCACGACGTTGGGGTCTCCGTCGGGGACAACCTGACCGGCGAGTCCATTCCGCCGCGCGATATCCCCCGGCGGGTCGCCACTTTCGACGAGAACCCGGTCTTCACCGAACCCGAATTCGAGCCCAATATCTTCATTTACGACAACTTCCCGGGCGGCATCGGGCTGAGCCCCGCCCTCTTCGACCTGGAGAAGGACCTCCTCAGGCACAGCCTGAAGACGATCAATGTCTGCCCTTGCCAGGAAGGCTGCCCTTCTTGCGTGGGTCCGTCCCGGGAGACGGGGAGGCAGGCCAAGCAAGTGGCGCAGGAGATCCTGAGGGGGCTCCTCGAAGAATAGAAGGCGGAGAGGCCCTCCCCCTTGAAGAACTCCGGGATTTCGTATATATCGGGCATTGAAGCTCCCGACGATGTTCGCCCTTATCATTGTGGAATCCGCCGCCCTGGGCGCGTTCCTGGCCGGGAATCCCCTCGGTTTCTTTCTTTGGGGATCGGCCGGAGCGGCCGTGCTATTCTTATTCCTCAAGGGATTCGCCCGGCTTCTGGCCGCAAGGTCGGGGGAGCGCCCGGAGAAATTCGCCCCGAGGATCATCGGGGCGCTCTCCCCGCTCTGCCTTCTCTTCCTGAAGCACCTATCGTTTCTCTGGTTCCTGAAAGACATTCGCGGCTATCTCCTGCCTACGGCTTTGGCCGGTTCGGTGTCCCTTCTTTATTTGTTGTTCTTCGACGAAGGGAACTCCACGAAAGCTAAAGCCCCCGTTCCCCGGAGAGCTTGGCGAGGCCTTTTTTTGATCGCCTTCGCAGCCTATGCCTTTCTGGCTTCAGGACTCGTCTTTCCCCCTCACCCCTTGACCGGCGATGAGCCCCACTATCTCCTCATCGCGAAGAGCCTCATTGATGACGGGGATATCAACCTTTATAACAACTATGCGAACAAGGAATACCTGCGTTTCTACCCCGGAGAGCTGGAATCGCACGCGAAACCTGGACGCCTCGGGACCGACCATCAGTATTCCCGACATCTTCCGGGCATCTCCATGCTGCTTGTTCCTTTCTACATCCTCGGCGAAAGATCCAGGGGACTGGAGACGTTCATCTTTATTGTCCGGCTGCCGATAATGGCCTTGACCGCGCTGCTCGGCGCGATGTTCTTCCTTTTGGTCAACGACCTGGTCCGGAATCGCAGGGCGGCTTTGGGCGCTTGGTTCGTCTTCGCTTTCACGGGTCCGATGCTCTTCTACTCAGGGCTCATTTACTCCGAAGTCCCGGCCGCTCTCATCACCCTTCTCGTCTTCCGGCATCTCCTTTTCAAGAGAAGCGACCGTCCGTCCGTTCTTCTTCTTTCGGGACTCGGGCTGGCGCTCCTGCCTTGGCTTGGGGCGAAATACGCGATCCTGACGGTCGCTTTCTACGCCCTGGCCGTTTTCCCCTACCTGAAAAAGCCCGCAGCGAACCTGGGCAAGTTCGTCCGCCTCTCGATCCTCCCGCTCGTCTCGTCGGGGCTATTCCTTTACTTCCTCTGGTCCTGCTACGGACACCTCAATCCGGTCTCGACGTATACGGGCGCGGATCTGCCGAGCAGCCTTTCCATGATCCGGCCGACGCGGCCGACGAACATTCCGAGTTTCGTAAGCGCCGGGTTGAGCCTTTTTTTTGAGCAGAAAACGGGCCTGCTCGTCTACGCCCCGGCGTATGGTCTCGCCGCGGCCGGTTTCTGTCTGCTCTGGAGGAGACGAAAAGCGGTCGCGGCCAAGCTCCTCGTTGTTTTCGGGGCTTTCTTGCTGATGGCTGCCGCGACCTACTATCTGGGAGGCTACTGCCCGCCGGGCCGGCCCCTCCTCCCGGTGACGTGGATCCCGGCGGCGTTAGTTTCCGCGGCGTTTGCCTCTCCGGCCGGCCGCCTCGCGTCCCTCGTCAAAGGCGGGCTCATTGGCCTGAGCGTCCTCGTCGCCGGTTCCTCCCTCTCCGTTCCCAAGCTCCTCTATCACCTCAATGTCGGTCCCAAGGCGGCTAATTTCGAGCCGGAAAGCCATTTTCTGGCCGCGGCCGGCAATCTTTTCTTCGATCCGGTCCAATGGACGCCGTCGCTGACCGCGTCAAACACGCTAGGCGTTTGGCCCTTGGCCGCCTGGATTTTCTTTCTGCTCCTGATGACCGCTCTTGTCCTCGGGCTTCAAAAAAGGCCGGCCGCCGCTCGGGTTTCGTTTCGTCCCGCCGGCCGGGCGATGATCGTCCTGGCGTCTTCGATCCTCTTTCTGGCCGCCGTTTTTTTTCATGTCCGCCTCGATGCCCCGGTCCACTACAAGGCCGAAGGCTACGAGCTATGTTTCCAGGATCAAAACCATTTCGGTCTGGAACAGGGCGGCTTCTGGACCCGTGGGACGGCGGCAGCTTCCGTGGTGCTGAGGTCGACGGCGCGGCTCTCGAAAATCACCCTCTCCTTGTCGAGCCCTGTGCGCGGTCGCTCCGAAGTCCAGGCCGACCGTTTTTGCGCCAGCGTCCGGCACGATCCCCAATTGGCGTCTGAATCCGCCTTGATTTTCGATTCTCCCCGGGGCTTCCCCTGGAAGGGGGCTTACTTGTATCTGATCAAAGTCCGAGAGCGCGCGGCCTTCGTGCCCTACCAGCTTGACAGCCGCATGAAGGACAACAGGCGTCTCGGGGTCTTCGTTAGGATCGCGGTGAAATGACCGGCCGTATGATCCGGGCCTTGATTTGTATGTTGAACGTGTGTATCTTCTTCCTCGCCGATGGGCCTGAATATCCTCCTCATTCACCCCAAGCTCGATAACAGCTATTTCTCGGACATCCGATTGCCTCCTCTGGGATTGGCCTACGTCGCCGGAGCCTTGAGGGCGGAGGGGTATGACCGGATTCGCATCTGCGATGCTAATCTCGCGCGACACCCGATTCCCGAGATCGAAAAAGCCCTTGCCGCCGATCCTCCCGATATCGTCGGAGTCAGCCTGACGACGCCTGTGTTCGAGGCGTCTCTGGAGATCTCCCGCTTGATCAAAGCGCGAAGAAGCGATACCAAGATCATTTTCGGCGGCGTTCACCCCACCCTTTTCCCGCAGGACACGGCGGGGATCGAGACCGTCGACTTTGCGGTCTTCGGCGAAGGGGAGAGGACGGCTGTCGAATTGATCCAAGCCCTGGAGCTGGGCCGCGACCCGGTCGATGTGAAGGGGATCGCTTTCAAAAGGGACGGCCGGATCATCGTCAACGGCCCCCGGCCGCTCATCGAAAATCTCGACGAGCTGCCCATGCCGGCCTATGATCTCCTCCCCATCCGCCGATATTCCAATCCTCAGGCGGCCCACGCCCCGTTGGGGATGATGCTCACCAGCCGGGGATGTCCTTTCCGGTGCATCTTTTGCGATAACCACGTCGTCCTCGGGAAGAGATACCGGGCGTATTCCGCGCCGAGGATGATCGCGGAATGGCAGGTCCTGGTCAACGGCTTCGGCGTCAAAGAGATCATGTTCAAGGAAAGCGAGTTCACTTTGGACCGGGCGCGGGTGCGCGAATTCTGCGAGCTCCTGATACGGGAGCCCCGAAAGACGCCCTGGTCCTGCAATGGCCACGTCGGGCTCATGGATCCCGATCTGCTCAGGGACCTTCGCCGCGCGGGCTGCCGGCTCATCCAGTACGGGGTCGAATCGGGAGACCAGGACATTCTCGACACCCTGAATAAGGGCATCACCATCGCGCAGGTCGTCGAAACGTTCCGGATGACCCGAAAGGCGGGCATCCGGACGGTCGCCAACATCATGATCGGCAATCCCGGGGACACCCGGGAGACGATCGCCAGGACGATCGACCTGACGAAGCGCATCAAGGCCGATTTCGCCAACATCCAATTTTGCGCGCCGTACCCTGGGACCGAGCTCTATCGTTTGGCCGCCCAGAATGGGTGGTTCCTGAGCGACGAGGACGCCTTTCGGCTGAGGTCGGATTCCTGTTCCATGAACGCCACGGACATCCCGACCCCGGAGCTTCGGATGCTGTTTAAAAAAGCCTATCGTTCGTTCTATTTCCGACCGGCCTACATCCGGCGCAGGATCATGAGCCTAAACCTCGAGGATTGGCGGACCAATGTCCGCGGCATGCTGAGGCTGGCCGGGATCTCCTAAGACCGCTCCATCCCGTCCTCGGGCCAAGCTTTCGATGATCGTCTGCCCTGTTCGCAGGAGGTCGTGCATGTGGATGTATTCGAAGCTCGCCCCGCGGCCCGTCACCTGCAGGTTCGCGAATCCGCGAAGATACCGGAAGATCGGCCGGAGCGTATCGTCCATGTCTTTCTCGATCACCGGGTAGGCATATCCCATTCGGATCACGCGCCAGTCCAGGATATCCGTTCGCCGAAGCAGGCCGATGTCGACGAGAGGGGAGGCCATCATCTCCAGGATCTCGGAGTCGGCCGCATTCCACACGTCATCCCCCCGGAGGCAAGGAAATTCGGCGACGAGGGCTGTCCTGTCCGGAGGCGACATCGCCAGGCTCCTGTTTTTCGGCTCATAAATCCGGGAAAAAGGAAATCGGGGATCCGGGAAATAGAAGGAGGCGCAGCCCGAAACGGACGGCCTGTTCAAGAAGAGCGCGCAGAGCACGAGGTCCCTGAATCCCAGTCTTTCCGCCAACCGGGTGATTTCGGGGGGAGGGGGAGGGTTCAGCATTCCCAGGAGGGAGGTGAGCGGCAGGGTGCTGATCACGCTCTCGGTTTCGATCCAATCCCGGCCGTTGACCTCAACGCCACGAATCGCCCTTCCGTCATGCCGGATCCGGGTGATCCGCGATCCGGTCCGGATATGATCGCGCCCGCAGGCATTCCCCAGGGTCTCGGGGATGGACTGGATGCCTTTCCGGGGATAATAGAACGACGCCTCCATATGCTTGGCATTCTTCCTGCCGTGGCCAAGCTTCTG
Organism: uncultured Eubacteriales bacterium; assembly: GCA_964353705.1. Classification (GTDB taxonomy): domain Bacteria; phylum Acidobacteriota; class Aminicenantia; order Aminicenantales; family UBA8522; genus UBA8522. The sequence continues at coordinate 2,294 of CAYGXD010000066.1, read as the reverse complement.
AAAGAGGAAGGTCGCCAGGTCCAGACCTTTCAACCGTCCGCCGAGAACGAGCGGGGAAAGCCGGCGGGGAGGGACACCCCAGAGCTTCTGGGTATAGCCGAGCAGAAAGAACTCGGCGATCGTCCTCCCATAGGCCCGCAAAACGAATTCCTCGAAGTTCGTATCGTGGTTTTTGGCAGAGAGGTTGGCTTTCACGACCTCGAAAGCGGCCTTTAAAAGAAAAGGGGAACCCAGCTTCCTGACGAGATCGGGAAGCGAGAGGGGAAAATCGATGAATACGCCGTTGTGATAGATCTGGCTCGGCGCCGAGATCTCCCGGATCTCATCGCCAAGAAGGCGCTTGATCTCCCGGGTCTGGGATGCATCCTTATCGTGGAACCGGTGCGCTCCGGAATCGAACAGGAAACCGTCGTGCTCGATTGTCCGGCAATTTCCCCCGATCTCCTTCTCCGCCTCCAAGACCGTGAACGGGAAGCCGGCCTTGTGGGCATAGTAGCCGGCGGAGAGCCCGGCGATCCCCGCGCCCAGGATCGTCAGGTGGCCGATTCGGTTCGGAGAATTCATGGGATCTTATTGGCCCATTCTGTCAGCAAATATTTAAAAATGCAAGCCGGGAACCGGGGAAGGCGGTCCTGACTGATTGTCAAGAAAAAAGACCGCTGGAAACTTCCTGTCTGTGCTTCAGGCGTGCTATTTCTTCTCGGCCCGAAACAATTCTCTACTCTCCGTCGTATTAATATTGACAGAAGCATTCCGCCCTCTCCTGAGTCGGGCGGTCCTTTTTTATAGCACGTAAGTTGCCGGATCCGGAAGATCAACCCGAACCGGCGCGGGGCCGGCCGGGCCCGGGACCTTCCGGGACATCGGCGCCGGGGACCTGAGCCTCCCCCAGAACGAGATGCCCACCACGGCTTATTGGCTGACCGTCCCGGCCCCCCTTCTCCAGTCCCTGCCTTTCTCCTCGGAGGAGAAGATCAACGGCCTGTCAGGAGGGGTGCCCTTCCTGTGTCGGACCGTCGAGGGAGACGGGCAGACAGGCCAAGCAAGTGGCGCAGGAGATCCTGAGGGGGCTCCTCGAAGAATAGAAGGCGGAGAGGCCCCCTCCGCCTCATGTCGCCTATCAGGAAGTCCCGATGGCCGCCGAGACCTCGGCTGAATATTCGTCGTGATCCTTTCTTTGCCCGGGAGGAGAAGTCCGGAGAATTTCCGGCTCTTTTTGGCTTTTCTGCAACGTTCCGACCGCTCTCAACTGGTTTCAGCTCAACTTGACAGGCGCCAACGCCGGGATTAATTATCTCTCAGGATGAGCGGAGGGGCAAATTGTCACAAAGAGGCTCGCTCGACCGGCAGAGCCAAAAACGAGATTCTTATCTTTCACCGATAGATATCATTTTCCTATCCTGACAAAATTATCTTTTTTCGATTAGCTCCAGAATAAATCTCTTTTTCAGCTTCATCCCAGCAGCGCCGAGAATAATCCTGATAGCCTGAACGTTTCTTCCTTGTTTTCCGATAACTTTGCCCACGTCTTCCGGAGCAACCTTTAATTCAATAATTGAGCTCTGTTCACCGTCTATTTGGAAAACCTGCACTCTGTCCGGATTGTCCACTAATGATTTGGCAATTAATTCAACGAGTTCTTTCACTGTAACCTTTCTTAATACCTAAATTGTTTTTTTCCAATCAAGCTCATGGACTATAATCATTTTCCCCTTATTCCGCGGCGGGAAGGGATCGTTAGTTGTAATAAAAGCTTATTTTTCCCGCGCTTTTTTGGTGGTCTCTTTTTATCTTCGCTCCTTTTCATCCTGGTTTTTCTTGTAAGATTTTCAAGCCTTTCTTTCCCGGTTTGAAGAACACTCATTTTTTAACCTCGCTATCCTCTGATCTGCATTTTCCTTTTACTTATCGGGAGGTTACAGACGCATCGACTCGTCCCCCATCGCTGTACCACCTCTCCCGCGGAGTTATCAAACCTTCGGTCAGGCCCGCTGTTAGCGGCAAATGGAATGCCGATCGGCAGGAAAGTGATATGACGAGAAATAAAACACACGGACGTCGTTGCCGCAAGTTTCCCGTCTAACCATTGTGAAAAAGCTTAGATCACAGTTCAAAAGATGTCAAGGACGGCTTGAAAGCGCAGCGATGGGTCGCTGAAGACAGCCGCAGGGCCAAGAGAGCCGGAAATGACCCGGACCTCTCCTCCACGTCAAAGAGAAGATCATGAAAAATATTCGGTCGAGGCCTCGGTGCTGTGCCGTGGCTGTAATGGCCGGAGACCTAAAGCGGCGGGC
>CAYGXD010000065.1:0-18315 GCA_964353705.1 uncultured Eubacteriales bacterium | reverse complement strand
GCCGGCGCCGACCAGGTGGCCGTAGACGCCGTCGCCGCAAAGCTCATGGGCTTCGACCCGATGAGCATCAAATACATCCGGCTGGCCCATGAGGCCGGCCTCGGCATCGGACGCCCCGGAGAAATCGAGGTCGTCGGCGATCTCGATCTGGCTCGGCAAAATTGGGAATTTCGGGTCGGCCGCTCCTTCCATCGTTTCGCCGGCTGGCTGACCTGGTTCGGCCCCACCCGCATATTCCAGAAGCTCCTGACGCGGCCGCCTTTGCTCTACCTCTTGACTTTATATTCCTATATCTATCACGATATAGTTCACTGGCCGCTCCGCGAAAAGCGTGTGGCCAAGAGATGGCTGGCGGAGTCCCCGTGGGGTCTCCTTTTTCAGGAGTACCGCGAAAAAGGGGCTCTTCGTCCATCGCCAGGGTGACCGCCAAGCCCTCCGCCGGTGACGAAAGGAGAGTATGATGGACCTTTTCGAGAAGTGCCGCGGCTTTTATTCAGACCCGGAATCCGCCCAGAAATACGGCTATCCGACGAATCCGCGGACGGCTCAGAGTCTCGGCCTATATCCCTACTTCATCCCCATCCAACAGGCTGAGGGACCGGAGGCCGTCATCAATGGGAAGACCTTCATCATGATCGGCTCGAACAATTATCTCGGGCTGACCATCCATCCCCGGGTTAAGGAAGCGGCCATCGAAGCTGTCCGCAAGTATGGAACGAGCTGCACCGGATCCCGGTTCCTCAACGGCACGCTGGAAATGCACCTGGAGCTGGAGGATCGGTTAGCGAAATTCGTCGGCCAGGAAGCGGCTCTCGTCTACAGCACCGGCTTCCAGGTCAATCTCGGCACGATCCCGGCCATCGTCGACCGGGGAGACATCATCATAACGGACAAAGAAGTCCACGCCAGCATCGTCGACGGCGTCCGCCAGGCCAAGGTCCAGAAAAATGCCCATCCCCGCCATTATCGGCACAACGACCCGGCCGACCTGGAGAAAATCCTGAAATCCTGCCCCCCCGAGCCGGCCAAGCTGGTCATCGTCGACGGCGTGTTCAGCATGGGGGGCGATATAGCTCCCCTGCCGGATATCATTCCCCTCTGCCGCGCCCACGGAGCGCGGTTGATGGTCGATGACGCCCATTCGCTGGGAGTCCTCGGAGGCGGCCGCGGCACGGCCCAGCATTTCGACTGCGTCAAGGATGTCGATCTCGTGATGGGGACATTCAGCAAGTCATTTGCGTCCGTCGGAGGATTCATCGCCGGACCCAAGGAAGCCATCCACTGGGTTCAGCATTTCTCCCGGCCCTTCATCTTCAGCGCCAGCCTGCCGCCGGCCAATGTCGCCACCGTCCTCGCCTGCCTGGACGTCCTGGAGCAGGAGCCCGAACGGGTCGTCCGATTGTCTAAAGTCAGCGAGAGAATGAGGACCGAACTCAGAGCCATGGGATACAACATCGGTCCCACCCAAACGCCGATCATCCCCATCGTCATCGGCGACCAGTTCAATACGATCAGGGCCTGGAAGATCCTTTTCGACGCGGGAATATACACGAACGTCGCTCTTCCTCCTGCCGTCCCGCCTAATTCCGCTCTTCTTCGGACGAGCTACATGGCCACCCACACCGACGCCCATCTGGACAAAGTATTGAAGACCTTCAGAGAGGTCAAAGACGAGCTTCAGCTCGCCATCTAGGCGGGGTCGGCCGGCCAGAGGCCTCAGAAACCGCCCGTCCAGCAGTTTTGTCCTCTTTGGCATGTTTCTTGCTGAAGTTTTCAGCGAAGAAGATTGATATGAGAATAAAAATATCCCGTCCCCCTAGGTTGCTCTTGGGTTTCGTTCTGCTCTTCTGTCCCGCCTGGAAAGCGGCGGTGGTCCAGATGGCCTATCCCGAAAAGGAGCTTGCCGAGGCCCTGGCGAAATTCAAATCCACCGTTTCCGCGTTCGAAGAAGGCAAGAAGTTATACTCTAGGGGCGAAACCGCCGCGGCCGCGCCCTCCTTCGAGAGTTGCACAAAGTCTCTCCCCGAACACATCTATGCCCATTATTATCTGGCGAACATCCTCTATCTCAAGAAGGACTATCCGGGAGCTCTGCAAGCCATCGAAAAAGCCGAGGATTCCGTCGGTTTTATGATGGCTATGGACGCCTATGCTCAAAGGGAGCAGACCAGGCAATTCGGCAAGATCAGGAAATCCATCGAGGATTACTACGAATCCACCAGCTCCTGCCGGGAGAAGCGGGAGCTGGAGATGATGCACGGCCAAGTCGACGATGAACAGGACAAGGCGAAGAAGCAGGCCGCCCAGGAAGAACTGCGCTGGTGGAATCTACGGTCGCACTACGCCTACTTTCACGGCAATATCCTTTTCCAGCTGAAAGAGTATGACCGGGCCGATGAGCAATACCGGAGGGCCATCCGGGAGGATTCCCAGAACGGCTATGCCTACAACAATCTCGCAGCCATCCGCTATCTGGCCCGACGCTTCGAGGAAGCCGAGAACTACCTCCGGGAGGCGGAGGAAGCCGGCGTCGACGACCTGATCAACCTGAAGCTGAAAAAACTCGTTCTCGAAGCCTTGGGGAAGCCCGCAGAGGGCATCCTGGAGCAAGAATATGGAGCGGAGAGTGAGGACAAAATCCGGGTGGTCAGGTTCACGGGCAATGTTTACGAAGGAGAACCAAACAGGCTTCCTCTTTTTGCCCATTGCTACCTCGCCTACGACCGCGAATCCAGGGATGCCCTGCTCATCGATCCCGGAATGATAGATCCCCGTATCGAAACGTTCATCAGGGAAAAAAACCTAAACGTCCGCCTGATCCTTAACACGCACGGTCACTTCGACCACACTCATGGGAATGTCTATTATGCCGGTCGGCTCGGCGTTCAGATTGCCGCCCACCGTCAGGAGGCGCCGCTCTATGCCGAGGACCCGGAGGGCCGGCGCGGAAAGCCCGAAGTTGATCTTGCTCAGCAGACGGCGACAGCCGGCACGATCCGCTTCCAGGTCTTTCCAACTCCCGGACACACGCCGGGCAGCGCGTGCTTCCTGATCGGCCCGTTCTTCATCAGCGGGGACTCTCTGTTCGCAGACGGCCTCGGCAAGATGAGCGCCGCCGATGATGCCGAATACCAGAAAAAGAGAGAAGCTCTGATCCAGATCTTGAGGAAGATCGTCCCGTTACTGCCTCCCGAAACCCGGATCCTGCCGGGCCATGGTCGGTCGGACACTCTGACCCGAGCAAGGGAAATCAACCCCTCTCTCCGCGGGAATTGAGGGGTCCGCACGCTGGGTTCACAACGCTCCTCTCATAACCGTCAGGAGGACGCTCAGCGAGGCCGAATGAATGGAGAGACGCAGCAGCCGCGGCCTGGAGTCTCGGGCTTGTGTTGACGCCGGCCGGGTTCCGAGCTAGAATTGAAGAGCTGCCATGATCGGAGTGCGCTGTTTTATAAATCAAGACACGTTTTGGCCCCGCTCTCTGCCTCTTTTGGCGGCGGCCATCTTTGTTTCCGCCTCATTCCCTCTTCTGTTTATCCTCATCCCCGCCGTTTTCGCCCACCCTTTTCTTGTCCTCTTCAAGGCCCGGACGCGCCAGGAACCGCTCCTCGCATTCTGTCTCTCCGCTCCTCCTTCCCTCCGGAGCCCGCCCCTCTAACTTCCTCCTTTTCAGCCGCCTCGACCGGACACGATTTTTCCTTAAGGAGGAGAACTAAATGAAGGAAGATAGAGCTCTGGATCAATCCTTGAAAACCCCAAGAGTGAAGCAATCGTCCGGCTTAGCTCTAAAATTTCAGGCCGCCTGCAATAGGGCCCGCGGCATTCCGGTCGAAATCGACCTGAGTTCTTACCGGCGGACAATCGAAGAGGTCCACGACTTCAGAAGGGAGAGAGCTTTGGACCGGGCGTCCGAAGCTGAACTTGCCACGCTGGCCCGCAATTACCGCGATCGGATAGCCTCGGCGGATCCCCGCCCAAGGGACGCGGTCGAGGCTTTTGCTCTCGTCTACGAGGCCTCGCGCCGGACCATCGGTCTCGTCCCCCATGATGTCCAGATGATCGCCGGGCTGGCGATGCTCGGGCGGAAGACCGCGGAGCTTCCCACGGGCGAGGGCAAAACGCTCGCCGCCGTGTTTCCCGCCTATCTTCGGGCTCTATCAGGCCGGGGAATCCACATCCTGACGTTCAACGATTATCTGGCCCGGCGGGACGCGGCCTGGATGGGACCGATCTACCGGCTTTTGGGACTCAGCGTCGGCGCCGTTCAGGAAGGCATGATCAAGCCCGAAAAGCGGAAAGCCTACGCCTGTGATATCACCTACGCAACGGCCAAGGAAGCGGGGTTTGATTTCCTCCGCGACCAGCTCGCCCGCGATACGATGGACCTCGTTCACCGGCCCTTCCATGCGGCCCTGGTGGACGAAGCCGACTCCATCCTCATCGATGAAGCCCGGATTCCGCTGGTTATTTCAGGGGCGGCCGGTGAGCTCAACGTGGACGCCGGACGCCTCGCCACTCTCATCCGCCGGCTGGCACCGGACCGGGATTATGAGATCGACGAGACGAAGAGAAATATTTACCCTACCGACCGCGGGCTAGCGATATTGGAACAGTCTCTGGGCTGCGGAGAGCTCTATTCCGCCCGAAACGAACTGCTGCTGGCCGCGATCCATTGCGCCCTCCACGCCGAAGCCCTCCTCCAGCGCGATGTCGACTACATCATCAGGGACGGGCGCATCGAGATCGTGGACGAGTTCACCGGCCGGGTCATGGATAAGCGGCACTGGCCCGACGGTCTCCAGGCGGCCGTCGAGGCGAAAGAAAATATTTGCCGCAAGTCCGAGGGGCGAATCCTCGGGTCGATCACCCTCCAGCATTATTTCCAGCTCTACCCCAAGCTGTGCGGGATGACCGCCACCGCCCGGCCCTCCGCCTCGGAGTTCAAGGAGTTCTACGGGATGGATGTCGTCGTGATACATCACCACCGGCCCTGCGTACGGGTCGACGAGCCCGATGTCGTCTTTGCCCACAAGAAGGCCAAGATCCAGGCCTTGATCCGGGAGATCGCGGCTGTCCACCTCTCGCTACGCCCTATCCTGGTCGGGACGCTGAGTGTCCGGGAGTCCGAAGAGCTGGCGGCGGCCTTGAATGAATCGGGGGTACGGTGCCAGGTTCTTAACGCCAGGAATGACGAACTCGAAGCCCAGGTCGTTGCCGAAGCCGGGCGGCTCGGGGCCGTGACCATCTCGACCAACATGGCCGGCCGGGGAACGGACATCCGGTTGGGCGGCGGGACTGAAGCCGAGCACGCTGAGGTGGCCGCCCTGGGAGGGTTGTACGTCATCGGCACAAACCGGCACGAGAGTCTGCGCATCGACCAGCAGCTCAGGGGCCGCGCGGGCCGCCAGGGCGACCCCGGTTCCTCCCGCTTTTTCATCAGCTTGGAGGACGAGATCTTCGAGCGCTACGGTTTGCAGTCCCGCTTCTTCAGCCGTTATCGACTGGATAGACAGGCCGATAATGTGGGCGATCCGTTCATCCGGAGGGATATCATCCACGCTCAGAGGGTGATCGAAGGCCAGAATTTCGGCATCCGGAAGACCCTTAGGTCATACTCTATATTCGTCGAGAGCCAGCGAAGGATCGTCCAGAGGGAGAGGGAGAATGTTCTGTTCTCTCACGACGCCTCCCGGGAAAAGGAAAAACTCCCCCCGAGCCTCAGGGCCAAGGGGATCGCTCGGTTCGGTCTCCAGGCTTGGGAAGAAATCTTGAGGCAGGTCAGGCTATTTCATCTCGACCAATTCTGGGCCGACCACCTGGCTCTTCTCGCCGACGTCCGGGAGAGCATCCACATCGTCAGCCTCGGCGGAAAGGAGCCGCTCCACGAGTTCCACAACCGGGCCGCCGATGCCTTCGCCGAGATGAAAGAACTGTCGCGACGTGCCGTCGTCAAAACTCTAAGAGGGCTGGTCAAAAAGGAGGGGCCCGTCGACCTGGCTGCGGAGGGACTCAGAGGGCCCTCATCGACCTGGACTTACCTTGTCGACGAGGAGCAGTTTGGCTGGGGTGTTGACCTCTTGAAAGGGAAAAACATCGGCTTCGCGGTCGGCGCAGCGGCTTTCAATGCGCCGCTCTTTATCCTTGCCCTGCTGATTAGGCGGCTGCGCGGGCGCAAAAAGCAGCGATGAAGCTCTTGTCCGTCTATTTATGATAAAATAGGCCCATGTCCTCACGGAAGAAACCCGGGCTGCCCCTCGCCGTTGTGTTTCTGGTTCTGTCGAGTCTGCCGTCCTGGACGCAAGATAAGCCGGACCGCTGGAAGAGCTGGCTGGATGAGGTCGAGCCGATCATGACCAAGAACGAGCGGTCTGTTTTTAAAGGTCTTCAAACAGAAGAAGACCGGGAGAAATTCCAATCCCTCTTCTGGAAAGTCCGGGACGCGACCCCCGGGACGCCGGAAAACGAATTCATGACCGAATTCTACAGCCGCAGGCGCTATGCCGAGAGCCGCCTGGAGGGCGCCCAATCGGACCGGGGCCGGATCTACATCATCCTCGGGAAACCGGCGGAAGTCCAGGACTATGCCGGTTCGGACAAGGTGGTCGACTGCGTACTCTGGGTCTTTCGGGCCGAGGGGCGAAGCGGGCTGCCTCCGCTGATGTATCTCCTGTTCTTCAAGGAGGACAACCTCGGCGATTACAAACTCTTTTATCCCGGCCTCCACTCGACCATGGATATCCTTTCCTCCGGCAACAGGCAAGGCCGCATGTCCAAGGCGAGGGCCTATAGACTCGTCCAGGAGAGCTACCCCGAACTGGCCAAGGCGACCCTGTCGGTCATCCCCGACGAAGCGGACGTCCTTATGGCCGGAACACCTAATTCCTCTGGGCAGACGATCGGCCAGATCTTCACCCTGCCGGAACGGGAAGTGGAGAGAAGTTACCTCAGGTATTTCAGCGCCCCTGCCGGGAGCACCGAGGTCGAATTTTCCACCAGGCAAATCGGCGGAAAAGCGGCGCTTTACCTGACCGGGCATCGAGGGGTCGCGTTCCTCAACTATTCGCTCATGCCGGACCGGATCTCGACCGCCCGGACAGCCGAGGGGCTCGAAACCGCCCACCTCGTTTTTCATCTGAGGGTCGAAGACGAGGCGGGACGGACGGTCTTCCAGCAGGAGAAGGAAATTCGCCTGCGGCTCGACGAGATCAAGCGCAAAGCGATGCTCGAAAGGAAATTCGTTTTCAATGATTTTGCCCCCCTTATCGACGGGACCTTCCGGGTCAGCCTGACCTACACCAATAAAACCAGCGAAGAATTCTTCGTCGAAGAGCAGAAGATCGTCGTGGACGAGCAAACACCCTTTCTCGTGGCCGGTTACGAAATCAAGGCGAAAGCCCCCGACGTGCTGGTGCCGTTCAGCCAGGGCTCATACAAGGTCCTCCTCGACCCCCGCTCGGTCTTTTCCCCGAAGGATTCTTTGGAAGGGCTGCTCCTGGCGGATGAGATGCCCGAACTTAGCCTCATGCCGCGGGACGAGAAAGGGCCGGAAACAAGGATTCAGGATGTCTCCCGTGGGGAAGAAGGCGTCATCCTCTTCCGGCAGCCGTTGGCGGGAATCAAGCCGGGCAGCTATGACCTGGTCATGAAAAAGAATGGGACGGAGGTCTTTCGCCGGAGCCTCACCGTGCTGTCCTTCGTCATCGAAAAACCCATCGAATTCGAAAGGACGGAGCCGGCCGCCTTCGGAGAGGCGCTGCCCTTCCTCCTCGGCCAGGAATACCTCAACTGCGGCCGGGTGGAGAAAGCGCTGGATTCTTTCCAAAAGCTCTCTCCCGCCCTCTGGAACGGCACAACACTTCCCGTCATTGCCCGGGCCCATTATCTCAACAAAGAGTACGCCCGGGTGATCGAGCTCCTCGAAAAAGAGACGGTCCCAAAAGACTATGGCGTCCTGCTTCTCCTCGGCAACTCATCGCTCGAACTCAAGAGGCTCAAAGAGGCCGCCTTCTACTTCGAGGAGGTCCGGAAATTCGGTGACACCCCAGAGGCCAACAACGCCTTGGGAGCCATCTATTTTTCTCTGGGAGAGAAAGACAAGGCCAAAGTCTATTGGGAGAGAGCCAGGAAGTTGGATCAAAAGCCGGACGAGAAGAACTCCAAGCCGGATGAGGAAAGGAGATATCCGTGAGAACGACCGGAAAAGCCCGGACATTGTTACTCAGCCTCACCTTTGTTCTTGCCTCCGCCTGCCTTTGGGCCGCGGTCACCGGCGCGGTCGACGGCGTCGTCAAAGACTCGGCGACCGAGCAGCCCGTGGCCGGGGTCAAGATCACCCTGGTCTCGGCCAAGTCAGAAACCCTGAGTTATGTACTGACCACCGACCAAAAAGGCCATTTCTATAAAAGCGGACTTGTGCCCGGGGTCTACAAAATGACTCTGGAGAAAGAGGGTTACGTCCCTCAAGGGGGATCGATACGGGTGGTCCTCGACGAGACCGTGCGGCTTGACCTCAGGATCGAGGCGGGCAAGGATCAGGAAGGCGGAGCACCGGCAGCGGCCAAGAAAGTCGTCGCAGCGAACGAACTGACCACCGCCGGGAAGTATGAGGAAGCCGTCGCCTTGCTGAACGAGGCTATCACCGAGCTTCCGCAGAACGCCGTTCCCTATTTCTATAGGGGCCTGGCTTATGAAAAATCCGGCAAAAACGAGGAAGCGCTCCAGGACTTTCAAAAGGCCAGCGAGATCAAGCCCGACTTTATCCTGCCCTATTCCCGGTCAGGCATGATCTGGGCCAGGAAGGGCGATTTTGAAAAGGCCGGCGAGTTCTACAAAAAGGCCCTGGATTCCGGTGACCAGGACCCGACCACTCTATACAACTACGGGGTTTGTCTGACCAACTTAGGCAGGAGCCCGGAGGCCCGGCCTGTATTCGAAAAGCTGCTGGTTCAGGATCCCGAATATGCCGACGCATATTATCAGCTGGGCATCCTTTGCCTTAGCAACGGGGAATCGGCGAGAGCCAAAGAATTGTTGGAGTCGTTCATCGCCAAGGACCCGGAAAACAAGAACGCCGCTCTGGCCAAAGAGATCCTAAAAAGCCTGACCCAATAACCGGAGGAAGCGGTCAGGTCCCTTTTGATCCCTTGATTTTCTGTTCGAGCGCCCGGCCCTTCTCCAGCTCGGCCGAATATTCGGCCCGCCTCCCGAGCCGGTTATAGATGTCCGCCAGCACGTAATGGCCCAGGGGAGCGGATTCGGCCTCCGGCTCGAGCTTGAGTCCTTTCTTAGCCAGCTCTATGGCTTCTTCAAAGTTCTCATTCAGGTCGAGGTAGGCTTTGGCCAGGAAAAGATAAGCCCGGGCAAAACTCTTGTCCGCCTCGATCGCCTCCCGGAGTTCCTGGACCTGTTCGCGCAGCCATCCCATCTTCCCATAGAGCAGCGCCAGATTGAAATGCGCCGGATGGGCGTCTGGATGGATCTCGATCTCTTTCTTGTACTCCTCCATCGCCCTCTTGAGGTCTCCCCTTTCCTCGAAGAGAAGACCCAGGTTATAGTGGGCGTCGGGTATCCGGGGTCTCAGCTCCAGAGCTTTGAGAAGGGCCTTCTCGGAGCGCTCGAGCTCCTTTTTTTCAAGCAGCGCCGCCCCGAGACTGTTGTAAGCCATGGAGCTGTGCTCGGGGTCGATCTCGATGGCCGCCTCGAAATGGACGATGGCCTTGTCCAGATCCTTGGTTTCTAAAAATACCTCACCCAGGTTGACATGCGGCTTGGGGTCCCTCGGGTCGAGCTCGATGGCCCGCTCGAACCCGGCGATGGCCTCGTCGTATTTTTTCATCTTTTTATAGGCCTGGGCTAGAGTGAAAATGGCAGCCGAGTATTCCGGGTCGATCTCCAAAGCCGCTTTGCATTCCTCCGCCGCGTCTTCGGCCCGATCGAGCTGGAGGTATATATTGGCCCGGACCTGCCGGGCCTCCATGATCCCGGGGTCCTCACCGATCACCTGGTCGAGCAGGCGGAGGGCTTTGTCAAATTCTTTGTCCGAGGAAGCCCCCTCGGCCATCTTGATCTTGTTATAGATGATGATCTTGTCCTTGGGGTCCCCCAGGTTTTCTGTCTTACTCAGTCTGGCTCCGGACGTAAACCCGCCGATATAGCCCAGGGCCATCAGCTTTTCGCGGGAATCCTCGTCCAGCTCCTGGGGCCCTTTGTCGGCGATTCCCTTCCTGGACAGCTTGTTTTCCAGTTTCTCCAGGTCCCGGACAAATCGTTCAGCCAATGAGCTCTCCCGGCCGAAAATATTGTTCTGTTCCCGGGGATCGAGGCTCAGGTCGTAGAGCTCGGGCCGGGGCGCCTGGATAAACTTATACCTCGAAGTCCGGATGCTCTTGAGCTCGCTCCAGCCGTAGTGGTAGCGCGGATAATAGCTTTCGCTGTAAGCCTCCCAATCCTTTCCACTGTTCCGTCCGGCGATAAGAGGAAGAAGACTTTTTCCCTGGACGTCTTCGGGCTCCGGAAGGCCCAAGAGCTCACAGAGGGTCGGCATAAGGTCGATATTCCGCACCTGGGCGGCGACGGTTTTTCCCCGGAGCTCGGCCGAGGGAATACGGATGATCAGGGGAACCGAGACGGTGGCATCATAAATGAAGAACCCGTGAGCGCTTTCGTGATGCTCGCCCAGGCTCTCCCCATGATCTCCGACGATGATGACCACCGTTTTCTCCAACAGGTTCTTTTCCCTGAGGCTCTCCAGGACGCGCCCGACCAATGAATCCGCGTAGGCGATCTCTCCGTCGTAAAGCCCGTACTCCCGTCCCTCATATTGAGTCTTATAGGGCTCGGGAGGCTCATAGGGCGTGTGCGGATCATAGAGGTGGATCCAGCTGAAAAACTTGTCCGGCGCGCTTTTCTCGAACCACTCGAAGAAAGCACTGATGACCTCTCCGCCCTCCCTCTGGACGGAATCCAAACTGATCTTTTTATACTTGGCGAAATCGAAATTGTCATAATAATAATCGAAGCCCTGATCGATGCCCCAGCGGGAATCGAGCACAAAGGCGCCGATAAAGGCGCTGGTGGCCCAGCCCGCCTGACGCAGGACCTCGGCCAGAGTCACCTGTTCCTTTTCCAAATAGAAGCCGCCGTTGTCCCTGACCCCGTGGAAAAACGGGTAGCTCCCTGTGAACATGGACGAATGCGAGGGCAGAGTCAGCGGGCACTGGGCGGTGGCGTTCTGAAACAGGACCCCGTCGGCCGCCACGGCATCGATATTGGGCGTTTTGATCAAGGGATAGCCGTAGCAGCCGATATGGTCGGCCCGTGTCGTGTCGAGGGTAAATAGGAGCACGTTGAGGTCGGACGGCTTGAGAGGAGCGATCCACCGGCCGACTTCAGCCGTCAGCCTTTTTCCTCCCCGGAAAGTACCTTTGACCACGAGGAAGGTGAGAAGAGCACCGACGGCGACACCTCCCGCCAGAAGGCCGGCCAGCGCGGTGCGTCGGAAACGCCTGATCATTTTTCGGAATACAGGTTTTCTAAGTCATCCATTCTAACGGACGGAAAAATGGCTGTCAATGAAGGGGCGCCGGGGCCTATTGCTTCTTCAGTTTCTCCACTATCTCCTTGACCTTAGGGGCCTGGGGGGAATTGGGTTCTTTCGCGAGGAAGGCTTCAAAATACTTGATCGCCTCCTCATTGTTCCCCTTATTGGAATAGGCATAACCCAGGAGATAATGGGTGTACGAATACTCCGGGTTATACGAATAGGAAGTCTTCAAATGCTCCAGGGCCTCGTCGACCTTGTCCGCTTCGAGCAGAACCCTCGCCTTCTCAAAATAAAGACTGCCCAGAGTGGTTTTTATTTTGGGCTCGTCGGGCTTGAGCTCCAGGGCTTTGAGCAGGGCTTTCTCTGCCTCGTCGTCCTTGGTCTGCTGGAAAAGCAGCAGTCCCAGGTTGATATAGGCCTCGGCGAAGTTGGGATTAAGCTCGGTCGCCGTCCGGAAGGCGGCGACGGCTTCATCAAGCTTCTTCTCATTGGCCAGCTCGACGCCCTTTTGGAACGAGGCGAAGGCCTCCTGCTGATTTTTTTGCTCCGCCGAGAGCGCTTTGGCCAGGGTGATGGTCAGCCGTTGAGCGGAGCCGGGGGTGAGCTCGATTTCCAGGCTATGGGTCACATACCCCTCTTTCGCGGCGGTCAGGAGATACTTCCCGGGAAAAAAGGTCCGGACGATAAAATCCCCTTTCTTGTTCGATTTCGCCGTTATCACCTGGCTTGTCCCCAGGTTTTTGCACTGGATCTCCACTTCGGGCAGGGGCTTTTTTTCCACGTCCATGATTTTCCCCTCCAGCCGCGCCTGCTCTTGTTCCTCCTCCTGTCCGATGCTCAAGCCGGGGACAAGGAGGATGAGGCCAAGGACCAGTTGCCAAATCTTAAGATTCTTTCTCGCCATGTTCGCTCACTCCTTGGACCTTCCGTATCCCGGGGGTCCATCAGCTAAAAAACAAAGGGAAAAGACTACCATAACCGGCCGGGAAAGTGAATAAAAATAGCGCTGGACAGCAGGCCTGGTCTGGGATAATTTGTTCAGGAAGAATCGTTTTGGAAAGATTGAGAAGAGGGGGTGGAATCAGAAAAAGACGATTCCGTTTGCGGGAAAGAGTATTTTTAAAAGGGATGGCCAATTGAGCTCAACCAGAAAGGAGGGAAAAATGAAAAAAGGATTACGTTGCGGCGTGGCTCTGGCCTCAATGCTCTTATTGCTCTCTGGACTTTGCCTGGCCCAAAGCGGATCGACAGGAGCCGTCGAAGGCAAGGTGCTCGACGAGGAGGGCAATCCCCTTCCCGGAGCTGAAGTCAAGATCTCGTCGCCCGACCTGATCGGAGGGACGCAAACCCGCCTGGCCGCGGCCGACGGAAAATTCCGGTTTGTCGCCCTGCTCCGCGGCACCTATACCCTGGAAGCGTCGATGAGCGGCTTTGCGACGCTTAAGAGAGGAGACATCAGGGTTTTTGTCGGCCAGACGGTCACGGTCGACCTCGCCCTCAAGATCGGGAAACTGGAAGAGGAAGTTACGGTTACGGCTATGTCTCCTCTCGTCGATGTCAAGGATTCCCAGGTCAACGCCACCAACCTGGACAAACAGATGATCCAGACCGTCGGGGGCGAGACGCGGGCCGTGAGAGCCTCATCAGCCCTAATCAATTTGGCTCCCGGGATAAAAGACCGGAGCGCCATGGGGGCGGCCGAGCGGAGCAGCAACCAGTGGCAGCTCGACGGCCAGAGCCTTCTCACCTTCATCGGCAGCGGCCAGGACTGGGCCTACCCTGACATCAACATGATCGAAGAAGCCCGGGTCTCCGGCTCAGGAGCTAACGCCGAGTATGGCGGTTTCACCGGCGCCGTCCTCAACCTAGTCACCAAGACTGGCGGCAACACCCTAGACGGGATGGCCGAAGTCTCATATGCTCCCTTGAGTTGGAACACTGAAAACTTCGACACAAGCAAACCGGAGTTTTCGCTCTTCGAGGCGCCGCCCCGCAACTTGTATTTTAACGCTCATTTTGGCCTCGGCGGAGCCATCATGAAGGACAAGGTCTGGTTCTATGTTTCCGGCGGTTTTAACCAGTCCGACGATGATTACAAGGAATTTACCAGGAATGAGTCCACGCAGATCCCCAAGGGCTTCGGCAAGCTCACCTTCCAGCTCGGCACGAACGACCGGCTGTCCGCCTTTGTCTATTATGAAAAGTTCCAGGTCTACAACCGCGGCATGAGCATAGACAGGGCGGAAGACGCCACTTATTATGACGTCGGACCTTCACTGCCCGTGGGACTCAACTTGATGCACACGTTCTCCCAGAATACATTTGCCGAGGTCAAACTGGGGTACTACTACAGCTGGTACGACCAGAGGCCGAACAACGGCAGGGACGTCTCTGAGCACTACGATGCCATCACGGGAATGTACACTGGAAACTACTACGAATGGGGAGAGTCCGAGTCGTCCCACTGGACAGCCAGTGCCACTCTCTCTAATCACGCCGAGGAATTCATCAAGGGCTCTCATGATTTCAAACTCGGCGTCGAATTTCTCAGCGGCTTTGAGAACTCCAGGACAGGCTACTCCGGCGGATTTTACTACTACGACAACTACTATGGATACAGCTATATTTACTATGATTACCGGTACATGACCCTGGCTTATACCTACAGCTATGACATGCAATCGAACGGCTGGAAGCTCTCCGGGTTTGCCCAGGATTCCTGGAGGATCAGCGACCGGCTGACCATCAATCCCGGAGTCCGCTGGAGTATGCAGAGAGGGTATCTTCCCGATCTCATGGATGACGCCTATTTCAAGCCTAAGAACCAGCTGGAATTCCGTTTCGGCTTGACCTTTGATGTGTTCGGCGATCACACAACGGCGCTCAAAGCCCACTATGGCCGGTTCCACGAATCGTTCAAGACCTGGTACTTCAACTCGGCCACTCCTGGGATAAGTGATTCTGTTATTTATGAGGTCGCTGCAAACCAGCCCTGGGTCGAGGTATTCAGAAAAAGCTACGCCACCAACGACAAGATGGACCCGAACATCAAAATCCCCCACTCCGACCAGTTCACACTCGGCCTCGAAAGGACGCTCCTGAAGGATATGGTGCTCTCCCTGACGTATATCTACCGCGAGTACACAAACTTTATCGCTCACGTGAATACCGGCGCCCTCTGGGACTACGGCCCTTGGACATTCGAGGATGCAAACGGTCAAGAGCAGACTATAGACGTCTACTACAAAGATCCAGACTCTTCCGACGCCTACCTAATCACCAACCCGGAAGCGGGGACCTATCCGTCCGTACTGGTCACTCCCAAGAACAAGTACTCGGGAATCTCCATCTCCCTGAGCAAAAGGTTTTCCGACGGCTGGATGTTCCATGCCGACTACACCTACAGCGTGACCAAGGGCAACCACTCCAACGATGACAGCACGGGAGCTTGGGGCGGCCGCTGGTTCGAAAACCCCAACCGCCAGATTTATGCCCAAGGCTATCTCCCCTTTGACGCGCCCCACGCCCTCAATGTCTATGGAACAATTGCTCTGCCTTATGGCTTTGTTCTCACCCCAAGGTTCCTGGTGCAGAGCGGTTATAACTGGGAAAAGTACGTCACCTCGCCCAGGTCGGCCGGCCGAGTTCCCACTCGGCTGGAAGACCGAGGTGCTCAGAGAGTCCCCACTCAGATGAGCTTCGATATAAGGCTGGAGAAGGACTTCAGGCTCACCGACAGGATGCGGCTCGGCCTGATGTTCGATGCCTTTAATATCTTTAATCGCGGAGTCCCGACATCCGTAGAGAACAATGTCCAGTACGACAATTACGGCAAAGCCCTGACCGTCAGTGCGCCGAGGTATTTGCGGGTAGGAATGAGGTTCTTCTTTTAATCCTGGGCAAATAGAGGAGGAGATAGAAATCTCCGCCTCCTCATTCCCTTATTGGGCAAAGAAGACCGCTTGCGTCGTACTCACTATGGGCTCCCCTTCGGAGTGTATTTAGCGGTCGGCCGGTCCTCAGTGCGTGCCGGCTAGGCCCCTTGATCGATCATTTTTTGATAGAGGAAGGCGGCCTGGATATACTGCTCGGCCGCGCCCTCGTAGTCATTCCGGACCAGGGCGCTTCTAGCTGCGTCCTCGTAGTCTTTGGCTTTTTCAAGCAGCCAGGGATCGATCCTTCCGGAGGCGGGGTTTTCGGCCGTGCCCCTCATTCCGGCAGCTAAAAGGGCCAAGCTCTTCAGGCAGGCACCGGCCTCCGAACATTGCCCGCTCAGACGAAAGACCTCCGCCAGGACGGAACAGAGAGTTCGGCTTCCGGAAAAGTCGCCGGCCGTAAAAGCGCCCTCCGCGTCCCGCTCACGACGGCCGGCCACCCGGTAAAGCACATTATTTTCAATGCCCGGGATGGACTTCAGCCGGCCCTTGATCTCGGTCAAAAGAGCGTTCGCCTCCAGAGCTTTATCTCGTTGGGCGACCATGCTGAGCAGCTTATGCATCTCGTCCTGGCCCTCTTTATTGCTCTTCTGGGCTTCCTCGATCCGCCCTTCTTCATGGAGCCTCTTGCCTTCGCGGACCTTCTCATAGGCGTTTGCCCAGGTCTCATCGAAAGCGGCGCCCTGGGGTATCGCGCCCTTTATAACCTTCATCTGCTTTTCAAAGTCCAGGAGGTACTCGATCTCCTTTTGGCTCAGTTTACGTAGGGAGTCTGGGCTGAGGGAAGAGAGGAGGCCCCTCGATTCATCAGTTTTCTGACCCACGGACTGTTCGGCATGTGACCCGGAAACGGGAGGCGGCTCCGGGGGTCTGGCCACATCCATTCTCCTAACCCGGCCGGCTTGATCCACGACCTTGAGCGTTGGTCCATTCCTCGAGAACGGCTGCCAGATGAGAACAAAAGCCGCGATCACAGCTATCCCTATGGCCGTCCAGACCCAAGGCTTCGCGGAACGCTTCAGCCCCCGAAAAGAACCGGTCACGGCGGCTTTCTCGGCCTGAGGCAGCTCCCTTTCGACGGCGGCCAGGTCTTCGAGAACCTCCTCCGCGCTCTGGTAGCGAGCCTCCTTTTCCTTGGCCAGGCACTTGAGGATGATCCTGGTCACAGCTTCCGAGACAAGGGGATTCGTCTCCTGTGGATTCCTGGGCGGCTCCTGCTTGTGCTTGATGAGGACGGCGAGGGGCGTCTCGCCCGCAAAGGGAACCCGGCCGGTGACCATCTCATAGAGAATCACGCCCAAGGCGTAGAGATCGGCGCGCTTGTCGACTTCAGTCGTCTCGACCTGCTCCGGCGACATGTACTCGGGTGTTCCGACCATGACCCCCGAGCCGGTAAGGCCTTCCGCTTCCGTGAAGCGGGCGACCCCAAAATCCATAATCCGGGCGCTGCCCTCCCGGTCGATCATGATGTTCTGGGGCTTCAGATCCCGGTGGATGATGCCCAGCCGGTGGGCCTCCGACAGCCCTTCACAGATTTGCCTGGCCAGGCTGACCGCCTTCCTCGGGGCCAGCTGTCCGGACCGGCGGATGAAGCTCTTGAGGTTTTCCCCCTCCACATATTCCATGGTGATATAGAACTTGCCCCCATCCTCCCCGAGGTCGAACATCCGGCCGACGTGCCGGTGCCCGATCTTCCGGGCGAACCGGAGTTCGTTCCTGAAGCGGTCGATCGCCTTGGCGTTTACACTGATCTCCGGATGGATGACCTTGAGAGCGACGACCTCCCCGATTTTCTGGTCATACACCTTGTAGACGCGGCCCATCCCGCCCCAGCCCAGCTCTTCGATGACCTCATAGCGCCCGGCAAAGAGCGTTCCCCGGGGCAGCCCCGCCGGTGAGTACTCAAGGGTGAGGGTTTGATCAACCGGTCCGCCCTTGTCGATCTGAAGGGGTGTCGCGCACTTGTGGCAGAAACGGCTGTCGGGCCGGTTATCGGCTTGGCATTCAGGACAAATCATCGGAGACTGCTCTACTCTACAATTACACCGCCGTCAGCGGCTTGTCAATCCGGTTGCGGTCAAAGAGGGAGATCCCTGACTGAACGTCTTTCTCTAAAAGCGGGGCGCAGCAGGCGGACCCTATGCGAAAGGGATGCTGGAGGACCTTTCCCGCCCCTACATCCCATACATCTGGATGATTTCTTGCTTGGTCTTGCCCAGGATGTTGAACTTCTTCCCCACCTTGATGAAAGCATCGAGAGCCCGGTCGAGGTGCCCGATCTCATGGCCGGCCGAGATCTGCGTCCGGATCCTGGCCTGACCCTGGGGAACGACCGGGAAGAAGAACCCGATCGCGTAGATCCCCTCGTCGTAGAGGGCCTTGGAAAAGTCCTGGGAGAGCTTGGCGTTAAAAAGCATCACGGGGATGATGGGCGTGTCCCCTTCCCTAAGGACAAAACCCGCCTCGGTCAGTCCTTTGCGCCAATAGGCGGCATTTTTCTCGAGCTTGTCCCGCCGCTCCGTGCTCGCGCTCAGTATCTCCATGACCTTGAGGACGCCGGAGACGACAACGGGCGCGATGGTGTTGGAGAAAAGATACGGGCGGGCCCTCTGGCGGCACATCTCGACGAGCTCGCGCCGGCCGGATACGCAGCCCCCGGACGCCCCGCCGAGCGCCTTACCGAAGGTCGTCGTGATGATGTCGATCTTTCCCATGACGCCGCATTTCTCATGAGTGCCCCGGCCCGTCTTGCCGATGAATCCGCTGGAATGGGAATCGTCGACGAGGAACATGGCGTCGTATTTTTCGCAGAGCGTCACCATCTCGTCGAGCTTGGCC
>CAYGXD010000064.1:0-18326 GCA_964353705.1 uncultured Eubacteriales bacterium | reverse complement strand
CGGTCAAAGAAGTCCGGACGATCACGGGGACAAGCAACCCGGCGGCCAATCAGCTTGTTCAGAAGCTGACCAAACATGGCGTTCTCAACGAGATCACCGGGCAGAAGAGAAATCGCCGCTTCCGCTATGAAGCCTATGTTCGCCTTTTCGAAGAGCCGGAATCGCTGCCTTGAAAATTTGGCCTCCGATCCCATGCTCGCGCTCAGGAAGGCCAAAGGCCTTGTCGTCGTTCTAACTCCTTGACACCTATCCGGGGCAGGGATATCCTTCTTTGGTGAAGGGAAAGGATGATTCTGATCCTGAGGACGGCGGTATTATGATCGGTCTGACTGTATCGCATTATCGGATCCTGGAGAAGCTGGGCGGCGGAGGCATGGGGGTAGTCTATAAGGCCGAGGACACCCGGCTCAAGCGCCCCGTTGCCTTGAAGTTTCTGTCCGAAGCGCTGTCCAAGGACCGCCGGGCACTGGAAAGATTCGAGCGGGAGGCCCAGGCGGCTTCGGCGTTGAATCACCCGCACATCTGCACTATCTACGATATCGACGAGCATGAAGGCCGGCATTTCATCGCCATGGAGCTTCTCGAGGGCCAGACGCTGAGACAGCGCATCCTCGGAAAGAGGCTGGGCCTCGACGAGATTCTGACGGTGGCGCTCGAGGTGGCCGACGGACTCGAGGCAGCGCACGCCAGAGGGGTCATCCACCGGGACATTAAACCGGCTAACATCTTCGTCACCGGGCGCGGGCAGGCCAAGATCCTCGATTTCGGGCTGGCCAAGCTGGTCCCGGAACGAACGGCTGCTACCGATACATCCTCGACTCTTCTGGCGCCCCACCTGGTCCCCGAACAACTGACAAGCCCCGGCACAGCCATTGGAACAGTCTCGTACATGTCGCCGGAACAGGCACTTGGGAAGGATCTGGATGCGCGGACGGACTTATTCTCGCTGGGGGTGGTGCTCTACGAGATGGTGACGGGCAGCCTTCCCTTCCGGGGGGATACGTCGGCGGCGGTCGTCGACAGCATCCTCCATCAGGCTCCGACGTCTCCGGTCCGCTTCAACCCGGACGTGCCCGGCGAGTTAGAACGGATCATCAACAAAGCGCTAGAGAAGGACCGCGAGGTGCGATACCAGTCAGCCCGGGATCTGCTGGTCGACCTGACGCGGCTCCGGCGCGAGCGCGAGTCCGGACGAGTGGCCGCTCACGGCGTCACTACGTCATCGCACATCCCATCGCTGGCGGTGCTGCCTTTCGCCAACCTGAGCGGTGACAAGGAGAACGAATACTTCAGCGACGGGTTGGCCGAGGATATCATCGACGCCCTGACGCAGGTCACGGGGCTGCGCGTGATGGCGCGGACCTCGTCGTTCGTCTTCCGCGGAAAGGAGGCGGACGTGCGCGAGATCGGCGCCCGGCTCAACGTCGAGCACATCCTGGAAGGGAGTGTGCGCCGGGCGGGCAGCCGAATTCGGGTGACGGCCCAGCTGGTCAAGGCGAGCGACGGGTACCACCTGTGGAGCCAGCGCTTCGACCGGGAAATGACGGACATCTTCGCCATTCAGGACGAAATCTCGCAGGCCATCGTGGAGAAGCTGCGACTGCGGCTGATGGGGGACCGTCCGCTCGTCAAGCGCTACACGGAGAATCTCACCGCCTACGACCTCTGTCTGAAGGCCCGGTATCACATCTTGAAGATGACGCAGGAAGGACGCGATGCGGGCCGGAGGTATTGTGAGCAGGCCATCGCGGTCGACCCGAATTACGCCCTGGCGCATGTCGTTCTGGCCGAATCCTGCTTCTGGAGCGCCTATTGGGGATCCATGGATCCGCGGGAGGCGTTCCCAAGGTCTAAGTCGGCGGCGCTCGAGGCCCTCAGACTCGACGATACGATCGCCGATGCCCACAGCGCGTTAGGGACCGTCCTGGGCGCCGGCGAGTTCGATTGGCCCGGAGCCGAGCGCGAATTCCGCCGGGCCCAGGAGTTGAATCCGTCCTCGATAGCTGCCCGGTACAACCATGCCTGGTGTTACGCCATGTGGTTCCTGTACCCTCTGGGACGGATGGATGAGGCTTTGACCGAAATGCGGCGTGGGCTGGAGCGGGATCCGCTAGATCCGTTCTACAACTCGATGGTGGGATATCTCCTTTTTGCCATACGGCAATTCGAGCCGGCGCTCGCGCAACTGCAGCACACGATCGGGCTGGAGCCGACCTTCTTCTTCTCGCATTGGTTCCTCTCGCTCCTCTATGCGCGTGAAGGGCGGCTCGACGAGGCCATAGCGGCTGCCGAGAAGGCGAACGAGCTCTCCATGGGGAATGCGATAACAGTGGGAAATCTGGGCAAGGTCTATGGTCTCGCCGGCCGGACCGCCGAGGCGCGACAACTCCTGGAGGAGTTGAGGGCGCGACGGCGGTCGACCTATGTACCCGCGTGCGCTTTCGTATTTGTCCTCGGTGGTCTGGGAGAGCGCGACGAAGCCCTTGAGTGGATGGCACGAGGCATCGAAGAGCATGATCCGATTCTCATGACATCAATCAAGATGTCGCCGAGCTACGATCGCCTGCGGTCTCTCCCGGCCTACCAAGCCCTGCTGCGGAAGATGAACCTGGAGCCCTGATCGTAACGGCGGCGCGAGCACGCAATTTTTTCGAAACATCGGATCAGGAGTCCTGAGCATGCTGCAAAATGAGGGCGACCGGCTGATCAAGGTAGCCGTTTGTTCCCCGCGTTCCGAATACTTTTGCGTCGATAACCTGCAAGCCCATAACATCCGGGAAATTGCGAACAAGGATTTGGCCAAAGCCCAGCATGCCGCGCTGAGAGACTTCCTGGCAAAGCGCGGGGTCGAAGTCAGCGATGTCGGTGAATTACCGGGACACCCAAACTCGGTGTTCACCCGGGACATGGCGGTCGGCGCCCCGGACGGATATATCCGAGCATCGATGGGCATCCCGACGCGCGTCGGGGAGGACCGCTGGATGGGCGACGCCCTCGACCGACTGGGCGAGCCGCGCGCAGGAGAGATCCAGCCCCCGGGGACCCTCGAAGGAGGAGACGTGGTCCTTGCCGGGAGTGCCGCTTTTATCGGCCTGACTCGAAGGACCAACGCGGAGGGGATCCGCCAGATGACTGCTCTCTTCGATAAGATGGAAGTCGAGGTCCGTGTTGTCGAGCTCCCGGAAGCCTACCTTCATCTGGACCAGGCAGTGGGCATCCTCAGTCCTGACAAGCTAATCGTCTGCCGCAACGTCTTTGACGCGGGTCTGTTTAGAGGCTATCAGACGGTTCTTATGCCCTGCCAAAGCCATAATGTGAACTTCATCTGTCTTGGGCCCGATGAGATTATCGTCCCCGCGACAAACCTGCCTCTTATTGAAGCGGCCGAAAGAAATGGAGTCCTCGCCCACGTTCTCGACCTCTCCGAATTCGCCAAGGGGACGGGCGGTCCCAACTGCCTCATCATGCCCATCGAACGCCGTTAGAATTGACAAAGGAGATACCATGACCACGAGATACAAGCTGGCGACCCTGGCCATCCATGGCGATGAGAGCCACCGCGGCAAGAGCGAGCCCGTGTCCTTTCCGATCTACCACTCTTCAACCTATATCTTCCCCAGTTCGGATGCCATCGAGGGCTATATGAAGAGAGGGGAGCGGAAGCAGCACATCTACATGCGGGACGGCAACCCCACTGAGGACCAGCTCAACCGTCGCCTGGCGCTCCTCGAGGGGGCCGAGGACGCCCTGGTCTGCGGGTCGGGAATGGCAGCGATCACAACCGCCATTCTCTCCGCCGTCCGCCCCGGTGAGGAGGTAATCGCTCTGCCCACCCTTTACGGCCAGACCCTGAATTTCCTCCGTCATTCGCTCCCCGAAGGACACGGGGTCCAGGTCAAGTTCGTCGCCGGAGTCGAGGGGCTCTACGACCTCAAACCCTATGTCGGTCCCAAGTCCCGCCTCGTCTATTTTGAAACACCCACCAACCCCAACCTTCAAATCGTCGATATCGCCCGTGTCGTCGAGGAGGCCCGGCGGTTCGGTCTGATGACGATGGTGGACAACACCTTCGCTACACCGATCAACCAGCGGCCGGTCCCTCTCGGCGTGGATGCGGTCGTCCACAGCGCGACGAAATATCTCGGCGGTCATTCCGACGTTCTGGCGGGCGTTATCGCGGGAACCAAAAAGTTCATCCACGAGTGCCACGAGCGGATCTACCAGTACGGCCCCGTCCTTTCCCCGTTCTCGTCGTTTCTCCTCCTCCGGAGTCTGAAGACACTTTGCATCAGGATCGAACGCCAGAACACCAATGCTCTCGCCCTGGCCCGCTTCTTCCAGGGACATGAGAGGATCGAGAAGGTTCATTATCCTGGGCTGCCGGACGATCCTTTCCACGATACAGCCAAGAAACAAATGTCCGGCTTCGGGGGGATCGTGACCGTGGTCATACGGGGGAATAAGTCCGACGCTATGGCTTTCGTCGATCGCCTGGAGGTCTGTCTAAACGCGACCAGCCTGGGCGGTGTGGAGACGCTGGTCAGCCTGCCCGTCATCGCCTCCCACGCCTGGCAGAGCGACGAGGAGCTGGCCCAGGCGAAGATCCTTCCCCAGATGGTCCGCTTCTCGGTGGGCGTCGAGGACATAGAGGACATCATCGCGGACTGCCGGCAGGCTTTGGAATAAAGACAAGTCGTCAGGATTGCCCCGAGACATTATCTGCATTTCCGTGATGACCCAGATTTGAGATGGGTTCCTATCACGGCTCGTCCCCGTAGGCCTGTTCGGAGAAGCTGACATTCGTCTTAATCGGGTTCGTGTCCAGGGGACTTTCTGCTAGAATAGACTTAGGGGAGAAAAAATAAGGTGGCCGAAAAATTCCGCTTCCTCGATCATACGTCCGACGCCAAGTTCCAGGCCTACGGCGGCACGCTGGAGGAAGCCTTTGTCAACGCTGCCCTGGCCGTCGTTTCCTTGATGTGGGACCCGGCCGAGGTCGAGAGAAGGCTCGACCATCCCTTGGACGTCCGGGGCCGGGACTTGGAACAGCTGCTCGTCCGGTTCCTCGGCGAGATCATCTATATCTTTGAGACCCGTAGATTCCTGGCGGCCGGTGTGGATGATCTGACCATCGACAAGGAAAACGGCGGCTTCCGCCTCCGGGCGGTCTTCCGGGGCGATGACACGCCGGAAAAGTACGCCGTTTTTGGCGAGGTCAAGGCGGTCACCTACAATGAAATGAGGATCGACACGGGCCCACCCGTCACCGTCCAGGTGGTCGTCGACATCTGAGAGGATGCTTATGGAACTTCTGAGGAAAAGCGAATTCATCTGGGAGATCCCGAAACATGGAGAGATGAGGGTGCCGGCGCTGGTCTATGCCTCGCCGCGCCTGCTCGAAAGCGTTAAGAAGGACATGACCCTCCAGCAGGCCCAAAACGTCGCCTGCCTGCCCGGCATCCAGCGGATGTCCTATGTCATGCCGGACGGCCATCAGGGCTATGGCTTCCCGATCGGCGGAGTGGCGGCCTTCGACATGGATGAAGGGATCATCTCTCCCGGCGGGGTCGGTTACGACATCAATTGCGGTGTCCGGCTGATGCGGACGGACTTCACGGAACAGGACATAGTCCGCAGACGGAAAGAGCTGCTGCTGGAAATCTTCAAGGAGGTACCCGCCGGAGTCGGAAAGGGGGGCATCACCAAGCTGAGCCGGAAAGTCCTCAAGGACGTCCTGACCCGGGGCGCCGAGTGGGCCGTGGAAAACGGCTACGGGACCCCGGATGACCTTTTAATGACCGAGGAGAACGGTCGCATGAAGGACGCCGACACCGCTCATATCTCCGACCGCGCCCTGGAACGGGGCATCCCCCAGCTCGGGACGCTGGGTGCGGGGAACCATTTTCTGGAAATTCAGAAAGTCTCCCACATTTATGATCAGGGCCTGGCCCGGGCCTTCGGCATCGTCGCCGAGGGCCAGATCACGGTGATGATCCACTGCGGCAGCCGGGGGCTGGGGCATCAAGTGGCTTCCGACTACATCGAGCTGATGGAGAATAAGTTCGGGACCAAGGGCCTGCCCGACCGGGAGCTGATCAACGCGCCTATCCGCTCGCCGCTCGGCCGGGAGTATTATGAATCCATGTGCGCTGCGGTGAATTATGCCTTCGCCAACCGCCAGATGATCGCCCATTGGGTGCGCGATGTCTTTGCCAAAGTCATGGGAAGTGCCAAGGGGATGAGGCAGGTTTACGATGTCTGCCACAACGTGGCCAAGATCGAGAAACATTTGATCGACGGAAAAACGAGGGAGCTCTGCGTCCACCGCAAGGGGGCGACGCGGAGCTTCGGCCCGGGAAGAGAGGAGATCCCCGAGGCTTACAGGGCGAAAGGCCAGCCGGTCATCATCCCGGGGAGCATGGGAACGGCTTCCTATCTTCTTGCCGGGACGTCCGGCGCCGAAGAACTCAGTTTCAGTTCGACCGCCCACGGAGCGGGACGCCTCATGTCCCGCCACGAGGCGCTGCGGCGCTTCCGGGGAGAGCAAATCCGGGACGAGCTCCTCAAAAAGGGGATCGAGCTCCAGTCAACGAGCTGGAAAGGGGTCGCCGAGGAAGCGTCGGCCGCCTACAAGGATGTGGACGAAGTCGTCAGGGTCTCCCACGAGATCGGCATCGGCCGTATGGTGGCCCGGGTCGTTCCGGTCGGAGTGATGAAGGGTTGAGCTAGTGTCCCGTCCAGACCGAGGGACTTTGGCAAGGAATTTACGGGACGGGACACTAGGTCAGGTGATGACCTTGTCGACGTCCTTCTCGGCGTAATCCTCGAACTGCAGGGCCAGGATGTACTCGCTCCGCAGCATGAGGTAGTGACTGTTCTCGACTTTGCTCAGGTACATCAGCATCTGCCTGTTTGGCGCCTGGATCTTCTTGGCCAGGAATGCATAGAACTCCCGGGCGGACTTCTCCGCTTCCATGGTCTGGCCCAGGACATCGACCAGGCCGGAAGACGGTTTGATCGAGACCGCGGGAAGCAGACGTTTGTCGACAGCCTTGGGGATCTCCGGCTTTTCCGCGCCCCACATCGAGGCGAACAGACGAAGGATGATTTCCCTGTGTTTCTTTTCCTCAAACGCCAGGAGCAGGAATTTTTCCTTGAGCAGGGTGTTTTTCACCCGGTCCGCCATCTTGGTATAGATCCGGTTGGCGTCGATTTCCGCGCGGATGGCATAACCCAGCAGCTTCTTGACCGATTGTCCGGCGATACTCATCATGAACATCTCCTTTCAGAACGAGAAAGATACACCAATAGCCTAAAGAGTGCAATCGCCTCCCGCTATTTCAGCTTTCTCTTGAGCTTCTCCAGGCTCAGGCAATTGAGGATGTCCTTTTTTCCCAGCCAGGCGCGGCGGGCAATCCCGACGCCGAAGCGCATCATCCCCAGCCCGCCGGCGGAATGGGTGTCCGTGCCGAGCGAAATGGTGACGCCAAGGTCCTTGGCTTTCTTGAGATAGAACTCGTTGAGGTCGAGCCGGTCAAAGTAGGCGTTGAGCTCCAGGACCTTGCCCATCCGGCGGGCCCCGCGGAGCACCGCCTCCAGGTCGACGTCGTAACCTTCGCGGCCCGATATCAGCCGTCCCGATGGGTGGCCGATGATGTCGAGGTGGGGATTCTCCATGGCCTTGAGCATCCGGGCGGTGACGTTCTTCTTGAAGCCGGAATGGATGGAACCAACGACCACGTCGAGTTGGGCGAGGATCTCATCGGGCAGGTCGAGAGTGCCGTCCGCCAGGATATCGACTTCGGTCCCAGTTAGGAGGCGGACGCCCTTCTGCTTTTTATTGAGGGCGGCGATCTCCTTTATCTGCCGGCGGACGCGGTCGGGCGTCAGACCGCCGGCGTAGGCAGCCGCCCGGCTGTGATCGCAGACGGCGAGATAGCTGTAGTCCTGGTTGCGGCCCAGCTCGGCCAGTTGGGAAAGGGGGACATGCCCGTCGCTCCAGTCCGAATGGACATGGAGGTCGCCCCGGATATCGCCGTAATCGACGACCTCCGGCAGCCGGCCTTCGAGCGCCAGCTCGATCTCGCCGCGGTCCTCACGCATCTCGGGAGGGAACAAAGGAAGGCCCAGGGCGGCGTAGACTTCCTCCTCATCCCGGCCGGCGATTTTCTTGTCACCGCGAAAAACCCCGTACTCCGAAATCTTGAGTCCCTTTTCCTTGGCCATCCCGCGGAGCTTGATGCTGTGGGCCTTCGATCCGGTGAAATACTGAAGAGCGGTCCCGTACGCGCCGTCATCGACGATCCTCAAATCCACTTGTCTGTCCCCAAAATCGGAGGCGACCACGAAAGACCCCTTGGTCGTTCCCTCGGCCAGTACTCTCCGGACCTTCGGATAGGAGGCCAGATGGCGGATGATTGCGGCGCCGTCTTTGCCGCTGGCCAGGATGTCGATGTCCCCGACCGTCTCTCTCATCCGGCGGAGCGACCCCGCCACCGAAATGCGCTTGATCCCGGATGCATTCTTCAGGAAGGCCACGACGTCTTCGGCTATGGTCAGGGCGATGTAGATCGGGATACGCTCCTGCGCTTTCTCGTGGCTCTCGATGCCCTTGCGGATGTTGTCCACCCTTTTTTCGCCCATCCCGCGGAGCGCGGCCAGCGAGCCGTCGCGGATGGCCTTTTTCAAGTCCTCCAGATTCCTGATGCCCAGCTCCTTGTGGGCCAGCCGAACGGTTTTGGCGCCGAGGTTCTGGACTTCCAGTAGATCGAGGAGGCCTTCGGGGATTCCCGAGAGAGCCTCTTTATATTTCTTCATCCTGCCGGTCTTCAGGTATTCCTCGATCTTGGCGGCGATCCCGCTTCCGATCCCGGGGACGGTCTGAAGCTTCTTCTCAGCGGCCAGCGACTCAATATCGTCTCCCAAGTCCTCCAGGACGGCGGCCGCCTTCCGGTAGGCCAGGACTTTGAAGTTGATTTCGCCCTTGATTTCCAGGGCGTCGGCGATGCGGGAGAAGAGTGCGGCAATTTCCTTGTTCTTCATCGGTCCAGGTTAATTTCTTACTGGAGTCACCTTTTATTTTATATCCTGCGCGCCTTTCAAACAATGATGAGTTTCAGGATCCCCTCCGGCCTCCCGGCGGGTTGACATTTTTTTCCCCGGCTCTTATGGTAGGTCCGGAATGAGAGTCGTCCTGGCCGGCTATAATGTCGATAGCGAAGTCATCGAAGAGCTGAAGCGGAATTCTCCGGCTCGCGACGACGTGACGCCGGAGACGCTGTCGGCTTCTTATGCCCGGATCTCGCGCGATCCCCGGCCGGCCGACGAGCTTCGGGCCGCGGCCCGGAAAGAAGTCGAACGAGCGCGCCGCTCCAACCAGGCCATCATATTCAAGATGGGGCACCATTCGGTCGCCGAACACGCCATATTCAACTTTGACATCATCGGGGTCAGCCGCCTCGCCCTCGAAGAGATTGAGAAGTTCCGCCTCTGTTCTTACACCGAGAAATCCCAACGGTATATCAAGCTGGGGGACGACTTCGTCATACCTGAAGAGGTCCGGAAGGCCGGCCTGGAACGGATCTTCCTGAAGACCGTCCGGGCCCAGAACGCCCTGTATCACGATCTCCATGAAAAGCTGAGGCCATACATATTTAATATATATAAGGAGTTGGCCGAGAACCCCAAGAACCATTCGGCGCTTGAGGGCTGGGCCAAGGAAGACGCCCGGTACGTAGTCAGTCTGGCTACCGAAGGCCAGGTCGGCCTGACCCTCAACGCCCGGAACCTGGAGCTCGTCGTCCGTCGTTTCGCCGCCAAGAAACTGGTCGAGCTCCGGGAACTGGGGGGCCGGATCGCGGCTCTGGCCAGAGAAGTAGCCCCTTCGATCATCCTTTTCGTCGAGGCGACCGACTTTGATGCCCGCACCGGCGAGGAGCTCAAGGAGACCGTCCGGTCTCTGTTTCCGGAAAGGGGAGGAGGCGGGGAAAAAAGTACGCTCCGTCAATCGGCAGGGGAGGAGCCGGTGAGCTTGACCGAGGCGACGCCGGACGGGGACGACAGGATACTGGCGGCGCTCCTCCATACGTCGACCGCCATGTCTTATGGTCTTTGTCTGAAGAGGGTTCGCTGGCTCACGCCGGCCGAAAAGATCAAGGTCATCAAGGCGGCGCTGCGGCACATGGAGTTCCATGATTTTCCGCCGCGGGAGTTCGAGTACGCCGACCTGACCTTTTCGCTCACCATCTCGTCCTCCTGTTTCGCTCAGCTCAAGCGCCACCGGATGGCCACCCTGACGGCCCAGGACTACGACCCCGCCCTTGGCGTGACGGCTCCGCCTTCGATCGAGGCCGTCGGGGCCGGCCGTGAGTTTCGGGAGCTCATCGGCCGGACCGACGAAACATATGGCACACTCCTGCCCAAGGCCGGCCCGGCAGCTGCCTACCTGCTGACGAACGCTCATCGCCGCCGCGTCCTCCTTAAGGTGAACATCCGGGAGCTCTATCACATCTCCCGGCTGCGGGAAGACCCCACCGCCCAATGGGAGATTCGCGAAATCGCCGGCCTTATGTCCAACCTGGCCCGAAAGGAGATGCCCTTGAGCTGCTTGCTTCTTGGAGGCAAGGACCGATACCCCACTCTGTATGAAAAAGTTTTTGGCCAACCACCGAAACTCTCGCCGCCGCAATACCTCAAGTAGGGGACGGGATTCAAACCAGCCAGAACTACTTCACGATAAATTTGTAGAACTTTCTCTTCCCGACCTTCAGCACATGCTCGCGCATGTCCGTGACGTCTACCCGGTAGCTGATATCATCGATTCTTTGGCCGTCAATATAGACCCCACCTTGCTGAATAACCCTTTTGGCCTCGCCGCGCGACGGGAACATCTTTAACTCCATCATGATATCAAGCAGGGGGCGTGTATGGCGGAGATCAACGGAAGCACCTGTTACCGCGGATTGGCCGGGTTCGGCCGCAACCGAGGCCCCGATCTCTTGGACCCTCAGGTCCGCTGGCGTTTCCTTGTTCTTATGGATCCGGTCGAACTCTTCGGCGGCCTCCTCGGCTTCCTTGTGGCTCCAGAAATCCCGGATGATGGACTTGGCCAGGTCAGCCTTTAGGTCGCGGGGGTTGAGCTTGCCTTCCGCCGCCTCCCGTTTCCAGGCGTCTATCCGGGACTGGGGCACATCGGTCAGGAGCTCATAATAGCGGTACATGAGCGGGTCGCTCGTGGACATGATCTTGCCGAAGATCTCCTTAGCCGGCTCGTTGATGCCGACATAATTGCCCAATGACTTGCTCATCTTCTCGACGCCGTCGAGTCCCTCGAGAAGAGGCATCGTCAAAACCACCTGCGGCTCCTGCGAGAACTCCCGCTGGATATCGCGGCCCACAAGCAGGTTGAATTTTTGATCCGTGCCCCCGAGCTCCACGTCCGCCCGCAGCGCCACGGAGTCATAGGCCTGCATCAGGGGATAGAGGATCTCGTGGACCGAGATCGGGATGCCTTCCTTCAGGCGCTTGCTGAAATCATCCCGCTCCAGCAGCCGGGCGACGGTGTACTTGGCGGTGAGGTGGATGATCTCGAAGCTGGAGAGCTTTCCCAGCCAGCGGGAATTGAAGTCAATGATGGTCTTTTCCCGGCTGAGGATCTTATAGATCTGGGCCTTGTAAGTCTCGGCGTTTTTCAGGATCTCGTCATGGGTCATGGCCGGCCGCGTCGCCGACCGCCCCGAGGGGTCGCCGATAAGGCCGGTGAAGTCGCCGATGAGGAAAATGACATCGTGGCCAAGGTCCTGAAAATGCCTCATCTTCCGGAGAAGGACGGTATGGCCGAGATGGATGTCCGGGGCGGTGGGGTCGAACCCCACTTTTACCGTGAGGGGCTTCTTCTCGCGAAGAGAGCGCGCGATCTTGGCCCGGAGCTCGTCCTCCTGGATGAGGTCGACACATCCTTTCCGGAGGTAATCCAGCTGCTCCTCGACGGCCTTGATCATGTTTCCTTTATGAAGACTCGTCTTCCCCGGACCTCCAGCCAGCCTTCGAAGAAGAGACGGACGGCTTCGGGATAGATTTTGTGCTCCTCGACCAGGATCCGGGCGGCCAGGGTTTCCTCCGTATCGTCCTGGAGGACCGGTACGGCCGCCTGAATGATGATCGGTCCCATATCCACCTCTTCGGCCACGAAATGGACGGTCGCCCCCGCGTACTTGACACCCCAGTCGATGGCCTTTTGCTGAACATGAAGCCCGGGGAAAGAGGGGAGAAGGGCCGGATGGATATTCATGCAGCGGTTCTTGAATTCACGGCAGAAAAAGGGAGTCAGGATCCGCATATATCCGGCCAGGCAGACGAGGTCCACGTCCCGCTTGCGGACCTGCCGGACGGCTTCCTTGTCGTACTCCTCCCGGTTGGCGAAGAGCTTCGGGTTGAGATAGAGCGACTCCAACCCCCGCTCGCGGGCGAAGAGCAACCCCGGAGCCGATTCGACGTTGCTGAAAACGAGGGCGATCGAGGCGTTGATCTTCCCCGCGTCTGCGGCCTCCAGGATGGCCCGGAAATTGGAACCGCGTCCGGAGAGAAACACGGCGATCCTTCCCCTCTTTTTGGGACTGACGAAGATTTCATCCGCCATGGCTTGACCCTCGCTTGAGAGTTTTAGAATTTCAAAATCAAACCCATTTTAATCGAATAGCCGCTGAAATCAACCGTCGCCTCGCGAACGTTGCGGAAATTGCCGGCGCTGGGCGCTTCCGGGCGGACGTGCATCGTCGGCCGCCAGAAGCGGCCCGAGGGTACGTATTCTTCATAGGCATAAAGAGCCCCATTTTGGGCCAGGAGGTTCTCCCCGGTCAATCCGGCAATGCGGGCGGAGCGGACAGCGGCTTCGATAAAGAAACCCAGCGACTCGTCGAAAGAGTAGCTCAGGCCGAGCCCGCCGAGATAGGTCGGCCGTCTAGCCTTGGCACTATCATAGGCAATATAGGTGAAGCGGGTGTCCGTGGCCTTCTTCTGCGCTTCCCTGGCTACATACGTGGCCTGGATCGCGCCCACGCCGGCCCGGAGATACACGCTGAATTTCTGGCCGAGAGGGATGTTGAAGTAGCCGGAAACCAGGAACGGATAGGCGCTTACCTTGGTCGGACGGGCTCGTTCGTACAAGATCCCGGCTTGTTCAATCGTCAAGAGCGTCGCGTTCTCATCGAGAGAAATATGCCCATATCCGGCGCTCAGGCCGAGCTTGACCCAGCGGGAAAAAGTGAGGACGAGTTCGGCTTCGAAATCGACTCCGAGCCGGAGGCGTCCGGGGTCTCCGCTGATGAACTCCGTGTTGGGGTCAAGATCGGCCGATCTCTTCTGCCACTCCTCCCAGCCCGCCAGGGCGGTATTGACCTCGTCCAATTTCATCCGCCACAAGCCGGATGAAAGCCTCATCTGGATCTCGATCCCGCTTGAGGGTGCAGGGAGGAGGAGGAGAAGGATACCTGCAACAGCGACCGTCAATCCGCTTTTCAGGCTGGGTGCGCGCACGTTTTACCGGACCGAGAGGGCTTCCGGGAGCGAGTTTTTCCAGGCCTCAAACAGACGCTGGAGGGTGAGGCGAACAACTTCGCGGCCGCTCTGTCGGATGACCATCTCTTTTCCTCCCGTTTGGCCGATCACTCTGGCGGGGACACCCCTCTTTGCGGCCAGGCCGAGCAGCTCGGGCAGGAGGTCGACGGACGTGCTGAGCAGGATCCGGGATTGGGCCTCGCCGAAAAGCAGCGCATCAGGCCGGATGTCATCCTCAAGGTCGATGACGCAACCTGTGCCCGGGCGGTCGATGATGCACGCTTCGGAAACGCAAACGGCCAGGCCGCCTTCGGAGAGGTCGTGGGCCGACCGGACAAGGCCTCGGCCGATCGCTTCTATCGAGACCTCCTGGACGGCTTTCTCCCTTTCCAGATCGATCCCGGGAGGCCGGCCCTTTTCCAGGCCGTGCGCTATCCGGAGGTACTCTGACGCTCCGAGTTCTTCTCTGTTCTCGCCCAGGAGGACAACCGCGTCCCCTTCCCGCCTGAACCCAGGACCGATGATCCGGTCCGCGTCCTCGACGAGCCCGACGATGCCGAGAACCGGCGTCGGATGGATCGAAAGTCCCTCGGTGTCGTTGTAGAAGCTTACGTTTCCGCCCGTGACCGGGATGTCGAAGGACCGGCAGGCTTCGGCCATGCCCTCGATGGTCTTCTTGAACTGCCACATGACCTCCGGCTTTTCGGGATTGCCGAAGTTAAGGCAGTTGGTGACACCGATCGGCCGGGCGCCGACGCAGGCCAGGTTTCGGCAGGCTTCGGCGACAGCTATGACCCCGCCGGCGCGGGGATCGAGATAACAATAGAGGGCATTTCCATCCAGGGTCATGGCCAGTGCCCTCTTCTGGCCCTTTATCCGGAGGACCGCAGCGTCCGCTCCGGGCAGGAGGACAGTGTTTGTCTGGACCATGTGGTCGTATTGCCGGAATACCCATTCCTTATCCGCCATGGTCGGCGACGCGATGATCCGGAGAAGGACCGAGCCGAGATCTTCGGCCGGGGGAGGAAGGACCAGTTTCTGGAGAGACCTGAGGTTGGCGGGTTTACGGCTGGGCCGGCGGTACACAGGGCACAGGTTGACGACGGCGTCCACCGGCACATCCACGACCGTCTCACCACGGAAGCTCACCCGGAGGTTGCGGCCGGCCGTGACCTCGCCGATATCGACCGCATCCAGGTCCCATTTGGCAAAGACCTTTTGGACCTCGGCCACATTCTCCTTTCGGGCTACGAGGAGCATCCTCTCCTGAGATTCCGAGAGCATGATCTCGTAGGGAGTCATCCCCTCTTCCCGCTGGGGGACGACGTCGAGGTTGATGGAGATGCCTGTCCCCGACTTGGCGGGCATCTCCACCGTCGAGCAGGTCAAGCCGGCTGCTCCCATGTCCTGGATGCCGACGATCAGGCCTTTCTCCATGACCTCAAGACAGGCTTCCAGGAGGAGTTTCTCTTTGAACGGATCGCCCACCTGGACGTTCGGCCTCTTCTTTTCCGTCTCCTTTCCGAATTCGGCCGAGGCCATGGTGGCGCCGTGGATGCCGTCCCGGCCCGTCTTTGACCCGACATAGAGGACCGGGTTGCCGACGCCCTCGGCCTTGGCATAGAAGATCTTCTCTTTTTCCACCAGCCCGAGGCAGAAGACGTTGACGAGGGGGTTTTTGGAGTAGATATCGTGGAAGTAGACTTCCCCCCCGACCGTGGGAACGCCGATGGAGTTGCCGTAGGAGGATATCCCGGCGACAACCCCGTCCATGATCGCCCTGTTCCGGGGGTGGTCGAGAGGGCCGAACCGGAGCGAATCCAGGAGGGCGATCGGCCGCGCGCCCATAGTGAAGATGTCCCGCAGGATCCCGCCGACGCCGGTTGCCGCTCCCTGGAACGGCTCGATGAAAGAGGGATGGTTGTGGGACTCGATCTTGAAGACGACGGCCAGGCCGCCGCCGATGTCGATGATCCCGGCGTTCTCTCCAGGCCCCTGGATGACGCGCTTCCCCTTGGTGGGGAGCTTTTTCAGGTAGGCTTTGGAGCTCTTGTAGCTGCAGTGTTCCGACCACATAAGGGAGAAGATGCCGAGCTCGGTGATGTTGGGCTCCCGGCCGATGAGGGAGACGATCCGCTCGTATTCCTCGGCTGTCAGGTTATGCTCGGAAAGAAGCTTGGGATCGATCATTTGTGAACCAAGGATTCGAAGATCAGCCGGCCGTCTTCGGAGCCGAGCAGGGACTCTGAGGCTCTTTCGGGATGCGGCATCATCCCCAGGACATTGCCGCGTTTATTGACCAGGCCGGCTATGCCGGCCGCCGAGCCGTTGACGTTGGCGGCTGGCGTCGCCTCGCCCTTCTCGTTGACGTAGCGGAAGACGACCTGGCTCTGGGCTTCAATTTCCCTGAGCGTCTCCGGAGGAGCGAAATAATTCCCGTCGAAATGGGCGATCGGGATGCAGAGAACCCGGCCGCGCGGGACGCGCCGGGTGAACCGCGTGTCCGCGTTCTCGACCCGAAGATGGACATACTGGCAGAGAAACTTGAGGTTCTTGTTCCGGAGCATCGCCCCCGGAAGCAGCCCCAGCTCGAGGAGCACTTGGAATCCGTTGCAGATCCCGAGGACCAGGCCGCCCCGGTCGGCAAATTCGCGGACTTCCTGCATGAGCGGCGAAAACCGGGCGATGGCCCCGGACCTGAGGTAATCCCCATAGGAGAAGCCTCCGGGAAGGACGACGCAGTCGACGCCATGGAGGTCATGGTCCTTGTGCCAGAGGAAGGCCGTTTCCTGATGAAGCACATCCCGGAGGGCAAAGAAAGTGTCACGATCGCAGTTTGAACCGGGGAAGATGACGACGCCGAACTTCAAGGGGTCAAACCTTCTTTTCGTTTTCCAGAATTTCCCAGGTGAACTTCTCGATGATCGGATTGGCCAGGACCTTGTCCGCGAGCTCCGGGATGGCGCGGCGGGCATCCTGTTCGGAAATCCCGTCAAGGGCGAGCTCGAAGACCTTGCCCTGCCGGACATCCTTGACGAACCCGTAGCCGAGGGTAAGCAGGGCGTTCTTCACCGTCTGCCCCTGGGGGTCGAGGACGCTCTCTTTGAAGGAAACGAGGATTCTAACTCGCATGTCCGAGCACCCTTTCAAAGATATAATCGATTTTTTCGAGGTAGGTATCGAGTGTGAAACAGGCCTCGATCTCTCGCGGTGAGAGGACGGCCAGGACGTCCGGGTCCGCCAGCAGGAGCTCCTTAAGACCGAGATTCCCGGTCCAGACACAAAGGCTGGAACGCTGGACGAGCTCGTAGGCGTGCGGACGCGGGACGTTCTTTTCGGTCAGGGCGAGAAGCACGCGCTGACTGAAGATGAGCCCCTTGGTCGCTTCGATGTTCTGTCTCATCCGGTCTTCGTGAACGACCCAGCCCCCGAGGATGTCCATGGCCTCGGAAAGAAGGTAATCGGCCAGGATGAAGGAGTCCGGGAAGACCACCCGCTCGGCCGAAGAGTGTGAGATGTCGCGTTCGTGCCAGAGGGGGATGTTCTCGAGGGCGACGAGGAGGTTTCCGCGAAGGATGCGGGAGAGGCCGGAGATCCTTTCGGCGCGCACCGGATTCTTCTTGTGAGGCATGGAGGACGAACCCTTTTGGCCTTTGGTGAAAGGCTCTTCGAGCTCCAGGACTTCGGTCTTCTGGAGGTGTCGGAGTTCAACCGCGAACTTGTCCAGGCTTGCCCCGACGAGCGCCAGGGCGAAGAGGACTTCGGCGTGGCGGTCGCGCTGCAACACCTGGGTAGAGACCCGGGCCGGCGCGAGTCCCAAGCGCCGGAGGGCGATTTCTTCCACCCTCGGATCCACGTGGATGTATGTCCCGACGGAGCCGGAGATGCGGCCGACGCTGATAGCCTCGAGGGCCCGTTCGAGACGGACCTCATGCCGGCTGATTTCCTCGTACCAGACGAGGAGCTTGACTCCGAAGGTGATCGGCTCGGCGTGGACCCCGTGTGTCCGGCCCATGATGATCGTGTTCTTGTGGCGGACGGCTTGTTCCCTGATGACACCCTTAAGCACAACGAGATCCCGGAGGACCTTGTGCAACGACTCCTTGAGGACGAGCGACAGGGCGGTGTCGACGACATCGTAGGAAGTCAGTCCCATGTGGATATAATGGGCGTCCTCGCCGACGTGCTCACCCACCGCTTCAAGAAAGGCGATGACGTCGTGTTTGACGGTCCGCTCGATCTCCTCAATCCGGGAGACCGAAAAGGCGGCCTTTTCCTTGATCCTCTGAAGGGATCCGGCCGGGATCCGCCCGAGTTCGGCCCAGGCCTCGCAGACAGCCAGTTCGACGTCCAGCCATTTGCGGTATCTGTTCTCGTCGGACCAAACGCCCCCCATTTCGGGCCGGGTGTATCTTTCGATCATTGCGGATTCCTCGAGAGAGGCCAAATCATAACAGGGACCATATGCCTTGTCAATTTAAACTGAAGGGATGAATAGGTTGTGAAAAGTTCCAAGAAAAGATACAGGCTCACTTGACAAAAAAAGGGGTTTCCTCTAGTATAATGCGCGTAGAGATTTAATTTCTCTTTTTATCTTAATTACAAGCCATTCATTAGAGCCGGTTAAGAGAAAGTATATTCACCAATCTGCTTCAACCTTTCTCTTTTCCTTGAGGCGGGACGCGCCGTATATATGTTTTTTAGAAATGTTTTTTGCGCCAGCGTAGCTCAGTTGGTAGAGCGGCTGATTTGTAATCAGCGGGTCGGGGGTT
>CAYGXD010000063.1:0-18364 GCA_964353705.1 uncultured Eubacteriales bacterium | reverse complement strand
GGAGCGTCTGATTCTCCGCCGCCGGCTATTGAGGCAGCGTGAAATCGTATGACTTGGAGAACTCCAAGCGGCGGTTTTCGCCTACCCATGGGCTCGTGCCCTCAACCTCATTTTCAGCATCAACGATTGGCGCTACCGGTATTATGTTGGGGTTTGCCACAGATAAATACCAACTGCGAATATCTCCCCTCACCCAAAATAAAACGATCGTAGGTGTGGTCCATGTTGATTTGAACAAGGTTTTCAAAACCCGCCCTGTTGAAAATATCAAGCCATCTCGGCAACTTAAAAAGACCCAGGAAATGACGGTCGGTATGTATTTCCAGTTTGCCTTGGCGTCTGATCAGGTAGATCAATGTCGCTTCGTAACCTGATTCCGAAGAATCCGGGATATAGTTGTTTTCAAAAAGAGTGATTTCAACTTCTTTATTCGAGCCCATATAGACAAAGTTGTTCCGAATAAAGCTTTCCGCGGGATGCGTTACAATCAGAAGCTTTCCACCGGG
The DNA here is from genome assembly GCA_964353705.1 of uncultured Eubacteriales bacterium. Taxonomy (GTDB): domain Bacteria; phylum Acidobacteriota; class Aminicenantia; order Aminicenantales; family UBA8522; genus UBA8522. Next base: position 17,858 of record CAYGXD010000063.1, on the reverse strand, counting down.
TTTCAGATGCTTTTTAGCCGTCTTCATGGCGTCAAATAGTTCATCTTCCGTCCTCATATAATCAATGGAATCAGGAATGACCACGGCATCGAAACACTCCCCCAGTTCGATATTTCTCATATCGCCAAGTTGATAGATGATTTCCGGGTTCACTTTTCGGGCAATGTCAAGCATGCCAGTGCTGATATCCACGCCGGTCACATTAAAATGCCTCTTGAAGATGTAATCGCTAAAGCCGGCACCACAACCGAGATGAAGAATAGTCCTAATCTCACCGGATGAATGATCTAAGAGTGCTTTGACCAACAACTCAGTCTCTTCCGCATAATCATCGGGCCCAGAAATTATCTGATCGGTCCAGGCCAAATCATTATAGGCAAGCCAGTTTGTTTTGTTTTTCATATGCTTATTTTATCACGCCCTGAATCTGCCTTACCGGATTTCCGTCGCTTTTGAGCCTGTCCGCGGTTTCCCCAGCCCTGTACTTTCCTCTCAGATCAATTCGACATCCGAAAACGCCCCGATTTATCATTCCCCCCGATACCGTGAGGTAAGAGCGGTGCCATGAATGCTTGTCAAGCCGGCGCAGCAGAAAAGCAGCTTCTTATATTTCCGAGCATAGACCGCCAGCATATCCTTTTCCGGTATATCCTGGGGATAGAAACTCCCCTTCCACTCCTTGTAGCTGTAGCCGCTCGCCCCGACCCAAAGCTTCATGTCCCCTCATCCTTTCTCGGCCCCGGCGCGCGGGGAGCCCTCCTTCGACCTCCTCACCGGCGGGGGCCCAGCTCGGCCGACCGCTCAGCGCTTCTGACAGGCCGGACGCTTCGATGCCTGTTCTTATCTGCGCCTGAGCACCATCCCGGGCAACGCGCCGGTGTGCTCTTTCCCGTCGACCACCTTGACGCCGTTCACAAACACATAATCGATCCCCTCAGGATATTGGTGCGGGTAATTCTCGAAGGGATAGGTATGCGGATAGAGGTTGGTAGCCCGGTCGCGGACGCGGTCGAGGTCGAAGACAACGATATCGGCCCAGGCTCCGGGCCGCAGCACCCCGCGGTCGAAAAGCCCCAGCCGCTGCGCCGGGAAGGAGGTCATCTTGCGGATGGCTTCCTGGAGGGTGAGCACCGGCTTCTCCCGCACATAGCGCTCGAGAACACCGGGGAATTCGCCGTAGCTGCAGGGCGAATAGGGCGGCGGGTTATTCAGGACGCCGGAGAGCGACAGCGCCTCTCCATCAGACGAGATCATCACGGCCGGGTGCTGGAGAAGGATGCGGATATTGGCCTCATCGATATAATCAAAGATCGCCTCGGCCTGATGGCCGTTGGCGATGATCAAATCAAAGTATGTATCGAAGGGGTCCTGGCCGCGCTCTCTGGCGATGCTCTGGATCGTTTGGCCGACCACTTCCGGGCTTTTGGGAGCGTAGAACATAGTGATGCGCTGCCACTGCCCGTGCTTGAGGAGACCCACCGGGCCGAAAGCCGGTTTCTGGTCGGCGACGATTTCCTGGCGGATGGCCGAGCGCTTGGCCGGGTCTCGGAGCAGGGCCGCTGTATCGGCATCGGATAAGGATTGGATCTCCTGGGGCAATCCGCCGGTGAGTGAGGGCGCAAGGTCGGTGTGCACATCGTTATCCACCGTCACGTCCTGTCCTCGGCGGCGCGCCTCATCCACGAGTTTGAGATTGCCGTTCGCATCGCACGGAGCACCGAACTTGGGGGCATTGTGGGAGATCTGAACAGGGACGCCGGCTTCCCGCCCGATGCGGATGGCTTCCTCGACCGCCAGGAGGATGGTCTCCCGCTCGCCGCGGACGTGGGTGGCATACAATCCGTGATAAGGAGCGAGCACCTTCGCCAAGGCGATGATCTCATCGGTATTGGCGTAGCACCCCGGCGGGTAGACCAGGCCGGTGGACATGCCGAACGCCCCCGCCCGCATGGTTTCATCCAGAAGAGCTTTCATCTGGTCGAGCTCGGCTATGGTCGCCGCCCCTTCTCCCCCTCCCCTGGCGGCGATGCGCAGGGCTCCATGTCCGACGAGCGGTACGATGTTGATCCCAACCCCGCCGGTCTGCAGGGCGTCCAGATATTCGTTGAACGTCCGCCACTTCCAGCTGACCCCAGGCCGGTCCGAAGCGGAACCCGAATCCGCTCGTATTTCGGCCAGGCGGACGTCCGTCAGCGGCGCCGGTGAGGACCCGCAGTTCCCGATGACATGGGTGGTGGCTCCTTGACGGGCGGCGCTCTCCCCCCGCCGGTTGATCATGATGGACAGGTCAGAATGGGTGTGGATGTCGATGAAGCCCGGCGAGACAAAGCGCCCGGCGACATCAACTATTTGTTTTCCCCGCAGGGTGCCGGGCGGAGCGATGGCGGCGATCCGGCCATTCAAGATGGCCAAGTCGCCCCCGAACCAGGGGTTGCCGCAGCCGTCCAGGATCCGCCCGTCGGAAAGCACAAGGTCGTAAACTGTCGCTTCTTCTGCCTTTTCTTCAGAAGGACCACAAGCTGAAAAAGCGCCAGCCATAAGAACCAGGAAAAAAACCGTGGACAATCTCACAGAGAGCCTCCTTTCTTCAGCGGTTCGCCCCTTCTTTTTCTCACCCTTGCCGCCGCCATAGAGTCGAAAAGGCGGCCGGCGGCCTTCTTCAGAACTCCCAGATTATCATCATGAGATGATGATATTACCGGCCCTGGACGGGAGTCAAGAAAATATCCGCGTAATTTGAGAGGAGCAAAGGAGAGGCCTCGGCTTTCGAGCGCCCGGCGGATGATCGCCCGCCAGTCGATACCGGGTGCAAATCGGTTGACTTCCTCCACCTTCTCATCAATAATACGGCCCCTCGTTCCCAATCGTTCGAGTGAGGTGCTCCCATGATCATCACCCGGAGGCAATTCCTGAGTTCGGCCGCCGCGGCGGCCTTAGAATCAGAAGATGATATTCCAGTAGCCGACAGATATGATCAGCGTGATAACGGCCACAACCGCAAACGCCGGGGCCAGGCGTTTCCTGTCTCCGTCGGCATAGCCGGCTGAGCCTGTCCGCGGTTTCCCCAGCCCTGTACTTTCCTCTCAGATCAATTCGACATCCGAAAACGCCCCGATTTATCATTCCCCCCGATACCGTGAGGTAAGAGCGGTGCCATGAATGCTTGTCAAGCCGGCGCAGCAGAAAAGCAGCTTCTTATATTTAGGAGGCGTCTCACCCTTAACCAGATCCCGTTTCCGGCGGACGGGTCCCCGGCTGAGTCGCCTCATCCTCCCTTCCCGGTCGTGCTTGACTCCGAATAAGCACCGGACTTAGTATTCCTTTCCGGGATTGCAGGAAAATTCCGTTCCCTTGGCGCCGGAGGACGAAGAGAAATGGATTTTTTTGGCAGAGTGCCCAAAGAGGTAAGTCCACAGAAAGGAATCCCTGCGCAAAAAAAGATATCGGAGGCAAAATGAGAGAACCTAAATCGGATCAGTCGCTCGCTTATTGCGTCTTTCTTGCCCTTGCCGTCGGCCTCGGGTCGAGCCTCGCAGCATCGGCTCAGGACGTCAATGCGAACCCTCTGTTCACCGAGAAGAAGGTCAGAAACTACCTGGCGCACATGACCTGGCTCGAGGTCGAGGAGGCCCTCAAACGGACCGACGTCGTCATCATCCCGGTCGGGTCGATCGAGCAGCACGCTAAGCACCTCCCTCTGGGCACGGATTTTTACGGGGCCCTCGAGACCTGCCTGCTCGTCGCCCAGAAGTCCGAGGCCGTGGTCGCGCCCGTGGTTTTGGCGGGATTGTCCACCCATCACCTGGGTTTCCCCGGAACGATCACCCTCACTCCCGAGACCTTCGAAGCGGTCGTCTATGAAACAGCGCTCAGCCTCATCCAACACGGTTTCCGCAAGGTCCTCCTCTACAACGGCCACGGCGGAAACACGGAATCGGTCGCCAAAATCATCCATAAAATCAATCAGACGACCCAGGCCACGGCTCTCGACATGGAGAGAGTCTACGTCCCGCCGAAGGAACCTCTCTATCCGCCCATTGCCATCGACGCCCACGCCGGCGTATCAGAGACGAGCTGGGCGCTCTATCTCTTCGGGAGCCTCGTCGACCTGTCCAAGGTGGAAAATCCCGTCCTGACGTTTCCGCCGGCGATGCGCCAGTTCATGGAGAAGGCGAAAACCGACCCCGTGTTCGCCGCGGTCTGGGGAAGCATGTGGTTCCGTCCTCTCGAAACCGGCAAGAAGACGAGCACCCGGGAAATGACCAATACCGGCGCGGTCACGACGGGCGACATCAAGACGGCGACGGCCGAGCGGGGCCGGAAGGAACTCGAGGGTTTCGTCGCGGCGGCGGCCCGGTTTATCGAGGAGTGGCGGAATGAATAGCCCCGTTACCGGTCCGGACGGGCCGCTTTCTGGCTAATTCCCTTTCCGGTAATAGATCTCGCTGTCGCCGGAAGTATCATCCTGCCAGACGAGATGGATTTGGTTTATTGCGTCAATGGCCAGGGCCGGCCAGACTGATTCGCCCGAAGTCCAGGTCACCCTTTGAGACGGGCTCCAGGCCGTGACTCCGCCCGCGCCGCTCTTGTAATAGATTTCATAATTCCCGGGAGTGCTGTCGTGCCAGACGAGTCGGAGGTTGTCATCGGAATCCCCGGCGATGGCCGGGGCATTGGAATCGAGCGCCGTCCAGGTTAGTCGTTTCACGGCACTCCAGCTTGTGCCTCCATCCGTGCTCCTCTTATGGAAGATCTCATCGCTGCCCGCTATCACATCCTTCCAGACGACATGGAGCCTGCCGCTTGAATCCAGAGCGGCGTCCGGCACGTAGGAGTCCTCGGGGGTCCAAGTCAGCCTTTTAACTGCCTCCCAGGTCGCGCCCCCATCCGTGCTTCGCCTGTAATAAATCTCGGAATTGCCCGGGGTACTATCCGACCAGAGAACATGCACCGAATTGCCCGCTACGACGGCCGGATTCCGGGAATAGCCCGAAGTCCAGGTCAGCCGCTTGGTCGTCATCCAGGTCGTGCCTCCATCCGTGCTTCGTTTGTAATAGACTTCACTATTTCCAGGTAGGCTTTCTTCCCAGACAACGTGGATGCCGTCATCCGGCGATATGGCGATCTTCGCATTCCCGGACCACCATGAAGTCCAAGTCATCCTCTTGGGCTGGCTCCAGGACCCGCCTCCATCCGTGCTTCTCGTGTAATAGATCTCAATGCCGGGTACGTATTCGCCCCAGACGACGTGGAGAGTGTCGCTCGAATCGGCGGCGATGGCCGGAGCATATGAGCTGTCCGGAGTCGAGGTCAGACTTTTGGCCGTGCTCCAGGTCGTGCCTCCGTCCGTACTATTCGCATAATAAATATCGATGTTCCCGGGAGCAGAATCTTCCCAAACGACATGGACGTTTTCGGCTGAATCCACGGCTACGGCCGGGAAGCAGGCTTCTCCGGGACTCCAGGTCAGCCTTTTGACCGGGTTCCAGTCGGATTGAGCCGCGGGTGCGAAAAAGAAAAGTCCCAAAGCCGTCATCGTCAACAATATCCTCTTCATGCCGCCCTCCTTTACAAGATGTTCTTCGGATGTTGCTTATCTCTGGGCTATCTCCGAACTGTGGTCAGCCACACATTGCCAGCACCCGGCCCGCCTGATCCAGGTATCCGTGAATCGGTACTGACTGCTGATGTCCTTGCCTTTCAGCTGCGCTTTGCTTGTGGCCCGTCCAAAACACACGGCCACATCTCCATAAACATCGACCTGGATTTCCTCGAGGGTAGAAGATATGACGGCCAAATCGCCCGACTTCAGGTTTTCGAGATACTGGGCCCTTGTCCAGACAACCCCTTCGGGTGTGGTGAACTTGTACTCGGGCGCTAATATTCTGTCAAAGAACGCAACATCTCGACTGACTTCGGCAGCCCCCCAATGTTTCTCCAATTCGATGATCTCCTGCTCAGCATTCTCAGCCTGGTTTTTGGAGAGGGTTTCCGCTTGAATAGCGATAAAGGCCGCCAAGACCGCTGCAGAAACAATCAAAATCGATCTCTTCATTTTCCCTTCCTATCCCAACAACCGTTGTTCAACCTATATCAAAGAGAAAAAGAGAAGTCAATTTTCTACAACACCCCTATTGCGCTGGAGTCACCGGTCTCCAGCCGTTTGACTTTTCCTCTCTGCCCCATATACTGAGGAATTCATCCCTCAAAGGAGCCTGACTATGAAATCAAAGCTGTTCTCAACAAGAGAAGAAGACAGCCGTTTGTCTGTCGCCGGCCTCACCCGCCGGAAATTCTTCTCGGTCTCGGCGGCATCGCTCGCCGGCTTGGCCCTCCACCGCCGTCTTTCGGGCCAGGAAAAGGTCGATGACCACAAGCCCAAGCCGACCCCCGTTCCCCCGGATATCCCGACCAATATCGCGGAAGCGATGAAGATCCCCCGCACCAAGACCTCCCTCCCCGGCCGCTACCCCGGGCAGGTCGTCCGCGTTTCCACGGGGACCGCCTCATCCGGGGGGAAGCTCGATCCGTCCAAGATCAAGGCGGCTGTTGAGAAGGGCCTTCTCGAGCTCAGCGGCGAGAAAGACGTCCGCTTCGCCTGGCTCCAGTTCGTCTCTCCCTCGGACATCGTCGGCATCAAGGTCAACCCCATCGGGGAGAAGCTCCTCTCGACCAAACCCGAGGTGGTCGAGGGCATCATCGACGGACTTCTCAAGGCGGGGCTCCCCAAGAAAAACATCATCATCTGGGACCGCCGCCTCTTCCAGCTTCAAGAGGCCGGGTTCACCGCCGAACGCTTCCCCGGAATAGAGGTCCTGGGAACGGAGATGCACGGGCCGAACGGCGATTTCTACGACGACAAGGGCGAGCTCTGGAGCAAAGACAACATCGACCGCGAAGCGCCGTTCTATTTCGCCGACGTCGAGGACAAGTACGACAAAGAAACGCTCCCCTACATGATCAACGAGGGCAAGGAGTCCTATTTCACCAAGATTCTGACCCGGCGGACGACCAAAGTCATCAACGTCCCCATCCTCAAAAACGCCGGCGCGACGGTCACCCTCTGCCTGAAAAACCTCTCCTACGGGGCGCTGAGCAACACCTCAAGGCTCCACAAGCTCTGGATGAAGTCGGTGGCCGAGCCCTGCGCTTTCCCCGCCCTCAGGGACAAAGTGGTGCTCAACATCGTAGACGGACTCCAGGCCTGTTATGAGGGCGGACCCGGCGCCGATGCCCGCTATATCTGGGACGCCAACCTGATGCTTTTCGGCACCGACCCGGTGGCGGTTGACGCCGTCGGCCACGAGTTCATCGTCAAGGAAAGGATGAAGCGGGAGATCCAGCAGCTCGAGGACAAAAAGCGCCGGGCTTTTCTCGACCTGGCGGCCGGGCTCGGGCTCGGTGTCGCCGACCTCGGAAAGATCAAGATCAAAGATATGGACCTCGCATGAGGGAGGCCAGCCGGCTGCCCTGAGGGACAGAGTGTTGCAGTTTCTTGCGCTTGGTGTTGCGCTTTCCTATCTTGGTCTGTCCCCGGTACAAGAGGCGGCGCCTAAACTCTGCCGCCTCGAAATCGGCACCTGGAAAACGGCCGGGCCGCCCGAGATTTACAAAAAGGACGGACTCTACGGGTATATTGACGGCGGCGCGGAACTCTTCCTCCAATATGGGTTCGAGGCGCTGTCCGTCATTCGGTATGCGGGGAGCGCAGGCCCCGCGGCGGAAAAAGAGATTGTCTTCGAGGTCTACCGCATGGCCTCTCCGGCGGATGCCTTCGGTGTTTTCTCCCTCAAAAGGGAAGGCGATGAACGCATCTCGCCTGAAGTTGAAGCCGTCCACTGGCTGACCGCTTCCCAAGCGGCCCTGGCGAAAGGGAACTTCTATATCAACATCACCGGAGTAGGAGCAACCGAGGAGGAGATCGAATCCTTCGCCGCCGCCGCTTCGAAAAAGATCGGGGCCGCTTCGGCGCTTCCTCAGGAGCTCTCTTTGCTCCCCTCTGCCGGGCGCATCCAAGGAAGCGAACGCTACATCCGGGGAAAGCTTGCCGCCGTGGGGGAATCTCCCCTTCTCGACCGCGATTTTTGGGGCTTCGGGGAAGGCACGGTCGCCGTCTCGGCCAGGTATGGGACCTCAAAAAGGAAACTCGTCATCGTCATTTTGAGCGGCTCTGTCCCGGGCCTGGCCGAGGAAGCGCTCCGGCTCTTTTCGGAATATCTCGAGGACGTCTCGGTCAGGGACGGTGCGCTCAGCGGAAAGAACGCCGCCGGCCGCTGGTTCCTGTTCAGCTCCGGCGATAGCCGGGCGATTCTCGTCCTCGGCGAGCCGGATTATGAGACGGCCGTGAATCTGATGGATAACGCCGCGCACAAATAGAGCGCTTTCATCATGGCGCTCGACCGCACACTAGTCGATGGGCCGGATCGACAGCCGATTTATCATTCCCCACGATACCGTGAGGCAAGAGCGGTGCCATGAATGCTTGTCAAGCCGGCGCAGCAGAAAAGCAGCTTCTTATATTTAGAACGTGAATATGCGACTACGCACAGCAGTGCAAAAAACCAAATTACCATATTTTCGCCATATTTTATCGATTTAGGGAGGGGAAGATATAGTCCGACACGATCGAGAAGGGAGAGATTTTCTCGGCATCAAACCAATTTCCCGCCGTCGTGACGATCACCAGGCTCAGGTCCGGAACGATCATGATCATCTGTCCGCCCCAGCCGAAGGCAAAATGGGCGGCCTGATTTCCAGCAGGGCGGACAAACGTCTTGTGCCACCAATGATACCCATACCCATCCGCCCACGGGAATTGTGCGGTGTAGCTATTGGGATTGAGAACGGCCGCCGTCGAAAGATCACACCAAGCGGAAGAAATGATCCGTTCCCCGTTCCACTCCCCCCTGTTCAGGAAAAGCTGACCGAACTTGGCCATGTCCCTGGGTCGCAGATGCAAATCGCCCGAACAGAGCACGACGTCGTTCCGGACCGGCTGCCATTCTTGTCGAGTGACACCGATTTTATCGAACAGGTATTCCTTGGCGAACACGTCCAGCCTCTTATTCGCCGCCTTGCGGATGATTTGACCGAAGATGTTGGTGTTGCAGTTGTCGTAATCGAAAACGGTTCCCGGTTCGGCGAATAGCGGCTTGGCCAGCAAAAATCTGATCGGGTCGTCGGCCGTAAAAAACCTATACATGTCGTTGTTCGGGTTGGTATACGGAAGCGACTCGTCATCATAGGTCAATCCGGAAGTCATCGTCAGAAGGTGCTTGACCGTGAGGTTGCCTTTGGCCGGCTCCTGAAGGAACAAGTCGGCATGTTCCGGGAAAAAATCTTTGACCTTCTGTTCGGTCGATTGGATAAAACCCTTATCCAAGGCGATCCCCAGGAGGGCCGAGGAGACGCTCTTCGTGGCCGAACACAGCACGTGCAAATCATCCCGGCCGTAGCCGGTCCCTCCGGTGTATTGACCCAGGTTGAATTTGGGGCCGGGATAGTATTTCTCAAAGACAAGTTGACTGTTTCTGACGACGAGGATGCCGTGGATCCGATGTTCGCTGGTCCGATCCAGCCGGTCCATTAATCGGATGAAATCTTCCGGATCCATTCCGACGCTGTCGAGCGAAGCCACATCCCAGCCGTCGTCCGTTTTTTCCGGGACGGGAATTTGGCGGACTTTTCCGTTCACATCCCGGGACCTAATGTCGCAGGCTGAAACGCTCAGGGCGAGGAAAACGGCCAATAATCTGGATATCATTTTAAAGGGATAAGACTCTCCGTTTTTTGGCGAAGCATTTTCTCTCCCTCTCAGCTCGCCCACGGTCCTCCCCATCATGAAAAAATAATAAATTCAGTCGCGGATCGAAGTCAAGGACAAGGAATTCCCGTTCATCCAGGGAGAGCCGCTCCCGAGGGAGCAACGGTCTGATCATGTATTTTCCCACCCGCTCTGCTTCTCTCTTTGTCCTGGCCCGGACCCGGCTGTGAACGTTGAATCCGGTATGCTGGCAGGAGAGAATCCTCTCGGCCCATTCGGGGCTGAGAAGCTCCTTTCTCCCCATTCCTCAGCGGATCTTAGAAACTGAACGGGTCGCGCGGGACTTGCCAAATTATCCATTTCATGGATAAATATTATCCGTGCTACGAAGATTTCTCCAAGGCCCGCTAGCCGAATCTCTCCAGCATTTTCCCGTCGTTCTTCTGACCGGCGCCAGGCAGGTCGGAAAATCCACTCTGGCTCAGGCCATGATCTCCAAATCCTGGCCGGCTCGATACCTCACGCTGGACGACCGGACGGTCTTGGACGCCGCCCTTCAGGACACCGGAATGGCCGGATTTCTTGCCGGTTTCGACACCTGGGAAGGCCTGGAAAGACAGGGCGGGGCCGGCGCCATGGTCGAAAATGGAGAAATATCATGAAAAAGCGGCTAGCCCTAATTCCTTTGGTAATTCTTCTCTGCCTTTCTCTAAGTTGCCAGAGGCAGGCCCAAAGAAGCGTTGATATCCGGATCAGCCCGGCTCTTCAAAGCGAGGCTGAAACCGGACGCCTGTACCTTTTGTTCACCGACCGGTCCGACGTTGAGCCGCGCCTGGTCATGCCCTTTCTTGGCGCTTATTATTTTAACTCTCCGCGGAGTGGATCGCCGGAGGAAACCGGTCTCGATTACTGCCCGTTTTTCGGCCAAGACGTCGACGCGCTAAAGCCCGGCCAGAAAGTGACGATCGGCGAAGATGTCCTGGGATATCCGTTCTCAGGCCTCAGCGATCTTCCGGCAGGAGAATACCATGTTCAGGCCGTCCTTCACGCATACACAAAGGTGACGCCGGCCCACGGGCATACCCTTTGGCTCCCCATGGACGACTGGGAGGGTCAGCAGTTCCATCTCTCTCCCGGAAACCTGATCAGCGAACCGAAAAAGATCCGCCTCGAGGCGGATTCGTCCTTCAAGTTGGAGCTGGAACTGACAAAAAGAATTCCGCCGATCGCGCCGGAGCCTGACTCTACCTATGTCAAGAGGATCAAAATCAAAAGCCAGCTTCTTTCGGATTTCTGGGGCGTAGATATGTATCTGGGCGCGCATGTCTTGTTGCCGAAGGGATATGATGAGCATCCGAAGGCCCATTATCCCGTGCTCTATTACCGCGGCCATTTCTTCGAGAAACGGCCTTTCGGGTTTCCCGATGAGGAACCCAAGGACCCGGGCAAGGAAGCGAACCAAGCCAAGCTGTCAGCCTATGAAGCCGCGAAGTACATCTGGGAGGGCTGGATGGCCAAGGACACTCCGCGCTTCATCGTTGTCACGCTGCAGCACCCCACTCCTTTTTACGATGATTCCTATGCCGTCAATTCCCCCAATCAGGGGCCCTATGACGATGCCATCCTCAAGGAGCTCATCCCCCAGATTGAGGAAAGCTTCAGGATCATCCGCGAGCCCTATGCCCGGGTGATGACCGGCGGCTCAACAGGAGGCTGGATAGCCGCCGCCCAACAGATTTACCATCCGGACTTCTTCGGCGGCGCCTGGAGCTTCTGTCCGGACTGGGTCGATTACAGGAATGTCTTCGGCGCCGATCTCTATGAGGACGGCAACCTCTTCCAGCCGGCGGGATTTCGTTGGCTGACGCCGGAGCGCATCTCCACCCGGTCCGTCGGCGGACAGCCGCAACTCACGGTCCGGCAGCTCTCGCAGTTTTTTGCCGTGCTCGGAAACAAAGGCCGTTCGGGCGAATTCATCGATGCCTATAACGCCGCCTTCGGTCCGGTGGGAGAAGACGGGTACCCGGTTCAGGTCTATGATTTTTTGACCGGGGCCATAAATCACGACATGGTCAAGTACTGGCGCGACCACAATATCGACCTGCGCTACTATCTCGAGCACAATTGGAAGGAGCTTGGCCCCAAACTCGTCGGCAAGCTGCACTTCCTCTGCGGCGACATGGACAATTTCTACCTGAACGACTCCCTCTACCTCATGGAGAAATTCCTCGAATCCACGAATAACCCCTACTACGGCGGCACCTTCCGATGGGGACGGCCGAGAGTGGGACATACGGTTGTCGGCTTGGGGGTGGACCCCTGGCCGTTCAAGCTCCTTCAGGAAATGGCCGCCCACATCACGAAAAACGCTCCCCCGGGCGAAGATACCAAACAGTGGAAATACGAATAGAATCTTATTACCCGGCACGATTGCGACTGTATCCTCACGTGGGTTCAGCCCGGGAGCGCCAGATCGGGGAACGTCTTGTTTCGTCATAGTTTCCATGATATATCTTGAGTACTGTTTTTGCGGTTTTGGGATGGCCCCTGCCAACTGCAGCCCTGGTAAGGAGGTCTGGAGATGATCGAAGGCCAAGAGACGCTCGGAAAGACAGCCCCCCTTACCTACGGCATGATCGGAGGCGGCCCGGGCGCCTTCATCGGTGACGTCCACCGCAAGGCGATCGGGATGGACGGGAAGGCCCGGCTGGTGGCCGGCTGCTTCTCCCAGTCCTACGATAACACCTTGGCAACCGGCGAAGCGTGGGGTATCGACAAATCGCGCCTTTACAAGTCCTTCGAAGAGATGCTCCGGAAAGAAGCCGCGCGCGCTGACAAGATCGACTTCGTCGTCATCGCGACCCCCAACAGCACCCATTTTCCCGCCGCCAAGCTGGCCGTCGAGAACGGGATCCAGGTCGTCTGCGACAAGCCCTTGACGACATCCCTTCGCGATGCCGATGAACTCGCCGTGCTTGCCTGGAAGAACCGCAACTTTTTCGGCGTGACCTATGCCTACAGCGGCTATCCCCTCGTCAAACACATGCGCGACATGGTGAAGACAGGAGAGCTCGGCGAAGTCCGTTTCGTCAGCGGCGAATACCCCCAGGACTGGCTGGCCACCCGGCTTGAGGAGACCGGCCAAAAGCAGGCCGCCTGGCGCACCGACCCGAAGCTGGCCGGCGCCTCGAACTGTGTCGGCGACATCGGAAGCCACATCGAGCACATGGTCTCCTACGTGACGGGCCTCGAGATCCAATCCCTTCTCGCCCGCCTCGACCATTTCGGGGAAGGCCGTCCCCTGGATGACAATGCTTCGATCCTGGTCAATTTTAAGGGCGGAGCCAAGGGAATCTACTGGAGTTCCCAGATCGCCGTCGGCCACGATAACGGCCTGCGCATCCGGATCTACGGCACCAAAGCCGGACTGGAGTGGGCCCAAGAGAGCCCGAACTACCTGAAGGTTTCTTACATCGACAAACCTACGGAATTCATCTCTCGCGGCCGGGATAAAATGTCCCCCCGCGCCCAGGCCCTGAGCCGCATCCCCTCCGGCCATCCCGAGGGCTATTTCGAAGCTTTCGCCAATATTTACAACACCTACCTGACGGCCCTGGGCAAGCGTAAGTCCGGTCAGCCGATCGGCGGCGACGACCTCGATTTCCCAGGCGTTGAGGACGGCGTCCGGGGTGTCCGGTTTATCGAAAGATGCGTCGAAAGCTCCAATAAGGGAGCCGTTTGGGTTGATTTTTAGGAGGAGAAGATGGCAAGACCGGTGACATTGTTCACGGGACAGTGGGCCGACCTTCCCTTCGAGGAAGTCTGCAAGAAGGCTTCCCAATGGGGCTACGACGGCCTGGAGATCGCCTGCTGGGGCGACCACATGAACGTCCGTAAGGCGGCGCGGGACAAAGCCTATGTCGAGGAGAAAAAGCGGGTTCTCAAAAAGCACAATTTGGGGTGCTGGGCCCTGGGCGCCCATCTCGCCGGCCAGTGCGTCGGCGACAACTATGATCCGCGGCTGAACGTCTTCGCCCCCGACAGAGTCAAGGGAAAGCCCCAGAAGCTCCGCCAGTGGGCTATTGACGAAATGATGATCACGGCCCGGGCCGCCAAGGCGATGGGCTGCTCCGTCGTCAACGGGTTCATGGGCTCACCCGTCTGGCATGCCTGGTATTCGTTTCCGCCGACGACCGAGGAGATGATCGAGGCCGCCTTCACCAAGATCCTTAAACTCTGGACGCCCATCCTGGACGAGTTCGACCGCTACGGCCTGAAATTTGCCTTGGAGGTCCACCCCACCGAGATCGCCTTCGACCTCTACACCGCCGACCGCCTGCTGGCCAAGTTCGGCCACCGGCCGGCCCTGGGGTTCAACTTCGACCCGAGCCACCTCGTCTGGCAAGGGATCGAGCCGCACCTCTTCATCCGCGAGTTCGCCGACCGCATCTACCACGTCCACGTGAAGGACGCCGGGGTTACCCTGGATGGGAAAGCCGGCATCCTGGGTTCGCATCTGCCCTTCGGCGACCCGCGGCGAGGCTGGAATTTCCGTTCCCCCGGCCACGGCGATGTCTCCTTCGAGGAGATCATCCGCGCGCTCAACAGCATCGGCTATACGGGCCCGCTGTCGGTGGAATGGGAAGACAACGGCATGGACCGGGAATACGGGGCCAGGGAAGCCTGCGACTTCGTCCGCTCAATCAACTTTGCCCCCTCCACAATTGCGTTCGACAAGGACTTCGGGAAATGAATGCGGCAACCTCTGGAAAAAAAGCCGGGAATGAAAATCTCGGTCTGTCCCGCCGCGACTTCATCAAGTCGACGACCGCCGTCGGCCTGGGCGCCGCCATCGCCGGCCGCGGCCTGAGCCAGGAGCCGCCGCAGGAGCAGCCCCCCTCAGCCCCTCCGCCCAAAGACCGCCTGCCGGCTCCCCAGCCGGATGATCTCCGAATTGCTTTGATCGGCTGCGGCGAGCAAGGCCGGGTTTTGCTGGAGTCCTGCCTGCGCATCCCCGGCGTCCGGATCGTCACTGTCTGCGACATCTGGGAATACAGCCGCCAATACGCCAGCGGCTATCTCAACAAGTACGGGCAGCCCACAACAGTCTATGAAGACTATCGGGATCTCCTGGCCAAAGAGAAGGACCTCGACGCCGCCATTGTCGCCACCCCGGACTGGGTCCACGCCGAGCAGGCCAACGCCTGCCTCCAGGCCGGCCTCCACGTTTACTGCGAGAAGGAGATGTCGAATTCCCTCGAAAAAGCCCGGAGCATGGTGCTCGCCGCGCGCCGGACCGGGAAGCTTCTTCAGATCGGGCACCAACGCCGCAGCAACCCGCGCTATGTCCACGCCATCAACCGCCTCATCCGGGGGAAAAAGATCCTCGGCCGCGTCTCCCTCGCTTATGCGCAATGGAACCGCTCCAAGAGCGACATGGTCGGCTGGCCGAAGAAATACACGATTTCGCAGGAAACCCTGGAAAGATACGGCTACAGCTCCATGCTCGAGCTCCGGAACTGGCGCTGGTACCGGAAGTTCGGCGGCGGCCCGATGGTCGACCTCGGCTCGCACCAGATCGATCTCTTCGGCTGGGCCTTCGGGGTCAACCCGAGCACGGTCGTGGCCAGCGGGGGGCTGGATTACTACAAAGAACGGGAATGGTACGACAACGTCATGGCGATTTATGAGTTTGCGACTCCGGAGGGCAAAGCCCGCGCCTTCTACCAGGTCCAGACAACGACAAAGCACGGCGGTTTCTATGAGACTTTCATGGGCGACAACGGCTCGCTGGTCATTTCCGAAGTCCCCCAGAGGGGCAACTGGGCCATGCGCGAAGCCCATGCGCCGGAGTGGGATTCGCTGGTCAAGGACGGCCTGCTACTCACCGAGACCCAGCCCATCCAGAAGGTCGATACCAGGAACATCATCCTCGACGTACGGGTCACGGCAGAGGCGGGGCGCTGGCCGCTCCCCGTCGAACTGGCCAAGCCTCCCCATCAGCCCCACCTGGAAAATTTCTTCGGCGCCGTGCGGCAGGGTACGCCGCTGAGCTGCCCCGCCGAAATGGCCTTCGAGAGCGCCGTGGCGGTGCTCCGCGTCAACGATGTGGTCGGGAGCCGCGGCTTGAGTGTCTTCCGTTCCGAGCAGTTCAAAGCATGAAGATGCGAAAACGTCAGCCTCAGGCGGGTCCTGTCACGGCGCGTCCCCGTCCGTCCTCGCTTCACCCATCCCCCCGTGGGGAACCCCTTCCGCTGCGGGCGTTGCGGGGACTGGCGCCGTGCCACCCGCCCTCGCTGCATTTTCTAGGAGGGCAAGTAAAAAAGAGGAACGAAGGACGCACGAAACCTTTCCCGTTCTCTTCGTCGACCCATCGTCTCCCTCTGCTTGGTTTTTTCTGCTTGCTACTGCTGCCCTTGGCCGCGCAGCAACAGCAGCAGCCGCAGAAGTGGGATGGGAACAGGACGACACCCGTCCATCTCATCCCGCTCAAGGACGAGCTCGACCAGCCGATCATCCCGACCGAGACCAACCCCCTCCCGTTTTCTTCCCGGTTCACCTGCGCGCCCTGCCACATCTATGAGACAATCCGGAAGGGACTGCATTTCGACGCTTCCCTCGCGGCCGAAGCGGGCCGCCCGGGCGAACCCTGGATCTGGGTGGACGAGCGTACGGGGACGCTCCTTCCCTTGTCCTACCACAAAGCCAAGGGAACGTGGGGCCCGGCTCAAATCGGACTCTCGGCCTGGGATTTCACGCTGCTTTTCGGCCGGCATCTCGCCGGCGGCGGGATCTCCGAACCCCCCGAAGCCGCCTTCACTCCGGGCTCCCGCTGGGAAGTGGCCGGCCGGATCGAGATCAATTGTCTGGGCTGCCATAACGCGGCAGGCGCCCAGGACTCTTCCGAATGGGCCAAACAAGTTCTCAGGGAAAACTTCCGTTGGGCGGCCACCGCGGCCGCCGGACTCGGCGAGGTCGGCGGCATGGCCTCCCGGGTCAGGGGCACATGGGATGTCTACGACGGACCCGACCCCGACGACACAGAGTGGGCCGTCCCTCCATTTGTCCGCTACGACCGGAACCAGTTCGACAGCCGGCACCGCGTCCTCTTCGACCTCAACCGCAGGCCGGCCGATGACCGCTGTCTCGCCTGTCATTCCGTAACGCCTGTCGGCCTGGCCAGGTTTGTCCTCGACGAGGACGTCCACACGGCCGCCGGGCTCAAATGCGCCGGCTGCCACCGCAACGACCTCAGCCACGCCATGATCCGCGGTTACGAGGGTGAGTCTCTGGACAATCCCGCCATGGCGGCTGAGGATTTCACCTGCGCAGGCTGTCATCTCGGGAACGAGAAGGCCAGGGGAGAAAAGGCCCTGGCCGGCAGGCTGGGTGCCCCTTATCCAAAGCATAAGGGCTTCCCGGCCGTCCATTTCAAGCGCCTGTCCTGCACGGTCTGTCATTCGGGTCCATGGCCGGGGAAAGAATTGACCCGGGTCCGCACCTCGCGGGCCAACCGGCTGGGGATCTACGGCGTCGCCCGGTGGTCGACCGACCTTCCTGCTATCATCGAGCCTGTCTATATCCGGGATCGCAACGGTAAGCTCGCTCCCAACCGCCTGCTCTGGCCGGCTTTCTGGGCAGAGCAAAATGGACAAGAGCTCAAGCCTCTCCAGCCTCAAATTGTCTCTACTGCGGCCGGCAGACTCCTGACACCGGAACAGGGGGTAGTCAAAATCCTGACCGCATTCTCCCTCGGGCTTGAGGCCGGCCAGACGGCCGTCCTCATCCGGGGAGGTTATGTCTATGAGGTCAATGTCGACGGCGGACTCGACGCTTCTCCCCATGCCGGGAAGATGACCTCCGCAGCTCCCTTTTGGGCGGTCAAGCAGGGTCAAGATATCGTTCCGCTCGTCCCCGAATTCGACCCGGACGCGGAAGAGATCGATACCGCCGCCCAGACGCGGGTCCAGGAGATCCTCGAGGCCCTCGCCGCCGTCGAAGGCGCTCCCGGGAAACCCATCCTTCTCAAAGGGAAAGCCCTCTATCAAGTTACTGAAACATACCTGGAAAAAACCGAGAACCCGCTTCCTCCCTC
>CAYGXD010000062.1:0-18469 GCA_964353705.1 uncultured Eubacteriales bacterium | reverse complement strand
AGCCGCGGGCAAGGCAGGGGAGTGGTTGGGGTTAAACGGGATGACGACCTGGCCAGATGCGATAAGGGAGAGGAGGGACTCCGGGGCAATTTTTTCCGCCTTGGCGGCTGTTCTTATGGCCTTGGTGAGGCGTCCGCGCCTGGCGGATTCGAGTTGTGTCATTTTCTTTAGAGATTTTAGTTTACAGCCGCCGGCGGAATAATACAACCTTCGCCGACCGGAGAGCGTACCACCTATCATCACGAGTCTTTCATCAGGTTTTAATTTTTTGGCCCATTATTTGGGGGTCATGATAAAATGGGCCGTCTTTGGCCCGGCCGCGATCTCCGGCTAAAAATCATATATGAGAAATATTGTTGCCGTCCACCTGTCCGAGTTATACAAAAAATAGTTCGAATCCCGCTCCGAATAACTGATTCTGGACCCGATTCCGGTGTTGCGGAGAATTCTGAAGACGACACTTCCTGAGTGGCTTAGGTAATCATCTTTTCTCCGGATTTCCTGGGAGGTTCCATCAGGCAAGGTGACAAGAATTCCCTCGGGGTATTCGTTTCTCCCTATGGAGAAATCATAGTCGAGCCGGATATTTTGGGTGAGATAGAAAGACAGCCCGGCCCCCAGTCGGCTGTCTATATAGAAGACGCTCTGCTCATAATACGAGAAGGGAACGTCCCTGAGCAACTGAAAACGAAGCCCGAAACGGCCGAGCCTGAAATCGAGGCTGGTGTTTCCGACCGGCCCGGAATATGCTTCCCGATCCGGTTCTCTTGGCTTGAGGTTTTTATAACCGAGAGACAGGAGGCCTCGCGCTCTTCCCAAGAGAGGAAACCTTATTCCGGCATAGGCCTGGTAGGAATATGAGTCCCGGTAGCGGTATTGAGGATAATCGAACGCATAATCTGTGTAGCCAAAGTTAAGAAAAAAAGAACTGTCGACCAAAGTGGGACGATAGAATTCCAGCCGGAGGTCGTCTTCTTTCCGGTTCAAAGATGTGGATAAGGAAGTGGCTTCCCCCGGCAAGGTCTCGTCTTGGTATGCATATCGGCGGGTTGAACCCACAACCCCAATGGCTGTACCTCTGACCGTCTCTAGGAACAGGCTGGCGCTGGAAGCTTCGATCTGCTCGGATATTCTTTGTTCAATTTCGCTCAAGGCACGATATTTTGCCCTGTTGAAACCGTATGATCCCGATAAAACCAGCCTGTTCAGTAGAAGCAGGCGTGCTCCCAGAGAATAGCTGTTGTTGAATGTGCTCTCATTTTCAAGCTCGAAAAAATAAAGATATTCGGGGTTGTCTGTAAAACTGAGGATGAGCCAATTCCGAAAAGGAAGATGAATGCTGAATGGTACCGCGATCGACGCTATGTAATCCGGGATCGGCTCCTGTCTTCCGTAGGTGCCATAGATGTTGTCATCGTACAACAAGTTGAACTGAAGGCTGGGGTCGATTAAGAGTGGACCCAGAGTCCAATTCGCCCTTTCTTTTATCGATTCGAGTTCCGTCCGGAAGGGGATGTAAGTCTGGCCGTCAAGATCCGGAGCGATGAGCATAGCCAGCAAACAAGATAAGGCGAATGCGAGAGTCCATTTGATAGTTCTCGAGAATCGAGGCGGACATTCATGAGACGGCATTTTTTGCCCCGCAACCAAATCTGTCACAATATATACTCCTCAGGATTCCGTTTGTCAAAATTTCCTTTGATGGAGGACAGAATCAATAGAATAGACCATCTGCTCGGGATTGTTGAATTTTTCGTACATCTCTCTCGATTTTCTGCCAAACTCATCGACCTTATCTCTGTTGTCGATAAAAAATTTCATGGCGTTGTAGAGATTGAGTTCCAGGTTATCCGAGTCCAGGATCATCCCATTTCTATTGTTTTCAATCAGTTCAAAGGCACTCGGGACTCTGTCTGAGACAATGATCGGCAATCCCATAGCGGCCGCCTCGACGACCACGTTTCCCCAGCCTTCATAGACAAGCCTATTCCCCTCTAGAAATTTTTTGTGAGGGTGAACGAATATATCCGCCAAATGATAATAGTTGGGGACTGCCGTGGGAGGAACTTGCTCAAAGAAGATGATCTGTCTGGAATCCTCGGCCAGTTTCCGGCATTGCTCGTAGTATTGAGGAGAAGTCTGTTTGAAATAACCCCAACGAGCCGGTCCGCCGGCCACAAACAGGAGGATATCTCCATAGTCCTTTTGAAGACGGAGGAAAACCTTGATCAGCACATCAAGCCCCTTCTGCGGGATGATCCTGCCCAAATACAGAAATTTTAATCGGGATTTATATTTGGCCTCTATATCTTCTATGAATGTCATGTCGAGTTTTTCTTTTTTCAGGTCTTTTATCAACCGGGGGAACGGCAAGAGCCGGTCCGGTTTCAACTTGTTGGCCAGAAGAAATTCTCTCTGCTTTCTTCCGTTATAGAATACAGCCCTCGACCTTTTCTCGATAAAACGGGTCATCCCATCAAGGACCTTGTTCCGCAGACGGCCGTTTCCAGTCCAGACCTCTTTTCTAAATGCCGTGGGTTTTTTCAACAATCGGCCGACTAGGAAGGCGATCTTCGAGTGCCAGGCGTCGGATGTTGAACTGATCAACAAGTCGATATTTTGGCCGGCTCCAAGGATCATCGTGAAGAGCTTAAGGTTATAATAGAAATGATACGGCCTCAGCCTGTTTCCCCTGAAGTTGAGAAGCTTGAACTCGAGGTTGTTTCGTAGACCTTCGGGCAACGGCTCGCAGTCTCCGAACGGGCGGAGCCAGATGACGGTCAGGTCAAAGTTTTCAGCAAAGGTTTGATATTTCAGGACATCGTAATCCCGGTATTGCTTGTTGATATAGAGGATCCTCTCTTTTCTCATATCGCCTGGCCTGAAACACCGCCATTTTATCATCCCGCGAATCATCTGGAAAGAGGATTGACTTTGTTTTCCAGGGTGGAGATATTGTATTATCGCGGGGAAAAGTGAAGACTATGTCCAATCTGAGCCTTGACAGGAAAAACGAGATTGAGAAAGCTCTGAGAAAGTTCATTACGGAGCGCTTTCTGCCCTTCACCGTGCTCGATTCATTTCTGGAAACGGATTCCTTCCTGGAAAAAGGGATCATCGATTCGACCGGAATCCTGGAGCTCCTGGAATTTATCGAGGAGAAATTCAAGATCAGGGTGGAAGATGAAGAGGTGGTCCCGAATAACCTGGATTCACTCATCAACCTCATAGACTTCATCGGCAGGAAACTCGATCATGCTGGTCCCTGAATTTCTCGAGCGGAGCGCCGAGAAATTTCCGGATAAGACCGCCCTAGTCTGCGAAGGGAACCGGCTCACTTTCAGAGAACTGGAAGTCTCCGCCAACCGGCTGGCCCACTGCCTGCTTGACGCGGGGCTGGCCAGGTCGGATCGCGTCGCCGTCTACCTCGAGCCGTGTCCCGAGGCCGTGGTCGCGATTTTCGGCGCCCTTAAAGCCGGCTGCGTGTTTGTGGTCGTCAATCCTCAGGTCAAGGCCAAAAAATTGGCCTATATCTTGAATGACTGCCAGGTCAGGTGCCTGGTCACGGATACCGCCCATCTCATAGAAATCGCCCCCACCTTGGAAGTGTTTCCCCATCTCCGGTTGATCATCGTTTCCGATCTAGATAAGGAGCCGGTTGAGCCTTACGCAACCCCGGCCATTAGACGGCTCGCCTATCAGGAGCTGACGAGGTATTCTTCTGATCGGCCGCCCCAATCCTGCATTGATATCGATCTGGCCAGCCTGGTTTACACATCCGGATCGACGGGCATCCCCAAAGGCGTCATGCTGACTCATCTCAACATGGTCACCGCAGCCGAATCCATCAGCAGGTACCTGGAAAACACTCCCGATGACATCATCATGAACGTTCTGCCGCTGTCTTTTGATTACGGCCTCTACCAGGTCCTGATGGCCATCCGGTTCGGTGGAAGAGTGATTCTGGAAAAATCATTTCTCTTTCCCTACCGGACCATCGAGTTGATGATCGAGGAAAGAGTGACCGGATTCCCCATCGTTCCGGCCATGGCGGCCGTTCTCTTCACCGTCAAAAACCTGAAGGAACTCGATTTCTCGAGCCTGAGATACATTTCCAGCACGGGCCAAGCCCTCCCGCCGGCCTATATCAGCCGGCTGCGGAACCTTTTCCCGGGGGCGAAGATCTATTCCATGTACGGCCTGACGGAATGCAAACGCGTCTCTTACCTTTTTCCTGAGGAAATAGACAGGCGCCCTCTGTCTGTGGGCAAGGCCATCCCGAACACAGAAGTCTGGATCGTCGACAAGAAGGGAAAAAAGATCGACCGGCCGGGAATCGTCGGCGAGCTCGTGGTCCGGGGATCGCACGTAATGAAGGGATATTGGAACCTTCCCGAGGAGACGAAAAAAACCCTCAAGCCGGGTCCTTTGCCCTACGAGAAAGTCTTGTATACCGGAGATCTTTTCAAGCTGGACGAAGAGGGATTTTTGTATTTTGTCTCCCGGAAAGATGACCTGATCAAAGTTGGTGCCGGCCGGGTGAGCCCGAGGGAAGTGGAGAACGCTCTGTACGAAATGGCCGATATCGAAGAGGCGGCCGTCATAGGAGTGGATCACAAAATCCTGGGTCAGGCGGTCAAGGCGTTCGTTGTCCTGAAAAAGGGTTCCGCGGCGACCGCTGAGGATGTTTTAAAACACTGCGCTTCCCGGTTGGAAAATTTCATGGTGCCCAAGTCTGTCGAGATCCGTCCGAGCCTCCCGAAGTCGGCCCACGGCAAGATAGATAAAAAAGGTCTGAAATGAAGTTCCGGCGGGAGAGCCTGGAGATTGATTACGTCAAGGAGACGGAGCGGATCACCCGTTTCATCCGTCAGCAGACGCTGGCCATGAGGAGGGAAGGGGCGGTCGTTGGCCTCAGCGGGGGCATTGATTCAGCCCTGAGCGCAGAGCTGTGTGTCAGAGCCCTGGGCCGGGAGAAGGTCTTCGGATTGATCCTCCCAGAAAGGGAGTCGAACCCTGCCAGCCGGGAATATGCCATCAAGCACTCTGAAAAACTCGGAATCAGAGCCGAAGTCATCGACATCAGCCCGACGCTCGAGGCGATCGGGACCTACGTCAAGAGGGATGAAATCATCAAGAAAGTCTTCCCCGAGTTCGACCTTTCTTTCAAACTCAAGCTGAGCCTGCCTCCCGATCTCTTAGCTAAAGATGCCCTTAACATTTTTTCTCTGACGGTGGAAGATGGAAGGGGCCATAGAAAATCGGTCCGCTTGAACAAGGATGCGCTGCACGGGATCATGGCCGCGACGAACACCAAGCAAAGAACTCGGATGCTGTATCTTTATGGTTTAGCGGAAAAGATGGGCTGCCTTGTCTGCGGGACCACGAATCGAAGTGAACTTCTCCAGGGCTATTTTGTCAGGTACGGAGACGGCGGGGTCGACATAGAGCCGATCGCCCATCTTTATAAAATGCAGGTTTACCAGCTGGCCCGACACCTTGGAGTAATCAAGGAAATCATCGAACGGCCGCCGAGTCCCGACACCTTCAGCCTCGAGACGAGCGATGAAGAATTCTATTTCCGGATGCCCTATGAAGTCCTGGACCTCCTTCTTTACGCCTGGGAGCATAAAGTGACGCCGGGCGAGACGGGAGCTGTCTTGGGTTTGCAGGAAAACCAGGTGGTCCGGGCTTTCCGGGATTTTCAGGCCAAGTTTCTGGCGACCCGGCATCTCCGGCAGATGCCGCCTTCTCTCCTTTAAAAACATGAGAACGCTCCAGAATAAAGAAAAACCGGCCGTAAAAATCTGCGAGAATTGTGTCCTGCCGGAATCATTTCCCGGTGTTAAGCTCAATGACCAGGGAGTCTGCAATTTTTGTCTGGACTTGAAGGAAAGGAAAGATCTGGAGAGGAGGAAGGAGAGATACAGGGAGAAGTTCGATAAGCTGCTCGCCGAGCGCCGGGGGAAGAGGGCCTATGACGTCCTTCTGAGCTATAGCGGGGGAAAGGACAGCACCTATACCCTTCTCCTCCTCAAACAGGATTACGGCCTGAAGACCTTGGCCTTTTCCGTGGACAACGGGTTTGTCCCCGAGCAAACCTACCGCAACATCAGAGTAGTGTGCGAAAAACTCGGGGTGGACCATCTCTGGCTCAAGCCCGATTTCCAGATGTTGGGGAAGGTTTTCCGGGCAGGCGCGGAGAGAGATATCTACCCCCGGACGGTCCTGATGAGGGCCAGCACTATCTGCACGTCCTGCATGGCGATCGTCCGGTTCAGCGCCCTCCGACTCGCCCTGGAGAAGCGGATCCCCTTCCTTGTCTTCGGCTGGTCGCCGGGCCAGATTCCCCTTTCCGCCTCGGTGCTGAAATATAATCCCGAAACGATAAAAGCGATGCAGTCGGCCGGCCTCGCTCCGCTTCGGGCAATCGCCGGGGAGGCCTTGGCGCCCTATTTCTTGGAAGAAGAGGAGCTCCAGGATGCCGGACGCTTGCCCTACAATATCAGTCCCCTGGCCTTTCTCGATTATGATGAAGGGACGATCAGAGCCAGGATCGAGGCGCTGGGCTGGAAAGACCCGGCCGGGCTGGACGCGAACTCCACCAACTGTCTTCTCAATTCTTTTGCCAATATCATCCATGAAAAATCCTATGGATATAATCCTTATGCCTTTGAGCTGGCCGCTTTGGTCAGAGAAGGATATCTCCAGCGGTCCGAGGCTCTGGAAAGGCTGCGGCAGCCCGCCGACCCGGAGACCGTAAGGGGGGTCGAAAAGAAACTGGGCTTTTAGGCAAGATCCCAGGTTCCAAGAGACGACAAATGTCCATGGCGGGCCTCAGAGATGGGCTGATCAGCGAAATCAAGCGGATTCCCAAGAAGGGGATAAAAAACCTCTCCTATCTCACCCTGGGGAGTTTTGCCGCTGAGCTCCTCAATATCCTAGGGTTTATCTTTATCGCCCGGCTTCTGGGCGCGAAAAACTACGGCGTCTATGTCACGGTCAGCACCTTTGTCGGCATGTTTGACCTCGTCTTGCTGGAGGGCCTCAACAAGAGCGTCATGCGGGAAGGGACTAAGGACCTGGAGAAAATGCCTCTCCAGCTCGAAAAGACGATCGGCATCCGAAATGCTCTCATCGCCGCGGCCATCGTCCTGTGCTGGGTTTCTTCTCTCTTTGCGCCGTATGACCGCCAGACAAAGCTTTTCATCCTGCTGTTCAGTTTTCAGCTCGTTTACCTGGGGCTGAAGGGATTCCTGGCCACGATCTTCCAGGCCGCCGAGGATATGAAATACATTCCTCTCTTTGGAATCGTCAATCGGATCCTGTTCGTCGGTTTGTCGATCGCCGCGCTCTATCTGGGCTTCGGCCTTCTGGCCCTGTTTCTGATATCCCTCTTCGCCAACCTTGTCACTCTGGGCTTGAATTTCCGGTTGTCCAGAAAGCTGGTCAAGTTTCGTCTTTTTTCCAGGATCCAGGTGGATAAGAAGATACTTATGCCCGGGCTCGTCTTCTCCCTGATGGGCTTCGTGAGCTATCTCGTGACCCGGGTCGACCTGCTGATGGTTTCCTTCCTGGGGACTTCCGGGGATGTCGGGACCTACGGTGTGGCTTTTCGTATCGCCGAACAGGGCGTGGTCTTGAAAAACCTGATCGTGGTGGCCTTCTTTCCCATTTTTATCAAGTACTTCCACTCCGAAAATGCCAGGGTTACGGGGAAGCGGTTAATACGTATCTCCGGCGTCTTTTTTATCGGGGTTTTTCTGGCGTCTTTTTTGCTCTCCTTCGTGATCGAGGATTTTGTTTCTCTCGTTTTCGGCCCTGAATATCAGGCCTCGGGATATATCCTTAAAGTCCTGCTCTTCTATCTGGCCTTCGCCTGGGTGAGCCTGCCGTTTACGACGGCGGCCCAGGCGACCCACAACGAAAAGTACCTGTTGATGATTTCGTCCGGCATGGCGGTCTTGAACGTCCTCCTGAACTACATCTTCTTTCTCTCCTTTGGGCTGATCGGGATCGCCTATTCGACCTTGGTTGTCCAGTTTTTGGGATGTCTCCTGGAATCAGTCGTCTGCTATTCCGTCCTGAAACGTCAGGGTTACCTTGTTTAATGCCTCGGTTTTCAGATGAACAGTCAGAGGAAAAATCTCTTGGGGGTTCCGGTTGACCTCTGTCATCCGGACGAGTTCATCTCAAGGATAGAGGCGGGTTTTCACAGCCCCGTTCCTCGGACCGTATTGGCCGTGAACCCCGAGAAAATAATGCTTTCCCGAAAAGATCGGGACTTATCAAGGGCGCTCAGACAGGCGGATTTCCTCATCCCTGATGGAATCGGCGTCATCATCGGCCTTAAACTCCTCTATGGGAGGAGAATCGCGGGGGCCGTCAGGATCGCCGGGATCGAACTCATGGAGGCTCTTCTCCGTTTTGCCGACAGAACGGGAAAGAGAGTTTTTCTCTTCGGAGGGGCCGCCGAGGTCAACGAAAAGGCGGCCCGGATAATTTCTCACCGATATCCCGGCCTGGTCCTTGCCGGTCACAGGCACGGCTATGTGGACGAATATCAGGCTGGGGCCTTGGTGCAGGAAATCAACTCCCTCGGCGTGGATATCCTATTTGTCGGGCTGGGAAGCCCCAAACAGGAAAAATGGATTCAGAAGTACAGGAACGGACTCAATACAAAAATCTGCATGGGAGTGGGTGGGTCTTTTGATGTCATCGCCGGGAAAATCTCCCGGGCGCCGGAATGGACGCAAAAAGCCGGCTTGGAATGGTTATACAGGCTCTACCGGGAGCCGGGAAGGATAAAAAGACAGCTGGCCTTGCCCCGATTTGCCCTGGAAATATTGAAAGAACGAATGACCCGGAAATAAAGGAAATAGCGGCGTCACTCGCGAGGGGTATTCTCGAAGGGGACGGTTGCCGTGGGTTTGACGAATTCATACACCCCGATATCAGGAGCCGAACCGGAATAGGCGAGACTGACCCCCTGTCCGGACCTCCATTCAAGCGGTGATTCGACGACAATCACGTTGTTCGCATAATCCACACTTACGATCACCGCCGTCTCCATCTGCCCTTCCAGCTGAATGGTATCCCCGTCGATCAGTCCAAAACCGTCGGCGAAATACCTGGCCTCCTCCACTTTAATCCGAGTGCCGCTTCCCGAGGTGACGGTTTTTGTCAGGAAGGCTCCGCCGTCGACGGCCGGACTTCCCGGCTGCAGATGAAAATCCTTGCCGCCGGGATTCACGAAGCGGGGGTTGGAATCCAAATTGGCCGAGAATCCGGATTCCCGGAGAGACTCGATTTCCCTGAGGCTCAAACGGACCCCCCCATATCTCACCGTCTTGTGGGCGGCTGTCTCACTGAAGATGATGTTGTTGGAGAAAACATTGTTTTTCAAGCGGTCTTCCAGACCGGCCACCGTGGCGACGTATATTTGCTGAGGGGCGTTATTGAGGAAGATATTGTTCTTGACTGCATTATTTATAATCTCCCCTCCGTCCCGGTAAACGATAAACTTAAACCCACCGTCCATATCTTTTCCCCGGTCGCTGAGATAAGCGACATTGTGGTAAAAAACATTGTCGTTCCCGTGCGACTGATAGGAATCCCAAAGGTTCGTATAGATGCCGAAACCGTAGGCCTTGCAGTTGACGACGATGTTCCTCCGGAAAATATTGCCTTCTCCGCCGCAGAACTTCAGGCCCGCGCCGGCGGGGACCGATTCGATGATATTCCCCTCGATGAGGTTATGCGCGACTTTTTGGAGCATGTTCACGTTGTCATCGCCGGCCCCATAAATCCAATTGTCTTTGATGATGTTATAAGAAGAGTCGTCCTGGTTCTCCGCGCTCCGGACTACGAGGCAGGAGTGGGTGTTGAGAAGGCCGCCGTTCATCTCATTCCCTTTAATCAGGTTATGGTCCGCGTTGGGGTACAGCTCGACCAGGTCTCCGTGCCCGTTGGAGATGATGTTGTCCAGGATTTTGTTGTGGCTTGAGTTTTCGATCCTCAGCCCGCCCCAGGCCGAGGCGCCCTCGAGGCGGCAATTCCTGACGATGTTGTTCTGAGAGCCGCGGCTGATGACCACAAACCTCCTGACGTCCGAAATCGTGAGACCGTCGATGACAATGTGCGTTTTATTATCAAGTTGAACCCCGTTGTTCACCCGGCTGATGACGACTTTATCGGAGCCGTGTCTCTGGTAAGTGATGAAGGCTCCCTCTGTGCCTGTGAATCGAGGAGCGATGGTTTCCCGGTATGTCCCCGCGCGGATGAGGACCGTGTCGCCGGGTTTCAGGGTGGAGTTGGCTTTGGCGATGGTCTTCCAGGCCGAGGAGAGGGAGAGCCCATCGGACTTGTTATTGCCGGTGGTCCCATCGACATAATAAATATCATCCCCGAAGACAGGCCCGCTGAGAGCCAGCATGGCCAAGAAAATAAGGCAACGGCCCTTTTTCATCCCGGCACCTGAGGCTAAAATGCCCTGTCCAACACAAGCCCGCCTCAATATATTGTTGCCCTATATATTTTGCAAGATAATTCGCGGGCTTGAAAAAAAACCCTATTTACGTGAAAATTCGGGTGAGTCCTGTGATGCCGAAGGTCAAGATTCTCGTTGTTGAAGACGAAGGCCTTGTGGCTCAGGATATCGGAAGCTGTCTTAGCCGTTTTGGCTATCAAGTGACGGCCATCGTCTCCAACGGCAAAGACGCGCTCAAGGAAGTGCGGAAGACCCCTCCCGACTTGGTCTTGATGGATATCATCCTGGAGGGCGAGTGGGATGGGATTGAGACGGCCCGCCGGATGAGGCGTCTCCTGGATGTCCCGATCGTTTATATCACCGCCTACTCGGACGAACAAACCATAGAGAAAGCCAAGGTCACCGAGCCTTATGGATATATCCTCAAGCCGATCGACGAGAAAGAACTCCACATCGTCGTCGAATTGACGGTGTTTAAACATGCTTCGGAGAAAAAAAACAAGAACAAGTATAAAAGATTGAGCCTCTTTATCAATCCTATTGCCGACACCATATGTCTCCTCGATTCAGATTTCCATGTCGTCGAGATGAACGAGACGGGAATGAAAAGCTGGAGAATCAGAAGGGATGACATCAGAAAGAAGGACATATTCGACCTGGTCTTGAACATCTCCGGAGAACAAAACGCGGTGTATCGTCAAAAACTCAGGAGGACCA
Source organism: uncultured Eubacteriales bacterium (assembly GCA_964353705.1). GTDB lineage: Bacteria > Acidobacteriota > Aminicenantia > Aminicenantales > UBA8522 > UBA8522. Next base: position 7,263 of record CAYGXD010000062.1, on the reverse strand, counting down.
TAAACAAGGGAATCCCGTTTCAAGAGAATAACATTGCCGTTGTATCAAAAACGGGGGACCGGGTTGTCAAAGCCAGAGCCTTTAAAGCCGGCGAGGGCATCGGTCTGATCATCACCGACATAACGGCTCAGGTCAGGACCGAGCGCGAGCGCCGCCAGATTGAGGAGGAACTGGGCCGGTCCTACCAACAGCTCCGAAACCTCTCCCGTCATCTTCAGTCTGTCCGCGAAGAAGAGAGCAAGCGCATCGCCCGCGAAATCCACGATGAACTCGGGCAGGCGCTGACCGCCTTGAAGATGGACCTCTCCTGGCTGACCTCTCGACTGCCCGAAAGTCTTCCCGACCAGAGGATTCTCATCGGTAAAACCCAAGCCATGAGCTCTTTGATAGACAAGACGATCGAGACCGTTCAAAAAATTTCGGCTGAGCTGAGGCCGGGCCTGCTCGATGATCTCGGCCTGCTCGCGGCCATCGAGTGGCAGTGTCAAGAGCTGCAAAACAGGACGGGTATCGCGTGCGAGGTGAATTTCGACTCCGAAGTCATCGACCTCAGCCCCGACCTTTCGACCGCGATTTTTCGGGTTTTGCAGGAGGCCCTGACGAATGCGGTTCGGCATTCCAAAGCCACGCGGATCAATGTCAGTCTCAAAAACAAACCGGACTTGCTGGAACTTCAGGTCCGCGATAACGGGATCGGGATACAGGAACAGGCCATAGACTCGGCTGATTCTCTGGGGATCATGGGCATGCGGGAGCGGCTGATTCCCTTCGGCGGCTCTCTCCTGATCTCCGGAGAAGTGAATAAGGGAACCACCTTGACGCTGAGTCTTCCCGTTCAAAGGGCGGAAAGAGCATGATTAGGATCCTGATCGCCGATGACCACACCATCGTCAGAGAAGGGCTGAAACAGATTCTGGCCGAGACTTCGGACATTGCCGTATCGGGCGAAGCCAGTAACGGACAAGAAGCGCTGAAGAAAGCAAGGTCTCAACACTACGATGTCATCCTTCTGGACATCTCCCTGCCGGGGATCAGCGGGCTTGACGTCCTTAAGCAAATCAAGAGCCTGAAACCCGACCTTCCCGTTCTCATGCTCAGCATGTATCCGGAAGAGCAATACGCCGTCCGGACTCTCCGCGCCGGAGCATCCGGGTACCTGACCAAAGAAAGCGCCTCGTTCGAGCTCATCCGGGCGATCCGGGAGGTTGCCAAGGGAAAAAAATATATCACTATCTCCTTAGCCGAGAAAATCGCCGTCAGCTGGGAAATATGCGGGGACAGGCCGCTCCATGAAGCGCTGTCCGACCGCGAATACCAGGTCCTGTGTCTTATCGCCTCCGGGAAAACCGTCAAAGAAATCTCGCGATTGCTCTCTCTGAGTGTCAAGACCGTCAGCACCCACAGGTCGCGCCTGCTCAAAAAGATGGACATGAGGAATAGTGCCCAGCTTATCCTGTATGCCATCAAGCAGAAGCTCATCCAGTAGTGTAGGACAAAGGCTGACATCCACATCATCGTTTGTCTGATTTACTTCCGTTCACTCCGTTCATAAGATTCATCTGCCAAGGAAAGGAGGCGCTTCCCCTCATCAGAGGTCCCTCCATGAGACTTTTCATCGCCGACGACTCCGATGTTCTCCGTGAATCCCTGTCTCAGATGGTCTCCGAGATCAAAGGGGTGGAAATCATCGGCCAGGCGGCGGATGCCGATTCGGCCCTCGAAGCGATCGAAAAGCTCAAGCCGGATGCGGTGATTCTCGACATCCGGATGCCCAAGGCGGATGGAATACTCGCGTTGGAATCTCTGAAGAAGAAAGAAACTTCGCCCATTGTTATCATGTTCACCAATTATCCCTATCTCCAGTACAGGAAAAGATGCCTGGACGCCGGCGCGGATTACTTTTTTTACAAGGCGACCGAATTCGTGTTGCTCATCGATCTTCTCAAGGAGCTGGTCGGGAATTTTTAATGCCGGCTCCGAATTTCGGAGCCGGATGGCGATAAAGAGATTGATCGGTCAGGAGCGTCGGAAAACCCCAAGGGCGGTAGCCTGCCGCGGCAAGCTATCCCTGATGGCGGGCTTCAGCCGATCGAGATAGGGTAATGCAGGCAGTCATACTTGCGGCCGGGCTGGGACGGAGAATCCGGTCAGTCTCGAATGCCCTGCCCAAGTGTCTGATCGAAGTCAACGGGAAAAAAATCCTTCATCATCAGCTGGATGTCCTCCGAAGCCGGGGGATTCAAGATATCGTCATCGTCGTCGGCTATCTTCAGGAGAAGATCAGGGATTTCCTCAGGGATACAGTCCGTTATGTGGAAAACCCCCTTTACCAGGAGTCCAACAGCAGCTATTCCCTCTGGCTGGCGGGCGATAGGCTGACGGGGGAATTCATCTATCTCAACTCGGACCTGATCTTTGACGGAGCGATCCTGAATAGACTCCTCGATCATCCGGCCGGGAACGCGGTGGCCATCGACAGCTCAAGGATAAGGCTGGAAAACGACATGTTCAAGGTGAGGTTGGAAAAAGGAAGAATCCTCGAATTGAACAAGACGCTCGACCCCCGGAAGGCGAGCGCCTCGGCTCCCGGCCCGGTGAAATTCTCCGCAGGAGGCCGGGACATCCTGTTCCGGGAGCTCGATCGGACTATCCGCCGGGGGGATAAAGGCCAGTGGTGCTATTCGATTTTCAGCCGGCTTGCCGAGAGAATCGAACTCCAGGGGATCGACATCGCGGGCCTTTCCTGGATGGAAATCGACACCGACGAGGACCTGGAACGGGCGAGCAAGATGCGCTTCGACATCGATGAGCACAGATAAGACAGGCGATATCCTGCTTCTCTCCAAGGAGGTTTTGCGGCCGGATTATTTAGGCTGCTACGGAGGGACGCTCTATAAGACGCCGAACATAGACGCATTGGCCGGGCAAGGGACCATTTTTACGAACTTCTACACGGCTTCTCCTTCTTCGGCCATGGCTTTTACGGCCATGTTCACCGGGCTTTACCCCTTCGAGACGTCAAGAAAATCGTACCGGATGGTCGAAAGGTTCTCCCAGTGTCCAACCCTGTCCGACATCCTGGAAAAAAGGGGATATGAAGTCCATGTCATCTGGGGAGGAAAATGGTTTCGCGGCTCTCACAAGAAATCAAGAGTCTTCTCCGCGACCACCAATTTCCATAACCTCGAGGGGATCTATCGGCTGGTAGGTCCTCATAGCATCGGGCAAGGCCCGGTCGAGGACGATTCCCGATTTGATCCTCTGAAAGACATCAGTATAAAAATCGAGACCATTTTAAAAAACCGGAAAAGCCGGGTTTTCATCTGGCTCCATTGCCCCCATGTCTTCAAGGGCCGAACCGGGTACGGGTCGGATATCGATCTTTTTGACCGGTTGACGGGCCGGCTCCTCGACTATTTTGCGCCGGAACAAATCTATCTGACCGGGGATCACGGCCATATGAACTGCGAACGGGGGATTCCCGTCTACGGGTTTCATGTCTATGAGGGAGCCGTCAAAGTCCCCCTCATCATGCCGAACCGCTTCAACCGCAAGGTTATCGATGACCTCCTCTCGAACGTCCAGCTAAAGGATATCATTCTCGATGGAAAATACGCCGAGAGTGAATTCATCTATTCGGATACCCAGTACTATCTCCAGGAAGACCGGAAATTGATGATCCGGAAAGGCGACTTCAAGTACATTTACAGCAAGAAAAGCCGATCGGAGGAGCTCTACGACCTCCGGTTCGATCCTCATGAGGAAGTCAACTTGCTGGTCCAAAAGTGGGGGGACCGGAACAGGGAGAAGTTCTATGTTCTGGAAGAGATCTACTATTACCCTCGATGGGAAGAGGCCGAAGCTGCCTACCGGGTGTTGAAGCAGGAAAAAGACCGGCTCTGGAAAGAGGGCCGGACCGGGGAGAAGCTTCTCTTCCGGCTGAAAGACATCAGAAGACGCGGCCTGGCCAATCTGAGAAGCCCGTTCTTTCAAAAGAAGTCCAGAATGAGGGGCCGTTGGGGTTCGATCGCCCAGACCCGGCGGTACGAAAAATAGGATGAAAATCCTCTGGTTTGTCGACAAGCAGTTCGATTGTGCCCTGGACAGGACGACCTGGCTGAAAACAGTGGGGTGCCTCCAGAAGAGGCACTCGGTTTCCCTGGTCACCGAATATCTGCGGACGCAGCCGCAATTCCCGGAGTTGCGGAATAAAATTATCTATCTCGGCTCTCCGAAGCCCAGGTTCCTCAAGCGGATCGGTTTTTATCTCAATCAGCTCAGGCATTATGAAAGATTGATCCTCCTCCATCGGCCGAACCGGGTCCTCCTGAACACCTATAACTTTTTTTTGGCCGGAAAGTCGGCCCGGCTCAAAGAAAAACACCGTTACCAGAATTTTCTGGATGTCAGGACTCTACCCGTGTCTCCCGGACGGGTTCACAACCTGATAGACCGGATTTTTTTTAGACGCAGCGTCAGCCTCGCAGCCCGCCGCTTTGATGGTATCTCGTATATAACGGAGGAGCTGAGAGAATACTGCCGGGGGACCTACCATCTGCCTTTTCACAATTCAGAAGTCTGGACCTCGGGTGTCGATATGAGCGTCTTCAAACCGGGTGGTAACCTTTTCTCAGGAAAAACTTTCCGGCTCATCTATCACGGCAGTCTGGTCGAGAACCGGGGCCTGGAAAACGCCATCCGGGCCCTTGATCTGATCAGGGATCGCGGGGTGAAAATGATGTTCCTGGGTGAGGGGAGTGGATCGCGGTCCCTGAAAACTCTGGTCTCCGGGTTGAAGCTGACAGACTTGGTGACTTTCCATCCAGCCGTCCCGAGCGAGGAGGTCCCGCGGCATATTCGAGAAGCGGATGCCGGGATCCTGCCCTTTCCGGATTGGCCGGGATGGAATACCAGCTCTCCTCTCAAGCTCTTGGAATGCCTGGCCTGCGGCCGCCCCGTCATCGCCACCAGAATCCCCGCTCATGTCAACGCCGTGGGCGGCCAGGAGTTCGCTTTTTGGGCCGAGGCCTCGAGTCCGGAGGCCATCGCCGGGGCCATTGTCCAAGCCGAGGGATCCAGGCAGGAATTTCCCAGGTTAGGCCGGATGGCGAGGCAATTCGTGGGAGACCGGTATTCCTGGGAAAAGCAGGCAGCGAAACTCGAGGCTTTCCTGCTCGGCAGCGACCGGGAACGAAGTGTTTGAAGAATCGCTGACCCAAAAGAACCGCCGGGCTCTTCCGGCCTGGATATTGGCCGTTCTTCTGATCCTGGGTATTTTTATCAGCCTGTCTATCGTCTATAAAAACTCTTATCTTTTCTTTCTGACGGCGGCTCTTGTCCTGGGAGTCCTGGTGATCAAGCTGAGAATATTTCCCGTCGTCTTCATCCTGCTGGTCATCGCCTTTACGGATTGGGCCGTCGAGTCGACCTATCTACCCTTTCAAGTCATGTGGCTGCCCGAGCTATTGAGCGCCCTGCTATTCCTGAAGTCTCTTGGTGAGAAGATCATCCTCAAAAAAAAATTCATCGTACCGGGGCTGCGGCCCGTACTCATTTTCCTGCTTCTGGCCCTTTTTTCTCTCCTCGTCAATTCCTCGGGCGTCATCCCTGCGCTTCTTCTTCTCCGGCTGCTTTTCCGGTATTATCTTTTGTTTCTGGCGATCGTCAACCTCGAGTTCAATGAAAAGAGCCAGAAGCTCGTTATCAATGTTCTCATCTTGATTTTTCTTGTGCAGATCCCGCTCGCCGTGGTCAAGCTCCTGGTCTTCGGTCAGGGCGAGTCTTCCCTCAGCTTGAGCTCTCACGCGGTCTCCACGATATTTCCCCTGATCGCCATCGGCTTCTTCTATTCCTTTTATTTTCTTTACCAAAAAAAGCCGGCCTATATCTGGGGAATCCTGGCATTTGTGGGATTCAGTATCGTCGGTGAGAAAAGGGCTTTTATTTTCTATCTTCCGGTGCTGTTGGTTTTCCTGACCTGGACACTGAGGAAAAAAATCCGACTCCGGCCGGGCATCCTTCTTTTTGGCGCGGCCCTGGCCGCGGTTTCCTTTTACTTCGTGGGACGCCTGATCCCCACATTGAACCCCCAAAAAAGGGTCTGGGGCGCGTTCAGTCTCCGGCATATCGTGGACTATGCCAGAGACTACGAAACGGCCGTCTCGGCGGGCGGTTATCCGGTCGGCCGGGTTTCGGCGACAGTCGAAGTTTATAAAACCCTCGAGCAAAGAGGTCTTGTCGGACTCGCCTTTGGATACGGTCCGGGAAGCATCATCAAGTCCCTGTTTTCTGAATACAACCGCAAAGACGCCATCAAGGCCAGGTTTGGTGTGGAATACGGATGGAACGGGTTGAGCTGGCTGGGAATCCAGGTGGGCTATCTCGGCGCGCTCGTCTATTTTTCCCTCTTCTATGGCCTTCTCAGGAAATCCTATTCTTTGTTCAGGACCGAACAGGACCCCTACTGGCGTTCGTTTGGCTTGGGGATGGTCGCTTTTTCCTTTACCCTCCTGATCACCAGTCTGGCCTACAGCTCTTTCTTCAATCATGACGCCGTAGCCGCCTTCTTTTTCTGCCTGGCCGCGATTGTCATTTGGAGACGGCAATCCGTGGTTGATGTTCCGACAGAAGCTCCTGGAGCTTGCTGACCCGAGATGACCGAGCACCGTTTTCGCTTTTTGCTGGTCGCTCCTTACCTGGAGAAAAAGGGCGGCGTTTCGGATTTCTGCAAGATGCTGATGAATCATCTGAGCCGGGATTTTGAAACGGTCCACTTTGCCGTCGGCAGCAAACCGGAAAAAGAAAACCCGGGCTCGAGGTTTGTCGCCTTCATCCGGAATATCAGGCATCTGAACACGCTCCTGAGGGGCCGGACGTTCAACCTCATCCAGATCAACCCTTCTTTGACTCCATACTCTCTGATCAGAGAATCCGCGCATCTTCTCCTCTTGAATGCCCTTCACCTGGCGAAAAGAACGGTCGTCTTTTTCCACGGCTGGGACCCTCGTCTGGCGGAGAGAATAAGGAAAAATCCTGTCTGGAGAAACGCTTTTACTCGAATCTATAGTAAACCCGCCTGCATTTTTGTCTTGTGTAGGACTTTCCGAGAACAGCTGATTCAATGGGGTCTCAACCCGGAGAAAATAAAAATCTCCACGACCATGTACGAACGGGACGAGGATTCCCAGAAACAAAGCGAGTTGGAGGCTATGAAAAACGGGAAAGTCCGGATCCTGTTCATGTCCCGTTTCTTGAAAGAAAAGG
>CAYGXD010000061.1:0-18476 GCA_964353705.1 uncultured Eubacteriales bacterium | reverse complement strand
GGGGACCTGGCCAACAAGTCCGACTCGACGCAGCTCAAGAGGACGGCTGCCATCGGCGCGGCGGCGGCTTATACGGTCGCTTCGGCGGACGATAATCTGGCTGTCCGAATTGCCGCCGAGACGGCGTCAAACGCCACGCGAAGACTCGGACATCAGTTCGTGGTCGGTCTCGAGGAGCTCAATTCGGCCAAAGCGGAATCCCTGGCCGAATCGTTCAAGACCGCCCGCGTCTATGTCGAAGCTGCCCTTATGAATGAACGGGAGACTCTCGACAGCATCCTCGAGCTCGCGGTCGATAAGGCGAAGGTCGGCGCTTTCATCGCCAAGATGAAGAAGACGGTCGAAACCGTCGCCGCCGCCCATCTGGCCGCCCTGCAGGCTCATATGGAGGCGGTTGCGGCCAGGCTCGGGACGAAACCCGTCATTCCCGTTTTGTCGGACCTTGAAAAGAAGGCGGCGAAGATGATTCCGCGACCGACTTCCAAGGTCAGGGCGGAAGGGTACCGGGGGTACACGAAGTTCATCGAGGAGGTCCCCAAGGAGGAGAAGGCCAAGTTCCCCTATGCCCAGTTCGGGCCTATGGATTTCATGGGCAACACGGCCGAGCTCCACTGCCTGATCAACGGGGCCCACAATATCCTGGACATTAAGAAAATGCTCGACGCGCAGTCCCAGCGCAAGGCCAACCTCGAGCACATGGTCAACTATATCCAGGTGCTCAAGCTTGCGGGTTTGGTCGAGATCAAGGAGCTGAAATAAGCCGTGAAGAGGACGGGGCCGGCCTTACTTCTGATGCTGATTTTGGGCGGACTGAGCCTGGCGGCTCAGCTAGCGCATCCGGACCCGACAACCTTGGCCATAGGAGCAAAAGCGCCGGATTTCCGTCTGTTGGGAACGGACGGCAGGACTTGGAGTCTCGGGGATTTCGACAAGTACAAGCTGCTGGCCGTTGTCCTCAGCTGCAACCACTGCCCGACAGCTCAGGCTTACGAAGACCGGCTGATCCGCGTCTGCCTGGATTATCAGGCCAAGGGCGTCGGCCTGGTCATGATTTCACCCAACAGCCCGAAAGCGCTCAACCTGGCCGAGATGGGATACACCGACTTGGGGGATACGCTGGAGGACATGAAGATCCGGGCCAAGGACAAGAAATTCCCTTTTCCCTATCTCTATGATGGAGACGATCAGAAAGTCTCCATAGCTTATGGCCCCGTGGCCACGCCCCATGTCTTTATCTTTGATGAAGAGCGCCGGCTCCAGTACGCGGGACGGGTCGATGGGCAGGAAAAACCGGGGGCCGGGAATGCCGAGGAACTGAGGAACTCGCTTGATGCCCTTCTCGCCGGCAAAAAGCCCTCGCCCGCGACTACAAAAGTGTTCGGCTGCTCCATCAAGTGGGCCTGGGAGGATGATTATACGAAACAGCTCTACAAGGAGTGGGCTGAACTTCCGGTGTGTCTCGAGCCGGTTGACCTGGCAGCCGTCGAACAGATCTTGGCGAACCGTTCCGGAAAACTCCGTCTGATCAACGTCTGGGCGACATGGTGCGCGCCCTGCCTGGCCGAATTTCCAGATCTCGTCGAGACCGACCGCATGTACCGCGGCCGGGACTTTGAATTCATCTCCATCAGCACCGACAAGGCCGGCAAACACGACCGAGCGCTCGGGTTTCTCAAAAAAAACCAGGCCTCCAATAAGAACTACATCTTCACCGGGGAGAGCGTCTACCCGCTCATCGAAGCGATCGACCCAGCTTGGCAGGGAGCCCTGCCCTATACGCTCGTCATCGAACCGGGGGGAAAGATTGTCTTTCGCTCTCAGGGCATGGTCGACCCGCTGGCCCTAAGGAAGTTCATCGTCGAGCACCCCATGATGGGGCGCTACTATTGAATTCCTGGTAAGGGCCCGAGCTAGAAGTTCTCCAGGAGCTCGAGGATCAGGCCGAGCTTGGCGGTGGCATCGATATAAGCATAGCGGCCGCCCTCATAATCGCCCTTCTGGAGGAGCGGCATCCCCTTCTTCTCCAGAAGCGCGGTCTTGTCGTCCATCCCCTTGATCTCGAAGGCGATATGATGGACGCCCTCTCCCTTGGAATCGAGAAATTCCCTCCAGGTGCTGGGGTTTCGGTCGGGCTCGATGAGCTCGAGGGTGATGTTTTCAAGCTCGATGAAAGCGAGCTTGGCCCGGGCCGGCGACGGCTTTCCCTTGAATCTGGTATGGGCTTTGTCCTCTGTGTCCGTCCAGGACCATTTCGGGGCCACGACCCCCAGAAAATCGGCGTAGGCGGCCGAAGCCTTCTCGATGTCCTTGACCACGACTCCGATTTGAACGACGACCCCCTGGCCGAATAGGCCGGGTTGATCCTCTGCCGCCCCTGGTTTGGCGCCTTTGCTGAACGATAGCGCCGAAATGGAGAACAAAACAAGAAGGAACCTTTTCATTGACATTCTCCCTTCCTGTCGATTTCTCATGGTCGTGCGAGCCATCGGTGAACAGTGAAAATTCCCCTCCTCCTGGCCTCCTCCCACAAGGGGAGGAGGTCTGGATCGTCCTCCCTATTTCTGTCTCTGAGGTGGTCTGTCCGCTTTCTCCTCCCCTCTGGTGGGGGAGGATAGAGGAGAGGGGGATATTCCTGGCGAACTTGCCCAATTACATAAATTCATAAAATTATGCTTTTCGGGCCGTGGCCAGCCAATGCGGCATAGGCGGCGGCAGAGGACGGCAGCTGAAGTCGACGAAACCGGACTCCTCCAACCAGGCTTTGAGCTCGTCCTCTGAGAACACCCAGCCATGCGGTGTCGTCAACGCCATGTTCAAGGCGAAAAGAGCCGAGAACTTCGGCTTGGTGTGGCTGGCATCGGTCATCATGTCCAGGACATAAACGACGCCCCCTGGGACAAGTGCCATGTGAGCGCGCCGCAGAAGACCCCGGATCGAGCCCGGGTCTTCCTGGTGTAGAACGCCGAAGAAAATAACCGCGTCCTGGTCTGGCGGAAAAGCCAATGTGTGATAATCTCCGGCCAATGGGCGTACCCGGTCGGAGACGCCGGCTTCAGCAATTAGCTCTTCGGCGATGCGCGCCACCTCGGGAAGGTCGAGCACGGTGCACCTGGCTTGGGGAAATGCCCGGGCGATGAGCGCCGAATAGGTCCCCGGGCCGCCGCCTACGTCAAGGACGGCCTTTCGGCCGGCCAGTTCAAGCAGGGGGATAACGGCCTGGCCGATGCCCATGGCACGGCCGTGCATGGCCAGGACGAAAGTCCGCGTACGCTCGGCGTCTTCCCCCAGATGGATCTCGGGTCGTTCGACCGGCCGGCCCGTCCTGACCAGGTCTTTCAGTCTTCCCCAGGCTCCGTAGACATCGCGGTTGTAGCGGATGGCACCGCTCAGGTCGGCCGGCGAGCCGGGCACGAGGAAGGCGGCGGCCTCCGGGCTGTTGCGGTAGCGGTCGCCCGTCTTGATAAGCAGTCCCACCGCGACACAAGCGCTGAGGAGGAGGCGGGCGCCGCGCGGGTCGAGCCGGCAGGCCTCGACTATGGTCCCCGCATCGGCCTCGCCCAGTTCCGCTAACTTGGCGAAGAGCCCGAGGTCCGAGGCGGCAAACAGAACGCTCGATTCGTAAAAGGCGCTCGCCATCTCGACGAGACGCGTCGGGTTCACTTTTTTCTCTTTTTCCAGTAGATGTACGCGGGCACACCCAGGAGAATGATGATCAGCCCGAACATCGACTCCTTGAACGTGTTGACCAGGCTGTTGCCGGAGATGTAGAGGGCGGCCAGCATGAAGATGATCGGCGTCACCGGGTAGCCCCAGGTCTTGTACGGCCGCGGCAGGTCCGGCCGCTTCTTCCGGAGGACGATGACCGCACCGACGGTCAGGCCGAAGAAGATCCACTCGCCGAAGATGACGTAAGTGAAGAGGGACTGGAAGGTCTCTAGTAAGAAAGTGAGAACAAGGCTCCAGATGCCCAGGGCGATAATGGAGATGTGCGGGGTCAGGAACTTGGGGTGGGCGTCGGCGATCTTGTCGAAGAACAGTCCATCCCGGGCCATGGCGAAATAAACGCGCGGCGAGCAGAGGATGGTCTGGTTGGCGGCGCCCATGATGGAGAAGAGGATAATGAAGGAGATGATCGAAGCGCCCAGGGGGCCGACGACGACGTTCATGACGTCGCTGGCGATCCGGGGGGATTCGGCGATCCGGCTTGCGGGGAAGACATACAGGTAGGCCATGTTGGCCACGACGTAGATGATGACGCAGGCCATGGTACCGATGAGGAGGCCCATCGGCAGGTTCCGCTCCGGGCGCTTGACCTCACCGGCGCTGTAGGTCGCTCCTTCCCATCCCTTGTAGGCCCAGAGCGAAGCGACGAGAGCGACCCCGAACGCCCCGAACATGCTCCCGGACAGGCCTGACGGCATGGGTCTGATCCAGTTGGACGCGTTGGCGTCCTTGGCGAAAATAAAGACGATGATGCAGACGGCGGCCAGGGCGACAAACTTGATGACGGTCAGAAAGTTCTGCAGGTTGGCCCCCGAGCGGACGCCGACGTAGTTGACGATGACGAGAAAGAGTATAAACGCCGCCGCCACCATCTTCTGCCCGAAGGGGGAGATCTTGACGAAATAGGGAAGATAATTGGAGGCGAAGGCGACCGTCAGCGTGGCGATGGCGCCGGAGTCGATGACAAGAAAGAGCGTCCAGCCGAACAGAAAGGCGGGAAGGGGGCCGAAGGCCTCTCGCAAGAAATTGTACATCCCACCCGCCTTGGGCATGGCGGCACTCATTTCCGAGAAGGACAGGGCGCCGAAGTAGCTCAGCATGCCCCCGGCAATCCAGACGGCGAAGATCAGAAGCGGGGCGCCCAAACCGCGCGCGATTTCGGCCGGGACGAGGAAGATGCCCGAGCCGATGACGCCGCCGATGACGATCGAAACGACGTCCCAAAGCCCTAGGACTCGAGGGAGCTCGATCCTGGACTTAACAGAGACGGCGGAAGAAGGCTGGGTGTCACTCATGGGTGGACTCCTTTATGGGGTGTAGGCCTTGAGCAGCCATCCGAGATTAGATATCCGGAACGGAGAAAATAATCAAGCGCTTTTTTTGTTGTCTTGCGCCGATGAAAGGCCTAATATATGCCGATGATGCCGGACAGGGTTCCCTTTGGCTACCGCGAGGTCTCGCCCGAGGAGAAGAAAAAGCTTGTCCGCGAGCAGTTCGACCCCATCGCTACGACCTATGACCTGGCCGATGCCGTTCTGAGCGCCGGCCTCGACGCCCGCTGGCGGAAGAGGGGAATCCGTCTGCTGGGGCTCAAAGAAGGGGACCGTGTCCTGGACATATGCGGCGGGACTGGCGATTTCGCCCTCCTGGCCGCAGTCCGGACGGGCAGTCACGGCCGGGCCGTCGTGTATGATTTCAATCGGAGGATGATGGAAGCCGGACTCCGGAAGTTCCAGCGATCACCCCGAGGACAAAATATCCTCTGCATCCAGGGTGATGCGGAATCAATCGCCTTTTCCGAAGAGAGCTTTGAGGCCGTTACCCTTGGCTTCGGCCTGCGCAATTTCGTCCACCCTGAGATTGGTTTGAAGGAGATCCACCGGGTTCTCAAAACGGGAGGCCGGCTTCTCATCTTGGAGTTTTCGTTGCCGCTGCGTCGAGGGTTAATCTGCCTTTATGATTTTTATTCATTCAGGGTTATGCCTCTGGTCGCCCGGATCGTCTCCGGGACCGCCGGCCCATACCGCTACTTGGCCGAGTCCATCCGCGTTTTCCCGCCGCCGGAGAAAGTAGCGAAACTCATCCGCCAAGCCGGTTTTGAAGAGGTTCGGTTCGAGCGGCTTTCCCAGGGACTGGCGACACTCTATACGGCCAGGAAAGGGAAGCCGGATTTTTGAACAGGAGGTTGGGAATGGCCAAAGTCAATGACGATGTTCTGAAGACGGCCGCACAGTGCCGGCACTATGCCATGTGCAAGATCGATTACCTTGGGACCGGGCTGTGCCCTCCCGGGAAAAAGCATCACTATGTCAGCTATTATCCACAGGGACGCATGGATCTCTATGGGGCCCTCGCCGCCGGCCTTATCCCGGTAACCAGCGAACTCGTCCGGATCGCCGAAGCCTGCACCCTGTGCGGTGTCTGCGAACTGCAATGCCACTTCGTCACGGGCCTGCGTCCCCTCCAAGTCATGAAGGCCCTCAAGGATCGCGTAGAGGAATATCTGAAGGGCGGAGGAATACCGGTTACAACCGCGCCTGACGAGCCTCTCCGGCGCCTTCGGACGATCGTCGGCAGCGAATGGGCGACGAACGACCCGGCCGTTCTGGTCACCTATGCCAACGATCCTTTCCCCTTGGCGGACATGCTCATGCCCCGGTATGTCGTCCTTCCGGGCAGCCGGGAGGAGGTCGCGGCCGTCGTCCGGCTGGCTGGAGAGCTCGGCCTGCCTTATGCCGTGCGCGGGAACGGCGGGAGCGTCTTCGGGTTCGTCTTCAGCGAAGGGATCGTCCTCGACATGCAGAGAATGAGGCGCATAACCGTGGACAAGGACAATTGGACCGCGACTGTCGGGCCGGGCGTCACCTCTTTTGAGCTGCAACAGGAAGCCTCCCGGCACGGGCTCCGGGTCAACACTGCCGAGCCGGCGGCGACAGTTTGCGGCAACATCGTGTGCACGGGGACGTTCTCCACCTGGTCATACGCTTACGGTACGGCGGCCGACGGGTTCGTCGACATGGAATTCGTCGACGCCGGGGGCCGGATATTCCGCCTCAACGACAAGCAGGCTCCGAACGTCTTCGCTTTCGAGAACGCCGTGATCCCGGCGCCCGGCGTCTGCACCGAGGCGGCCGTCAAACTTCACCCGACCACGGACGACGAGGATGGATTGCTCGTCCCGTTCTGGGATTTCGACGAGGCGGTAGCTCTGGCCCGGGAGTTGGGACGCCGCCGGATCGGTCTGGCCGTCGCCGTCCTCGGCATCCACTACATCGCCAACTTCATGTCGCCTTCCAAGGATTTGGCGGAGCGTTTGAAATCCGTCCTTCCCGAAACCCTGGGGATCCGGTATGTCGTCTTTGCCATCGGAGACCGGTTTGCCCGGACCTCGATCCGCGAACTGGCCGGCGCGGTCATCGACAGCGGGCTTTGGCGGACGCTGACGCTCGGGTTGCCCCGGCTCCTGGACCGGGAATGGCAGGAGTTGGTCGGAGGCTTTGAAGGCGGACGGCCTCCCTACGAGACCTTCTGCCGGCCGGAAATGAGGCCGCTCATCGAGGCCGCTCTCAATCCATCGCCGGAAACCATCGCCGGCGCCGTCGAGGCGGACCTCCGGGAACTCTATGCCGGAATCTATTCTCAGCCGCGCTTCACCGACATGACCTGGCTCAACATGTTCCGGATATTGAGCTCCCGGATGTCCCGTCGCAAACATATGTTTGCCTTTCTCGTCTATGTGCCGCTCGACCGGAATGATGTCATCAACCACATCAATGCGGAGTTCGCCCGGATCGCTGAGGCCCAAGGACTCGATCATGATTTCGGGTTTATCACTCCGATGGACCTCGGGAAAAGGGCCATCCTGGAATACGATTATTATATCGACCATACCGATCCCGCCGAGCGTGAGAAGATCGGGCGGGCGATGGTCGAGATCGGGCCCTGGCTCGACGGGTTGGCGGAACGGACGAAGGGAGTGACCTTCCTCAAGTATGTGTTCTCCCAGGGCTGTTCCCGGATGGAGAATTTTCTCTACCGATGATCCTGCTCACGGGTGGCACGGGATTCCTGGGCGCGCACCTCGCCGCCCATCTGTTAGAGCAGCAGGAAGCCGTCATCCTCCTGGCCCGCCCTAAACCAGGCCTTTCGGCCGCGGGCCGCGTCGACCGGCTCCTGGATTGGCTCGGTGTCGCTGCGGACCGGAAGAAGAACAGCCGGGTGATCGAGGGCCGGATGGACGAGGCGGGGCTTGGGTTGCAGCCGGATGTTTTAAGTTCGCTATCCAACGAGATCGATGAGATCGTCCACTGCGCGTCCAGTACGTCGTTTGCCGAACGGAAAAGAGCCGAGGTCGAGGCGGTCAACCTGGGCGGACTGAATCAGGTGCTCGACCTGGCCGGTCGCAGTGGCTGCCGCCGTTTCCATCTGATCAGCACAGCCTACGTGGCGGGCGTCATATCCGGGCTCTGTCCCGAGGAACTCGTCCGGCCGTCCGCTTTCTTCAATGTCTATGAGGAAACCAAAGGCCGGGCGGAATGGCTGGCCGCCGAGCGCTGTGCCGCCGCCGGGATCCGGCTGACGATCTATCGGCCCTCCATCGTCTATGGTCACTCAGAGACCGGGCGGAGTCTCCTCTTCAACGCCCTTTACTATCCCGTGCGGACGGCCGTATTCCTCAAGAACCTTTACGAAACGGATATCCGGGAGCGCGGTGGAAGGAAGGCGGCGGAAATGGGCGTGAGCCTGGACGGGGATGGATGCCTCATCATGCCCATCCGGATCGTGGTGGATGACGAATCCGGCCTCAACGTCATCCCGGTGGATTTCTTCGTCGACGCCTTCGGAGCGATCAGAAAAGAGGCGCCGGACGGCGGCGTCTTTCATATCGTCAGCGGCTGTCAGACGAACCTCGAAGATATCATCGGATACACCCGGGCTATGTTCCGTATCCGGGGGATCACGGCCTGCCCGGCGCGGCACATGGAGGGGAAAGTGCGGAACGCCCTGGAAGCCGTTTTTGAAGCGTACCTCGAGGCCTATGGGCCGTACATGCGGGACCGGAGACTTTTTGGGACGGAGAGGTCCGGTCCGATCCTGGCCAAGCGGGGCCTTCGCTGTCCCGATCTCAGCTATGATATCTTTAAGAGATGCCTGGATTATGCCGTTCAATACGGTTGGGGGTCCAGGCTCTTTCAAGGATGAAAGGGGTTTTTATGAAAAAAAAGAACGTGAGATTGAACCTCAACCGGACGATCGGCCTGTCGGCTTTGATCCTCTTTCTTGCATTGACCGGTTCATGCCGGAGCGGGAAAGAGCCGGTCAGCCCGGCCGATCTCATCCTGGAAGGGGGTACGGTCTATACTTTGAATAAGGCCCAGCCCTGGGCCGAGGCCGCGGCGGTCGCCGGCGGCAAGATCGTGTTCGTGGGCACGAACACGGAAGTGAAGAAATACCGGGGCCGGGAGACAAAAGTCCTCGACGTCGCCGGGAAGGTGGTCCTGCCGGGATTCCAGGATTCTCACATCCATCTGATCTCCGGCGGGATGGAGCTCGGGCAGTGCAGTCTCAACGACCTGCAGACGCGAGAGGAGATCCTGACCAGGATCCGCTCTTATGCGGCCCAGAATCCCGAAAAGGAATGGATCGTCGGGGGAGGCTGGCCGCTGACGGCGTTTCCGGGGGGGAACCCAGCCAAGGAGGATCTGGATACCCTCGCCTCCGACCGGCCGGTTTATCTCTCGGCCGCAGACGGTCATTCCACCTGGGTGAATTCCCGCGCCCTGGAGCTGGCCAGGATCACGGCGAAAACCCCGGATCCAAAAAACGGCCGGATCGAACGGAAGGCCGGGACCGGAGAGCCGTCCGGAACCCTCAGGGAGGCGGCGTCGGAGCTTGTCGGCCGGCTGATCCCGGAGCCCGATGCGGAGGAGTATTTGAACGGCCTCCGGTCGGCGATGGCCCTGGCTAACCGCTTCGGAATTACCTCGATCATCGAGGCGAGCGCCGATGATAAACTCCTGGAAACCTATTCCGGTATGGACAAGAGCGGAGGATTGACATTGCGCGTCCTGGCCTCGATCTACGTTGATCCGGATAAGGGAGTCGAGCAGGTCGGTGACCTCGTCCAGAAGCGGGAAAAGTTTCGGGGCCGCTTTCTCAAAGCTACGGATGCCAAGATCTTCATCGACGGCGTCATCGAATCCCATACCGCGGCCCTTCTGGAGCCCTATCTCGACCGCCCCGGCGACCGGGGAGAACCCATACTGGAAGCGGAGGAATTCAATCGCCTGGCCGTCGCCCTGGACAAGGCCGGATTCCAGATCCACGTCCACGCCATCGGCGACCGGGCCATCCGGATGACCCTCGATGCCATGGAAGAGGCCAGGAAGGCCAACGGGCCGCGCGATGCCCGTCATCACATCTGCCATCTCGAGCTCATCGACCCGGCGGACATCCCGCGCTTCGGGACGCTCGGCGTCGTGGCCAATTTCCAGGCTCTCTGGGCCTACGCCGACACCTATATCACTCAGCTGACGGAACCGATCCTGGGGCCGGAACGGTCGTCGAGGCTCTATCCCATCGGGAGTGTTGTCCGGAGCGGCGGGCTGTATGCCGGCGGCAGCGATTGGTCGGTGTCCTCGCTCAACCCTCTCGAGGCTATTGAGGTGGCGGTAACGCGGCGCGCTCCGGATGCGGCCGCCGGCCCGGCCTGGCTTCCGGACGAGCTCATCGACCTTCCCACGGCCATTGCCGCTTACACGACGAACGGCGCTTTTCTGAGCTTTGAAGAAAAGACGAGGGGCACGATCGAAGCGGGAAAAACGGCCGACCTCATCGTCCTCGACCGCGACCTCTTCAAGATCCCCGCCCAGCAGATCAGCGAGACGAAGGTCGTGTTGACGTTCCTCGAGGGGAAAGTCGTTTATTCTGACGGCGGGCTATGGCCAAGCCCGAAGTGAAATCGAGGAATTAGGGGGACACCGGCTTTAGTTCTGCGATCAGGTCCAGGAGCTCGGAAAGGACCATGGCGGTCGCTCCCCAAATCTTATGTCCCTGGAAAGAATAAAAGGGAACCATGACATTCAAACCCCTGAGAGGCCAAGTCTCTTTTTTGAGGTTCTTGGCGTCCAGGAGATGGCCGAGCGGAACCTCGATGACCTCGGCCACCTCCCGGGGAGAGGGCCGGAAGTCGGGCCGCTTTTCGGCCGCGGCAACGACGGGATATATGCAATAGTTGCTCGGCGGGATGTAGAGGGGCGTCAGTTCGCCGAGGACCCGGACCTCCGTCGGCCTGACGTTGAGCTCTTCTTCGGCTTCGCGCAAAGCTGTCTCGATTGCGCTCTCGTGCTCATCCATTTGTCCGCCAGGAAAAGAGATCTGATCCTGATGGTGGACCATCTGGGTCGTCCGCCGTGTGAGGACGATATGGAGACCATCCTCCTGAGGGTAGATGAGGACAAGCACGCCGGCGCGCAAACAGGTGTCTCCGGCTTCCTGGTAAGTCCTGTCGCTGAGCCTGTGCTCGGGGACCATCTTGAGCTGGGACCTCAGGCCAGGTCTTTCTTCGCGGAGCCGTTGCTCGAGAAGCCGGAGGTCGGGACCGAACGGATTCCGGTTCGTCATGTCGTCGCCAACCCTCCCGGGATAGGCCCTATTTTCTCAACCTCGCTCTCAAAAAGAGAAAAAGAACGACCACGGCAATAATGATGGCGCCTAGGATCATGGTCGTTGAAAGGACGAGCCCCTTAGCTGCTTCTTCTTCAATGTCTTCCGGGATGACAGGAAGCTGGATGAAGGAGGCGAACCGGCTGTTCCGGTGGATCGAGACTTTGGGTGCGGGCGAAAGAACCGGGGTGTCAAAGCTCGTCTGGTCGGCGCAGGTGACGGTCAGCCGGATGCGGTGCCCGGCGTCGAAGATATTGGAGGTCGGATGCAGGTCGAAGATGAGCTCGACGGGCCCGCCGGCTGGCAGCGGCGCGACGTCCTCGGCATAGCTTCGATGATAAGGCAGGTTCATATAGCCGAATGGCGGCGGGTCGAGCTTGCGATGGGAAGCCCGCAACACTCCCTCGGTGAGATAGTGGGAATAGCCATTTTCGTCGACCTCCTCCAGGTAGGCGAAGAAATCCCCGTCGTCGGCGGTCGAGGAGACCCAGAGATGGACGATGGGGTGTCCTGTGACCTCGACGGCCTTGCTCAGGGGCGCCGTGGTGTAGGTCAGGCCTTTGGCATCGTTGGCGGCCATGTCGGGGTAGCGGAAATTGCCGCCCCGGCCGTTGTGCCAGCGGGTGGCCGGTCCGGTCGAAGTCGAATAGTCCACCACGTAGTCATCCCGTCCGGAATCCCCGCCCGGCGATTTTTCCCCGAGGAGGCCGTCGTTTGCCGACCGGCTGCTTCCCGACGGGCCGGCCTGAAGATAGTAGAGCGCCGGTTTTTCTTCCGGAAGCGGCCATTGCGATGCGTCCCTCCAGGCTTCCTTCTCGGTGGCTCCCATGGTGAAATAGCGGATGGGCGGCTCGGCCATGATGCCATTGTCGATGCCCTTGAGCCAGTAGTCATACCAGCGGATGAGTTCGGCGTCATAATCGAATTTCGGGACAAAACCGGCGAGGGGAGGGACGGTGTCCTTCCAACCGGCGGCGTAATCGTGGCTGTGGGACCACGGGAGGATGATGATCTTCTTCGGGTTGGTCAGGTTATTGAACCAGGTGAGCATATCTCGCGGCCACATGTCGAACCAGCCGGCAACCAGATAAACGCCGATCTTGGAACCTTTCTCCCGGATCCCTTTCAAATAGGAATGGGGGCTTTGGTCGAGGTAGAGACGAGTTTGGGCGTGGGCGTCGAGGCTGTCACGGAATTTCCCCTGGGCCGTCGTCTCAATGGGGTAGATGTTTCTTTTATGCTCTTCCAGGGCCTGGGCCAGGAGCTTGCCATCGGGGTCCTCGTCCACCGGGGCGGCCGGGACGAGGATGTCTATCTGCTTGACGAGGTTGCTCCATTCGGCGATGAAGTCGTCCTGGAAGACCCCGCCCGGATAGGTAAATGAATAAAGGTCGAACATGACCATGTCGGGCATAATTGCGGTCAGGTGGGGTGGGTTCGTGCTCGCAGCCATGAGCTGAGTCATGCCTTGATAGGAAACGCCGGACATGCCGATTTTCCCCGTTGACCAGGGCTGCGCGGCCAGCCATTCGATAATGTCGTAGGCATCGGACGCTTCTTCCGGCTCGAACGCTCCGGAGGAGATGCCGAAAGAAGCGCCTCCTCCCCGGACGTCGGCGGCGGCGATGACGTAGCCGTGCTTGAGGGCCGTCTCGAGCCAGGACATCATCTCGAGCTGGGTAATGAGCCGGCCGTTGGGGAGCTTGAAGGACCGACGATAGGGGGTGAATGTCCAGATCACCGGGAGAGGCTCGGAAACGGGCTTTCCGCCGATGCTCGGCCGGTAGATATCGATCGCCAGCTTTGTCCCGTCACGTGCCGGGACGTACTGGGACCTCCGAACCCATTCGCTGTAAACGGGCGCAGAGTAACCCTGGTACCGGCCCGGTGAGGAGATTTTTTGCTCGGCCGAGGGCGGATTCTCCTGGGCTGAAAGAACGAGAGTCAGGGTAAGACAGAAAACAGCCAAGAGCCACCTTATTTTCCAGGGACAACCTATTTCATTCATCCGAATTTCCTTCCTAGGCGCTGAGCGCAAACCCATTTTCCGAATTTCCTCCATTATACCCGCTTTGATAGGGGAAACAATAATAATCGGCTCTACCGGCCAGTGGTGCGTCTCACAAATAACTTGGCTTAGTGACAATCATCGGAAGACGCGCCACCGCGGGGGAGTTTGAGGGGGACGACGTCGTTCCCCTCAGGAGGTCAGCGGAGCCTTTTAAATTGCGGAGACACTTTTCCGGACTCTATATATCCTCCTCCCCCGGTGGGAGGAGGTTGGAGGAGGGGGTTTTCATGGTTCTTAGGGGGCCCGCAGGGCCCTGATAAGTTGGATATTCCTGTGCTGAAAAAACTTGACATGAAGCTGCGGGAGGAATAGCCTTTGAGGCGACCCAGTACCAGGGGAAAGAGGGTAGTCGGCAAGAGCCATCACCATTCACGACAGCTGCCTTTTTTTCCTGTTTACATAAATAAAGGAGGGTAAGGTGAAAAACAAAACAGTGGTCTTTTTGGCGGTCGGTCTTTTTTCGGTCTTCTTCGTCCTCGCCGGCATGACCGGGGCCCAGGAGCAGAAAGCTCAGCTTTATTCCATCACCGAAGTCGTCGTCAAGCCGGCCATGGCGGCCAAGTTTGAAGCGGGGATTAAAAAAGAAAACGAGCTTGGCTATCCGTTTCCATCTGAAGCCTACAGCACCGATGATTTTTTTTATTATTTTCTCACCCCGATCGAGAACTATGCCGGCATCGATGCCATGAACAAGGCCGAGGGAGAATGGGCGGCGAAGATAGGGCAGGAATACCAGGCTATGATGAAGAGCGTCGAGGGAACGTTTGACCATTATCGATCGGGGGTTCTTCGTTTTCTCCCCGAACTGTCCTATGCACCCAAAAAGCCACGGCTCAAGCCGGGAGAAGAAGGGTTCATCTCCTGGGGCTTTGCCTATGTCGAGTTCGGCAAAGAAAAAGAATTCGCGGACATTTGTAAACAATTTGTGGAGGTGTCCAAGAGCAAGGACACTTCGATCGGCTGGAATATGTTCGTTGTAGAAAGCGGGGCAGAGTTGCCTTTCTATTTTTGGGCCGAGGGCGGAAAAAGCGCGGCCGATTACTGGGCTGAAAGTGACAAAGTTATTAAGAAAATGGGAGAGGAAAAACACGCGGAGTTATGGAACAAATTTTTGACCACTCTCCGGAAATACGAAGCCAAAACCGGCCGGCCCCGTCCCGACCTTTCCAACATGCCGAAGAAATAGGTGCGGTGAGGTCTATTCAGCCTCATCCTCCACGAGCTGGAAAACGGTCTCGACGGTCACGCCGAACGCCTTGGCAATTTTCAGGGCCAGGTAGGTCGAGGGCACATAAACCGCGTTCTCGATGGTGTTGATGGTTTTGCGGGTGACGCCCACCGAGCGGGCGAGCTCTTCCTGAGTCCAGTTCTTGATCGCTCGCTGGACCTTGATGGTGTTCCTGAGGAGGCGCTGGCTCATTTCAGCCCCGGTTCATGATGTAGAAAGAGAGATGGTAGCCGCCGAACCCCGCCCACAGGGAGATGAACATGAGGGAAGGGATATCCTTGATGGTCGCGAAAATCGAGACGACGCAGAAAAGGGCCAGGCAGGCGGCCATGGCAAGGAAACCGAATCTCCAGGCCTTCATCTCCTGGAATTTGACGAGCTCGTCATAGAGGGCCGTGTACTTTTCCGGGTCGCGCTTCACCTGGCGGCGCACCGAGTTCAGGCCCCAGGCGCCATAGGCTTGAAAAGGGAGCGACAGTCCGAAGGCGATTCCGAGAATCCAGTCGGCGCTGTGGAGCGCGACGCCCGCATTTTTCAGGATGAATCGCAGAGCAAAGGTGAGGAAGAAAACAGCGAAGCTGAGAAGGTAGATAAATAGATAGCGCCGTCGTTTTCGGTCAAGGGCTTCGATCGAATCTGTCATGGGCATAATCTCCTTATCAGAAAGCTTTGTTCATTTGACTACTCATAATGTAACGTAAAGGTTACTATTTGTCAAGTACTTTCTCTAAATATGGACACCATATCAATTTCCGATTCCTTTGCCCTTTTGATGGTGAGATCTATCTGAAAAGCGGGTAGGCTGTCGTCTACTTCATCCGCTCCCGCATCGCGGCCTCTGACTCCGGCTTCCAGTAGCCGCAGTCGAGCTCCATGAATACAGAAGTATAGGGGAGGGCCAGGTTTGTCTTGATCATCAAGATGCGGAAGGTCCTGGCGACCTGGTCGAGGCGGGCGATCAGCTCTTCATGAAGCACGGGAGAAACATGCCGTCCCGCGAGCATCCCGTCCAGCCGTTGACGGCAGGCCTCGATCCCCGGGGCCAGGTCCTCGGTCACATAGGTCAGCTCTTTGTCCAGGTAGATGCGGGGTCGGATGTGCCTGCTTGCGTCGACGGCCTTGAGCACTTTCTCCAGAACGGCAAAATAGTCCTCCCCGGAGACCACAACCTCTATGCCCGGGCTGATCTGGAGAGGAAAGGCCGAGTCGGCGACCACGATCCAGTTGCGGTGCCCGAGAGCGGGCAGTTCCTGGGCGAGCTTTTGCTCCCAAGTCATGGCCTTGTCCGCTTTCTCCTCATCTTCCTTTTCCCCCGTTTCACAGGCGAAAAGCAAGAACATCAAACAGATACCCCAGAAAACAAAAACCCTACGATTTCCCCACATGGTTTGAAACCTCTGTCATTCTAGGTTGAGGTATATATAGTCCCGGGCCGCCCCCGATGTCAACTTTTCCGGAGAGGCCGATTCGCTCTAGTTCAGGACGCCTACTCGAAACCCGACTTCGAGATACCTTCCCCGCCAGGGAAAACCGGGCTCGGTGTAGAAATAGTCGTCGAAGGCGTTGCCGAGCTTGACGAAAACTTCGTAGCGCCCCGCGATCAAATAAGAGGCAATCGCGTCCAGGCTGAAGTAGGAGGGGATGTCCAGCACTTTCCTCGTGGTGGAATCGTACCACCAGGACTCGGACCCGTATATGCCGAGGAGACCGATGCGGAAACCCTTGAAGGGAAAGACTGA
The DNA here is from genome assembly GCA_964353705.1 of uncultured Eubacteriales bacterium. Taxonomy (GTDB): domain Bacteria; phylum Acidobacteriota; class Aminicenantia; order Aminicenantales; family UBA8522; genus UBA8522. The sequence continues at coordinate 2,050 of CAYGXD010000061.1, read as the reverse complement.
GGCGTCGAAGTTGAGGAAGTGGTCTGGCTGGGCGTCGAGGGGCCGGTCGTCGGTTTCATTGCGGTGGTCGAGATAGGTGTAATTGACCATGGCTGAGAACCAGCGCAGGTTCTTCTGGACCTGGACCTCGAATCCGTTGATATGAGCCTTGCCGACGTTGTAATAGAACCGTGTGCCGTCCGGCAGCCGGATAGAGTCGATGAAGTCCTTGAACTGGTTAAAGAATACCGTCCCCGTCACATAGACCGGGCCGCTGTAGGTTGTGCAAAACTCAAAACCCATTCCCGATTCGCTGAGAAGGTCCGGATTGCCGGAGCTAGTGGAGTACAGCGAGCGCATCGAAGGGAAGCGGGACTTCCGGGCAAAAGACAGGTGAAAGTCCAAATCTTCCCGCGGAGTGAACTTGACCCCGACCATCGGATTGAGAGAGGTGTTGTTTTCGCCGCCCGAGTATTTATCGATATAATCCAGGCTGAGGCCGCCGATGATTTTCCATTGATCGCTGAGGCTGAACTGGTCTTCGACTCCGGCCGAGACCGTCCCCTGATCGACCTTCTCCCAGGGCAATCCGACATCGTCCTGGATTTGTGCGATATCCTTCTGGAAGAGGACACTCGCCTTGAGGATGTTTGTCTTTCCGGTCGGCAGGTCAGCCAGGACGAAAGCGCCGTAGGACGAGTTGTCGTAGGTGCTCGACGTATCGAGCTCGGTCATCTCCGGGTCCTTGTACCAGTCGAGGGTGTTGTAATAGTTCACATAGTAAGCCCGGAAACGAAGAACCGAGTCGCCGCCGAGGGAGGTGAACCCGCCCGCATTGATTGTCGATCGGTCCCACTTGGGAAACCGCCAGTAGCGGGCTTTCTGGGTGAACAGGGGGGCCGGCATCCCGTATTCGGACTGGTAAAGCCCGCCGTTGATCATGATCTCGGTCGTGCTGGACGGAGTGTAGTAAAACTTGCCGTTGAGGTTAAAGCGCTGGAAATCGCTGTTCGTCCGCTCGGTTTGATCACCGCTGTCCGGGTCGGGATAGTAAAAACCGTCCGAATCCTGGTAAAGAGCGTTGGCCACAAGGCCGAAACGCCTCCAGCCGAACGAGGTATCAAAACCCAGGCCGCGCGTGTCCAAATCGCCATAGCTCCCTAAGAGTGAGAGCATGGGCTTCTCGGCGGGCCGCCTGGTGATGACGTTGACGACGCCTCCGAGCGTATTCGGGCCATAGAGGACCGAAGAAGGGCCTTTCGTCACTTGGACGGTGTCGATGCCTCCGGCCGAGATGGTCTTGAGGTCGAAGGTGCTGAAGTAGGGTTCGTAAGACGGCACCCCGTCTATGAAAAGGGCGATCCGGTTGGAGTTGACGCCCCGGAGCTTAAGGCTGTAGGTGTCCTTATCTCCGAACGTGACCATCGAGCCGGGAACGTACTTGACGATTTCAGACAGGTCGCGGGGCTTGATTCCCTCGATTTGAGTGGGCTCGATTGTCGAGACTGTGGCCAGGGGAATATCCTTTGGGGCTTTGCCGACGACCAGGATTTCCTCCGTGATCTTGGCCGCCTTTTCTTCTTCTTGCTTGGTCTTCTGCTCGTCCTGCGCCTCCTGGGCCGGAAGAGGGGAAAGAAGCGGGATAAAAAACGCAAAGATTAGAAAGACGCCGAAGATGATTTTGGGGCGGGAATGAAACTTGGATCTCATGATCTTCTCCTTTTCAAGTATGGAAGGAAAAACCGTTTCCCGTTTTTCCCTATCGGTCGGAGGGCTTGGCCGGGTAGGGCTTTAGCACCTCGGACTCGGAGAGACCGGAATCCTAGCACGGGAGAGCGGGGGAAGTCAAGCGAAAGAAATCCCGTGTAAGCATCTCTTTTCGTGTGATGAGTGAGTAGACAAATTGGGGATGTCGGCGCTCCCGCTCAGGTTTTTTACGCCGTTGCCTCGGCGTTTTTCTCGGCGGTGCGGAACTCCGCGTGAGGCTCGGGTATGGGATTCGTCAGCCCGCTCGTATCCCCAGCGAGGAAACTCGCTTCGCATCCTCCTTCGCTCTTCTCTCCTTTCAGTC
>CAYGXD010000060.1:0-18735 GCA_964353705.1 uncultured Eubacteriales bacterium | reverse complement strand
AGAGCGAAGGAGGATGCGAAGCGAGTTTCCTCGCTGGGGAAACGAGCGGGCTGACAAACCCATACCCCGAGCCTATCCTCCACCCATGAACGGGAAAATGGCGATGGTATCCGCGTCCAGGAGCGGATCGTCCAGCCCCCGTGGCTTAAGGACAGGGCTGCCGTTCTTCATTATGACCAGATGGGGCTGGATGGCATCCGCCGCGGTGAAAAGCTCTCTTTCTCTCTCCGGAGTATCGCTCAGCCGCCGCAAAAGCTCCCAGAGCCGGGCGCCGCACGGGAGCTCCACCTCAACTTCCCGGCCGCCGAAGAGGTTCCGGAATGGGCCGAAAAACCTGACTTTCACTTTCGTCATTCAGCCCTCTTTTTCTCCGAAAGGGCTTTAAGGAGCGCCGGCTGGACGTCTTCTCTCCCGATATAAAAAACCTCGACTGGCCTGAATCCCAGGCGATCTCGAAGGGCTTTGAGCAGAGTTTTTCTTGTTACCAGGAGGCCGTCAAAGGAAAACCGGTCGAGTGCTTTTAACAGGGCCGGCCAGACGCCTTGGCCGGAAAACTCGAGCGGTCCAATCTCATCGACAATGAGCAGCTCTCCCGGCTTCCGGCCAAGGATCGCGGCTTCCGCGGCCTTGAGCCCGCCGGGAAGGATGAAATAGGGCCCGACTTTCTGCCAGGCATCCTCTCCCTCCGTCCGGAGGAAGGGCAGAGACCGGCCCTTTTTAATATCGAAAAGATCATAGCCTAAGATTTCCCGATCACTCCTGACGGCCAAACTCAAGTATCCGCAGACGGGAACCTCGAGCGCTTCCAGGTCCGGCAAAAGATGGCGCAAGAGGCTTGTTTTTCCCGAATGAACGGGACCCGCCAGCACCAGGATCATGGGCCACTAACGGATGACGACCCGCGATTCCCGGCTCGTGAAGCTGATGGGTTGGCCGGTCGGGCTGTTGGCGGAAACCGAGGTCACACTGATGCCGGTTTCTCCGGGCGCGACGGCCTCGAATACCAGGGTAGCCAGATTGCCGCCCTTGATACCCCGGGTAAGCTGCGGGCTGGAGAAACCGATGGTGCAGCTTCCATCGGCGATATTCTTCAAAAAGGGGATCTTTCCCCCCTGGGTTCGGATGATTCCCCCTTCAACGACGTCCTTGAGCCTGGCGACCTGGGGATTGAAACCCAAGTTGAGCGACATGTTGCCGATCTCCTGCCGGCTGCGGACATTGACGCTTATCCGGAACTCCCGGCCGCGCGGGACCTCGAAATTAGCCGGATCGAGCGAGATCTGGCTATCGCCGCGGTCATCCCGCCCTGCATCCGGCTCTTCCAGGCCGGGAGGCGTGGCGAATTCCTCGGGCGTTTCCCCGGCCAACGCGCCCTCACTGGGGCGGCCGGCCTGGCCGCTTGTCGAGATGCCTTCGAGCTCGATCCAGAGGGGTTTGTCATCGGAGGCCGACCGGGGCAGAGACCGGATGATATAGGGTGTCACAGTCAGTATAAGGTCGGATTGCTCGACCGTCTTGGAGGTCGCCCCGAACAGGTTGCCGACGACGGGGATGCTGGCCAGACCCATGATCCCGCTCAGGGACTTCCTTTCCTCGTCCCGGAGCAGCCCGGCCAGGAGGTTGGTCTCGCCGTCCTTCAGCCGGATGATGTTCTTGATTTCCCGGTTGGCGATGATCGGGATGCCGGCAAACCCGGAGCCGGAGATTGCGGTGATTTTGACCTCGATCTCCAGGGTGATCTCCTTTTCCAGGTGGATCTTCGGCTTGATCGTGATCTCCAGACCGACGTCCTGATAGACAAAAGAGGTGATCGGCTGCTGGCTGACACCGCCGGCGGCGATCGGCGTGAACGTCGTCTGGGGGATGGGGACTTTCTGCCCGACCAGCGTCTTCATCTCCTCGTCGCCGACGCCGCGCAACCGCGGCTGGGCAAGTATTTTGGTGTCGCTGTCCGACTGCAGGAATTTAATGAGGGCGCTCGGCAAAGAGATCTGATAACTGCTGGCACTGCCGAGGGCGATCTCGCCCAGATTGTACCAACCCGCATTGCCCTCACCTTCGGCAGCACCCGGGCCGGCGTAGCGCAGCCCGACCTGAGCGTCGCCCAGGTCGACGCCGATCTCCCGCAGCCTCGTCCGGGAGACCTCCATGATCTCGAGATCGATGATGACCTCGCCCTTCGGCTTGTCCCACTTCCGGATGAGTTCGGCGGCCAGCCTGATGTTGCCGGGTGTGTCCCGGATGGTCACGGTGTTCAGGTTCTTATCCACGAAGATGTTCGGGGCCCGGATCTGCGACCGGAGCATCTGCTGCAGCGCCGCAAAGATGTCCTGGGCGCTGATGTTGGAGAGGTAGAAGACCTTGATGGCGTTCTGCTCGTACTGGATGCGCTTGACCGGCTGGTCGGGGACAACGATCAGAGTCCTTTCGTCGATGACCCGGTAAAAATTCTTGCTGGCCAGACAGAGGAAGCCGACGGCCTCCTCGAACTCCCGGCCGGAGATGTCGATCGTCAGGGTAAGATCCTTGAACAGCTCATCAAAAATGATGTTCACCTGGGCATGCTTGGCCAGGGTTTGAAAGATCGAGCGCAGGCTGGCTTCGGTGAACTTGAGTTCGATCTTCTCCTTGGCCACCTTCAGCTTGACCGGGTATTCGAGGCCTTCTTCTTCCTCGGCTTTCTCAACGGGAGCAGGTTCCTGGGTGAGCCGGCGCATCTCCTCGCCGAGCGCTCGATTTTGCGGGTCATAAGAAAGGGCTTTCTCGTACTCTTTGAGCGCCTCTTCCTTGTTCCCTTGGACAACGAGGCTGCGGGCAGAACGGAGGTGCGACATACTGGCCGCCAGCCGCGCCCGGGCCAATGACATCTTGTAGGCATATTCGTTGGGCTTTTCGGCGATCGCCTTCTCGTAGTACTCGATGGCCTGGTCCCAGTTCTTGTTGATTTCCGCTTCGTTACCCTGCTTGAAGTAATCCGGCCCGAAGCCCGTGCAGCTCCATAACGAGAGAGCCAGCATAATCAGAACCCACGCGTACTTTCTCATCGTCATTCTCCTTCTAAGGAAAACGTCCTCGTGGAGGAGTCCGGCAAGACGACTTCGATCTGCTCCCGGTTGACCTTGCCGATCCGGATGCCCTCGCCCACGACATCGCCTTCGACCACGGCTTCTGCCCGGCCTTCGAAGATGACCAGAGCGACCAGCCGCCGTGGAGATTCGATGAATCCGATGTAACGGAGGTTGACCGTGATGACTGGCGGAGCCTGGGCCGTCTCTTTGGCTTCAGCCGACTCATCCGCCGCCGCGGAATCCCCCGCCGGCTGCGGCTGGGTCGAGCTGACGGTTTCTGCCGGAACGTCTGGACCGGACCGGGGAGCGAAGATATTCCTTTTCGGAGGGGCGGCCTGTGGCGTTCTGAGCTGGAGCAGGTCTTTCCGGATTAGGCTTTTCACTTCCTCGCCGGCGACCGGCTTCTGCGCCGGGCGGGACTTGGGCCGGTTTTGGGTCCGGGCCGGGCAGAAGCTTACGGCCAGGACAAGGACGAGCGCGGCAACCGGCTTTCTAATAATTCGCATAGTAGGCCGCCAGAACAATCTTCAGCTCCAGCATGGTCCCGGCTCCTCTGATTTTCAGGAAATCAATCTTCTCAAGGAGGAGGAATTTGGGGAACTGCTCAAGCGTTTGCAGAAACCTCTTCAACACGGGATAGGTGCCGATAAAGGTGAAGGTGATGTTGATCTTCCTTATCCTATCCTTTTTCAGGCTGGCATAAGTGTAGCGGTAGGAACGGGGGTTGATCCCGGCTGCGGAAAAGACCTTCTGCAAGTCGAGGCGAAGTTCGCCGGCCTCTTCGCCCTCACGGTAGAAGTATTTTTTCTTCAGGTCTTTGATGTCCCGGTAGGCTTCCTGCCATTGCGCCCACTTGGCTGTTCCCTCAGCCTGCTTGAGCTCGGCCGCAGCGGCGGCCTTTTCAATGCCCTCAAGTCTTTCAACGCGCAGCTGGTAGCTGCGCCGCTGGCCGAAGGAAAAGAAAATAAGGACAAACAAAGCGAGAAGGAAAAGGAGACCGACCAGCCGGAGCCTTATCCGGTCTTTTTCATCCAGAACGCTAAAGAACTCGTTCATAGGTCACTGCTATCTCGGAGGTGAGCTGACCCCGTTCGTTCTTTTCCTCCGTCTCCACCCGCGGCTGAGTGAACTTCAGCTCCTGAAGCTTGTTGATCAGGGCCAGGAGGCCGTCCAGGTTTTGGGAAACGACCCGGAAGCGGAACTGGATCCGGGTGTCATCGACCAGGGTGGGAGCCAGCGAGAGGATGTAGCTCGGATCTGGCAGGACGTCTTCCAGCTTGGACAGGAAATCCGTCCAGGAAAAGCTCTTCTTCAGGATTATACTGTTGATCGTCTCGACAATATCCTGGTCCTTCTTGGCCGCCTCCTTGAGCTGGGTTCCGAGACGCTTTTGCTCGGATTGGGAGGACTTGATGGTTTCGTTGGCCTTCTGGATGCTGGCCTGGACCGCGTTTTTTTTCAGAGTGAATTGGAAAAGGAGGATGATCGCCAGGAGTGCCGTTACCAGAAAGGCCAATCCTAGCCCTCCTCCTAGGAATGCAAAAAGGCGGCGGTTGCGCAAGGGGCGCGCGGCCAGATTCAGGTTCAATCTTCGCATCCGACTCGTTACCTCACAAGGTGGATACGTCTCGACATCCTGCCTCTTCCTCAGCCTGCCGACATGTTTTTTGACCAGGGGACCTGGCCGGCCAGCGGAGCCAGAAACGCGCTCTTGGCCGGGTCAAGTCCGCACGCCGAAGGAGCCAGGACCGGCCGGACATCAATGGACAGGGCCGTCCTCAGCCCGGACTGGATATCTTCCTGACCCTCCTTCAAGCCAGACCGGAACCAGAGCGAGCGGACCTGCCGCTTCTCGCGGTCTTCGATGAAATTGGCTGTATTCTCGATCTCCTTGACGACGGCATCAAGCTTCTGGGAAAACCGGAGCCTGCTATCCCGTTCGACGGTGAATGTCTTGAGCCGGTAAAGGGCCGGCTCAGATTGAGTGACCGCGACCAGACCCAAAGAATCCTCTTCGATATTGGCCACCAGCAGGTCTTTCTCATCCTGCCAGTCGAGCAGGTTGAGAAGGCTGATCGTGGGGGATGTAGCGATGCCGACTTCGAGTCCCAATCCGGCAAAGAGATCCTCGTATTCCTTTATGACGGGTATCCGGGCCAGGGCGGCGAGGACCTTGAGCGAAGAATTGGAGGCCACTATCTCATAGGTCAGGCGGGCGTCCTCGGGCAGCACAGCCAGCTGCTTCTTGGCCCGCCAGCGGATGATTTTCTCCCTTTCCTTCTCGGACGAAGGCAGGGAGTCAAAGGCCAGGAGGAGGATCTTGAGACAGGCCTCCGGGACGAGACAAGCGACCTTTTTTCCAGAGGCTTCGAGCTGCCGGAGCCCCTCCTTGAGGATCCCCGAAAGCGCGGCCGTATCGGCCATATTCTTCCGGTCAAAATGCGGCTCGAGGAGGCCGGTGGGCAGCTCGAGAACAGCCTGGCGTCTGGCTCGTCCGTCTTTGACATCCACGTGGATGCCGCTAATATACGTGGAGGAAACCTGGATGATCGTAGGCGGACAGAGGGGGGTCAGGAAGTATTCCTTGACCTTTCTCAAATCGAATCTCATTTTCTTATTCGACGAAAGTCACCTTGTTCAGCTCCCGGAGACTGGTAACGCCCTTAAAGACTTTTTGGAGCCCGACCTCCCGGAGAAAGACAATCCCTTCCTCTTTCGCCTGTTTCCTCACCTCGGAGAGCGGTTTGCGGACCAGGATCATTTCCCGGATTACGTCGGACAGCTCGAGCAGCTCGGCGATGGCCGTCCGGCCTAGGTATCCCGTCTGCCCGCAATCCGGACATCCCCGGGCTTCATAAAAGTCCTGGTCCCGGTAGCGTTCCGGCGATAAGCCCGACTCGAGGAGCTGCTCGGGCCTGTATCTGACCGGCTGCTTGCACTTCGGACAGAGCACCCTCACCAGGCGCTGCGCCAGGATGCAGTTCAGGGCGGATATAAAGGTGTAAGGATCCACCTGCATGTGCAGGAAACGGCCGATGACATCAAAGACGTTATTGGCATGGACGGTGGTGAAGACAAGATGCCCGGTCAGGGCGGACTGGATGGCGATCTGCGCGGTCTCCGGGTCCCGGATCTCGCCCACCATGATCTTGTCGGGGTCGTGCCTGAGGATCGAACGCAGGCCGCGGGCAAAGGTGAGCCCCTTTTTTTCGTTGACCGGGATCTGAGTGATGCCGTCGATCTGGTATTCGACCGGGTCCTCGATGGTGACGATCTTGTCTTCCGGCGCCTTGATCTCGGTCAAGGCGGCGTAGAGTGTGGTCGTCTTCCCGCTCCCCGTCGGCCCGGTGACCAGGATCATCCCGTAGGGCTGGGTGATGTAGCGGCGGAACTTCCGCAGCAGGCTGTCGGAGAAACCGAGCAGGTCGAGCCTCAACTCGGAGATATTTTGGGTGATCATCTCCTTGTCCAGGATGCGGACGACCGCATCCTCCCCGTAGATGCTGGGCATGATGGAGACCCGGAAATCGATGGTCTTGTCCTTGATCTTGAGCCGGAACCTTCCATCCTGGGGGACGCGGCGCTCGGCGATGTCCAGGTCGGACATGACCTTGATCCTGGAGATGATGGGCGACTGAAATTTCTTGCTGATCGGCTCCATGGCCTCGCCCAGCACGCCGTCGATTCGGTACTTAATCCGGACACCGTCGTCGCGGGATTCGACGTGCACATCGCTGGCCCGCTTCTGGACAGCGGTAAAGATGATCGTGTGGACCAGCTTGATGATCGACCCGTCCTGATCGGCCAACTTTTCCAGGGAGATCATCTCTTCCTCATCGCCGCTCTCTTTTTCCACGACCTGGACGATGAACCCCTCGGTCGCGTCCTTCAGGACCTGGAGGGCGGTCTCGCTCTTCCGCAGGGCCTCCTGGATGGCTCTCTTGGAAGCGGCGTGAACCTGGACCTTCTTCCCCAGGAAGGATTCAATGGCATCGATCGTTCCAATATCGGAGGGGTCGGCTATGGCGATCTTGATGAAACTGTCCTGATCCTCCAGAGGGATAAAGTTGGTCCGGTAGAGAAAGTCGGGCGGGAATGATTGGACGAGCTCCCGCTTGACCGGATAACTCGCAAGGTCGATGTAGGGGACCCGATAGCGCTCGGCCATCTTCCGGGTTTCGGCTTCTTCGGAGACGGCGCTCTTCTTGGTTTCTTCTTTGCTCATGGTTATCTCTGGATTTGAATGATGTTGAATATGGGAAGATATACGGCCAGGAGCATCAGGGCGACGAAGAGGCCCATGACGATAATGATGACCGGTTCAATAAGGGAGACAAAGGTATCAATTCTGGCCTGGATTCTCTGGTCATAGACTTCCGCGACTTCTTTCAGCATGCCGTGCAGGTTGGCCGAATTCTCCCCGATGCGGATCATGTCGGTGGCAAGAGGGGTGAAAAAGCCGGTTCTGACAAGGGAGTCGGACAGGCTTCCGCCGTTCCGGATGTCGTCCTGCACGTGGCCGGTTTGCTTCATCAGGAACTTGTTGGGGATCGCCTGGCAGGCGATCGGAAGGCCGGGCAGGAGGGTGATCCCGGCCTCGAGGAGAAGGCTGAGCGTGCGGCTGAAGAGCGAGATCGCCGACTCCAGCCGGATGCGGCGAAAGTAGGGGATCTTGAGCTTGAGTCTATCCAGGGCGAGGAGGACCTTTTCCTTTTTCTTCTGCCGAGCAAGGACCAAGGCCGACATGACCAGCATGATGAGAAGGATGGGAGTCACGTTGCGCAGGCCGGTGGCCACAGAGATAAGCAGCCGGGTAACTGCGGGCAACCGGGCGTCGAAGTCCGCATAGAACCCGGCAAAGCGCGGCAGGATGAAGTTGACCAGGATACCCATAAGGATCAGGGCGAAAACAATCAGGACGGTGGGATAGAGCAGGGCTGACCGGATCCGCGACCTGGTTTGGGCGATAACCTTGGCGTAGTCGAGGTAACGCCCGATCGTCCCGGGCAGATTGCCGCTTTGCTCTCCCGCCATCAGGGAGGCGATATAAACCTTGGTAAACTCCCTCTCATAGGGAGCGAAGGCTTCGGAAAGGGCCTTCCCGCTCCGGACCCCGGATTCAATTTTCTGGAGCAACTCTTTGAGATAGACGTTCTTCGTCCGGCTCGCGATAAGTTCGAGGCTCTTAAGGATAGGATAGCCCGCCCGGAGGAGCGCCACCAGCTCCTGGTTGAACATGATGAAATCCTTGTCCTTGATCTTCTTTTCAAAGGGAAGGGCCGGAACGGCTTTTTTCTTCCAGTCTTTATGGATAGACAGGACGCAGAAGCCCTGGCCTTCGAAGTGCCTCCGGCAATCCTCGGCCGAGGAGGCCAGGAAGGACTGGGCAAGATAACCGCCGTCTTCGGTGGCTAGCCGACAGAGAAAATAAGGCATGTCTCTATATTCAAAAACTCTTTTCTTCTCTAAAAAGATGCGTTCATCTTATGGTATCCCTATCCTTTTGTCAATGAACACCAAGTAGGCTGGCGGCTCCCCTTAAAACAAACCCTCTTTCCTTAGTTTAGTCAGGTCCGGCCAGCCAAAGTTGACAAAAAATGGCGAAAGATTTATTTTAAATCCAATGAAAAAGCGATTGTTGACGGGGGCCGGACCGGTAATGATCGCCCTGCTCCTGGGGGCGTCACCGATTCAAGAGGACAAGACACCTCCTCCGGCTGCGTCTTTCGAAACTCCCGTCACTCCTCAGGAATACCAGGTCAAAAAGCCGAAAAGCGACTACATGAGTTCAATTCTCGGGAGGAACACCAAGCCGCTCGGCCTGAAAGAGGATCTTGCCCTGAAGAGATTGTTGCGACAGCCGGCCATAAAGTGGGCGGTCCGGTCCGGCCAAAGACATGTCCTCGATTGAGATACGCGGGTCGGTCTGTCTCTGATAATGATTCATTTTTTTGAATTCCAGGCCAATGAATAAAAAAGTCATCCTCGCCCTCGGCCTGACGGGTCTCCTTCTTGTCTTAGGCGGGTTGAACATATACCGGAAGCTGACCTGGCGGGAGCCCACGGACGGGGTCGTCTGGAAAGAAAAGTCGGGCCGGTTTGTCGCTGACCTGGTGACGGCCAACAGCCCCGCCTATCTGGCCGGAATCAAGAAAGGGGATATCCTTTTCTCTATCAACGACCTGCCGATCGGCACCCGAATCGACATCGTCAAGAGCCTCTGGGTCGCCGCGGCCGCCGGGCAAAAAGTCAAGTACCAGATCGGGCGTCCGGCCGAGATTCTGTCACCGTCCTTCTTTCCCTCCCAGAAAAGGCCGAACCTGCTCTACTACTATCTCGCCCTGATCGGTCTCACCACCTTGGTTATCGCAGTCGTCGTTTTTTTTAATTCCCGCCGCACGTTCGCCATGCCCTACCTCTCCTTCTATCTCCTCTGCCTCGTCTTCTACTCCTTCACCATCTTCTCTCCGACCGGCCAGATGGACCCTCTCGACGGCCTGTTCAGCTGGCTCGACCAGGCCGGCTTTCTGTTCTTCTCCCCTCTTCTGCTCCATTTCTTCCTCATCTTTCCTCAGAGAAAAAAGGCCCTCAAGCGCAATCCGTCCTCGATCTATCTCCTCTATTTGCCCAGTTCGCTTCTCCTCCTGACCACTTTGGTCCTGCATTCGCCGCTTGCGGCCGGCTGGGAGGACGGCCTCGTCCTCTCCCTCTACGGGGCCGTGGAAAGGGGGGGGATTCTCCTGTTCGCTCTATATTCGGTGATTACGCTGCTGAGCATCTCTCACAGCATGCGGCACCCGCCCAGCCTCCTGGTCAAACGACAGCTGCGCTGGATACTCTTGGGGTTGGGGATCGGGATGCTTCCCTTTGTCGTTTTTTATGCCGTCCCCTACTATTTTGACCGGAGCCCTTCCCCGTATGCCGAGCTGACCGTCCTCCTCCAAGCCCTCGTCCCTCTGACCTTTGCCTACTCGGTGTCGCGTTACCGGCTAATGGATTTTGAGGTGCTGTTGAAGAAGGCCGCCACCTTGGTCTTCTCGTATTTCGTCCTGGCCTGCATGTATATCGTCCTCAGCTCCCGAACCCAGCTCTTTTCCGAGAACAAACTCTACGTCCTCATCCTCGGGATACTCGCCATGATCCTGGGGGCGACACTCTTCACCCCGTTAAAAAGGCTGATCACTTCCGTCTTCGACCGGTTTTTTTACAAGCGTTCCTATCAATACAGGCAAACGCTCCTCATCATCAGCAAGGAACTCAGCCGGGAGAGGAGCCTCCAGAGGCTCTCTCAATCGCTCCTGGACCATATCGCCAACGCCCTTTCCCTCAAAAGCCTGGTCCTTCTTCTCCCGGAGCACGCCGACAGCCGGACTTTCATCTTCACCAGCATCAAGGGGGAAGATCAATCGGTCCCCCGCTCCATTACCCTTGATCCGGGGTTTTACGCTTTGCTCAGAGAAAAGGAGTACATCGCCGTCGATTCGTTGGCCGAGAGGCGGGAGCTCTACAAGGGCGGCGCCGAACTCGTATCGCGGGGGTTCGTCCATTTTCTTCCGCTCAAAGTCGAAAAGAACCTCATCGGATGCCTGGGTATGGGCAAAAAGATCGACAACTCGTTCCTCAACAGCGAGGACTGGGACCTTCTGACGACGATCTCCTCTCCGGTCTCCCTGGCCATCGAGAACGCTTCTCTTTATCACCAGGCGAGTATTCGTGCCCTCGAGCTCGAGAGACTGAAGGATTACAGTGAGAATATCATCGAAAGTCTGACCGTCGGCGTTGCCGTCCTCGACCAGGAAGGAGCCGTCATCGGCTGGAACCGGGTACTGGAGAGCATCTTCTCCTTGGCCAAAGGGCAGGTCCTTGGTCAGAAGCTACAGCAGATCCTGGGTCCCCAGAACTTCCTGGCTCTGTTTCCCAGCGACACCCAGCAGGATTTCCGGCTCCTGGGTGAGATCACGCTGGGGCTGCCGGGCGGGGACAAAAGGATCTTCGACATCGCCAAGACGCCTCTGTTTGATAACCGGATGGTCCCGTACGGGACGATCATCGTCTTCGAGGACGTCACCGAGAAAATCCGGCTCCAGCAGCAGCTGGTGACCTCGGAAAAGCTGGCCTCGATCGGCCTTCTTTCGGCCGGGGTCGCCCATGAGATAAACACGCCGCTGACGGGGATCTCCAGCTACATCCAGATGCTCCAGAAAAAACTCACCGATTCTCACTACGCCCAGATCCTCGAGAAGATCGAGACCCAGACCGAACGGGTCTCCAGGATCATCAAGAACCTGCTCAATTTCGCCCGCAATCCCTCGGAATTGGCCTTCCACAAGGTGTCCATCCCGGACAGCCTGAAGGAGCTCATCTCGCTGATCGAGTACAAGCTCAAGGCCATGAACATCAAGCTGGAGATGAACCCGGCTCCGGTCAAACTCATCTGGGCGCAGGGGGAACGACTCCAGCAGGTTTTCATCAACATCATCCTCAACGCGATCGACGCCATGCCCAAGGGGGGCACCCTCCGCATAGACGTGGAGCCGCAAGGGCCGGAGGTGGTCGTCAAGATCGCCGACACCGGGACAGGAATACAGCCCCAGCATCTGCCCCACATCTTTGACCCTTTCTTTACGACCAAGGGCATCGGGAAGGGCACCGGCTTGGGCCTGTCCATCTCCTATGCCATCATCCATGAACACGAGGGAAATATCCGCGTCGAGAGCGAAGTGGGGAAAGGAACCTGCTTCACCATCTCGGTGCCGACGGACCTCGATATGAGGAAACTGGGTCAGAAGCCCTCTCTCATCGGGAATTGACCATGGAAGAAAAAACAAGGACCGTTCATGTCATCGACGACGAGCCGATCATCCACGAGGTTTTGAGCCAGCTCCTGTCATCAGAAGGCTATGAGGTCGAGCTTTCCTCCTCCGGAGAGGAAGCGCTGGAGAAACACTCCACCGGATTCTACGACGTCACTCTTCTCGACCTGTTGATGCCTGGCCTGGACGGCATCCAGGTCCTCAAAGGCATCAAGAGGGTCGACCCTCAGGCCGTCATCATCATCATCACGGCGTACGCCTCAGTCGAGTCGGCCCTCTCCGCCATGAAGATGGGAGCCTACGATTATATCCAGAAGCCGTTCAAACACGACGAGCTCCTGCTGATCATCGAACGGGCCCTGGAGCATCGGAAACTCCAGGATGAGAACATCCGCCTCCGGGATGAGCTCAACCGCAAGTTCGCGTTCGAGAACATCATCGGCCGGAGTCAGCCCATGCAAAAGATCTTTGAGCTGATCAAGGCCATCGCCCCGACGCGCTCGACGATCCTGATCCAGGGCGAGAGTGGAACGGGCAAGGAGCTGGTGGCCCGGGCGATCCACCAGAACAGCGACCGCCGCCATTTCCCGTTCGTCGTAGTCAACAGCGGGACACTTCCTCCCGACCTCCTGGAAAGCCACATGTTCGGCCATGTCAAGGGCGCCTTCACCGGGGCGGTAAGCCAGAAAGACGGCCTGTTCGAAACGGCCGACCGGGGGAGTATCTTCTTCGACGAAATCTCCACCATCGGACTGGAAACCCAGGCCAAGCTCCTACGGGTCATGCAGGACAAGGAATTCATGAGGCTCGGTGGGACGAAAACGATCCGGGTGGACGCGCGGATCATCGCCGCCACCAATATCGACCTGGAAGAGCTCATCGAAAGAAAGGCTTTTCGTCCGGACCTCTTCTACCGGCTCAATGTCATCAAGATCGAGCTCCCTGCGCTGCGGGAGAGGAAGGACGATATCCCCCTCCTGGTCCAACACTTCGTCGCCATCTACCGCCAGGAGAACAAGAAGGAGATCGAAGGGGTCACGGATGATGTCCTGGAAATCCTGGAGGACCACGACTGGCCCGGCAATGTTCGCGAGCTCGAAAACCTGATCGAGCGGGCGGTGGTGCTGTCCAAGTCCAAACTCATCACCCGCAACACTCTGCCGCCGTTCCTGCTCGCTCGCCGGGCTTCGGACGAGGATCTCGATGGCGGCCGGACCAGGGAGGGGAGTCTCAAGGAGCAGACCCAACACTATCAGAGGCGGGTCATACTCAAGGCCCTGCGCCGGGCCGGGGGCGTCCAGAAAGAGGCGGCCCGGGCGCTGGGTCTCAAGCCGACTACTCTCAACGAAATGATCAAGAGGCTGAAGATCGACGTTGACCGGCTCTCTTGAGCGCTTAGTCTTTCGAAACCAGGAACTTGCCCGGAACTGCCCGGTCGGGGTTCACATCGAGCTTGCGGGGCGGGCCCGGCAGGGAGATCTCAAAGGCCTGGTTTTTCTGGTCGACGATGAGCTTCTCGCGCCGGCGCGTGCCGAGCTGGTCTTCCCAGGCGATCCAGAGAGGAAAGACGAAGTCCGCGTTAAGTTGGCTCACCGTGATCTTCAGGAGAACGCCGGACTCCAGTTTTTCGGCGCGGGTGCGCACTTGGACCTCGGGGAGCACGTGGGAATCGAACCACGGCTGGAAGAACCCGTTCAAGTCCCGGCCGGATGCTTTCTCCATCGTTCTCCTGAACTGGCCGGTACTGGCAGCGGAATATTGGTGCTCCTTGAAGAACGCCTTCAGGCCGGAGAAGAAGGCCTCGTCCCCCAGCAGGTCGCGCAGCATGTTCAGGACGAGGGCTGTCTTATCGTAGATGATCGCCTGGTAGGCATCGAAATCGGTGAAACTGAGGCGGGAGCCCATGGTGATGGGACCCCAGACCGATTTTTTCTCCGTCCATCGGGAAAACTTCTTGAGAATAGCGGTCTGGGCATCATCTCCATATTTGGATTGAAGGTAGAGGGCCGAAGAGTATTGGGAAAGCCCCTCACTCAGCCATTGGTCTCTGTAGCGGGCCCAGGTGACACCCTGCCCCCACCACTGGTGGGCGATCTCATGGGCGAGGAAATATTCTCTCCACTGAGGGGACAGGTCCACCGGGCTGTTCGGATTGCCCATCAGTCTTTCGCGCATTCCGGTTCCGGCATTCGCGATGCGGGGGAGATCGTTGAGGATGATGAACGAGGCCGGGCTGTGCCCGCCCGTCGTGCGCCAGAGCCGCTGGACGACGCTCAGGTTATCGAAAGGATATGACCCGAACCGGGATTCATAGAATTCCAAAATCCGGCCGGCCTCGGCCAGGATGTTCTTCCTGACCGAACGAACATCAGATGCGGCATAGGAGGCGAGGGGCAGAGGGTTGGGGGTTTCCTGGGTCAGGCTCAATTTTCCGACCAGGAAGGAAAGGTATTTCACCGGCCGCTTCGTCTCGTAGATCGAACAGGAACTGCCGACCTTATCGATCTCGGTCACCCTCTGGACGCCGTTCAAAATCCCTTTCTCGACAAGAGCACCGTTGGAGATCACGGAATACGCCGGCGGGACGATAATCTTGAGCCGGGCAGTGAAAAAGTCGTCGGTCAGAGTGGACGGATACCATTGGGCCGCCTGGCTGAAGAGAATGGTTTCAAATTGAACGGGAACGGGTTCGTTCACCTCTTCGTACCGCTGTCCCGTGACAACATCCGTCAGCTGGGGAGGCGGCTCCAAACGCCCCCGGTAAACAACCTCGATCGTTGTCCTCTCGTTTCTGGAGACGGGCTCGAGAAAATAGACATAGAGGATCCGGCCGACCGGGTCCTTGGTGAAAAAGAGATCTCTCCGTTCGTTGTCATAGACACGCAGGATCTCGAGTCCCGGGTGAAACTTGAGTTTGACGACATCGAGGCCCTCGACCTGGCTGACCAGGCCGACCCGGGCCCTGGCCGATATATAAAAGTCCCGGGGCTGAAAATCCAGCTCAATGTCATAGTCCTGGATATCGTACTTCGGGCTGAAGGAGATGACCAGGCGTCTTCCTCCCTGCTCAACAGCGGGAGAATAAAGGTTGACGAACCGCTCCCGGCCTGTATCAAAGAGTGTGATTTCCTCCTCGGCCAACGGAGAATAGACATAGGCCATCTCCCCGGTCTTACGGCCACGGAACTGGATTACGGCTTCTTCTCCCTGCGGAAGGAAAGAGAGAGGCTCCCGGCTGAGCGGGCTCTGGATCGTGAAATAGCGCCGATTATATTTCGTGAAAATCGCTTCCGCTTTTATCCGTGCATTTTCGCCGGCCGCCGAGGCGGAAACGTCGATGCCTCCCGTCACTTTGATATTCTGTTTAAAAAAAGCGTTGGAGAAACGCAGAAAGGAATGATCGACCCGGTCCTCCAATACCTTTTTCTTATAAAGAAGCGAGAGCTGGTGCTTTTCCCCGGCGTCCGAAGGGGAAAATAACAAGCGGCCGTCGCCTACCACCAGGAGAGCGGTCTCCAGGCCGGGTATATTGTCATAGAACACGAAGGCGTTGCGGAAGGTCAGGTTGAAATCGGTGTGGATGATCTCGACGCTTTCCGCTTTCTCGATCCGCTCGGCCGGCAGACGGATTTTGAACAGCTGGCTGACGTTTCCCCGGGCTGATTTTTCTTTCACCTGCCAGCGGCCGCCGGTATTTTCCAGTTTCAACTGCCAGGTCTCGATAAGGGCGGAATAGGAGTTTTGGCAGACGACCTGGAGGAAGACGATCGGGTCGGCTGGATCGACGTTCCGCTTGTTGGCCCAGTTGAGGACGACCGACTCCATCTTCAGCTCATCGAAATAGCGTCTGAATTCACTCCTCTGGCCCTCCCGCAGCGCCGGTGCATAGGCTTCTAGATAAGCCTCAATACGGCGGGCAGAGATATCCTCCTGGAGCTGGAGGATGAACTCCGGAATGGTCTGTTCGGCCAAGGCCGGGACGGAAAGAAAAGCGAGGAGAAGCGGAACGGCAAAGCGGAAGAAAATGGGGTGCCTCTTCACATGGACATTATAACAAAAATCCGCCGACATGATGAAGGCGGCCTCCGGAGGCTTTTTAATCCGCCCTATGCCCGTCGCGGCCAACACACCAACCAACAGAGCAGGATTTGTGCCAAAAGCCGGCCCGGCGCGATTCTTTTTCCCCTGATTATGTATCCACGGGGATGAGAATCGGAAGAGTAGGGTGTAAAATATCTTTACGCCCCCTCAAAAAGTGGGATTACTCTTTTGCTTGTCGACTTTTTTTCAGGTCTTCTTCCCAGGTGATAAAGCTATGATAATAGATCGAATCGCCCTCATCGATGCCGCGGGTGATCTCGGTAATATGGGACGTCGAAGAGCCGAACGCTTCGACCGCAAAAACCACCGCCTTCTCCGGATCAACGTTCTTCCCGCAGGTGTATATATCGAGGGCTACATAGCCGAATTCCGGCCAGGTGTGCGTGGAGATGTGGGACTCGGAAATGACCACAACACCGGAAACTCCCTGGGGAGGGAAACGGCTGAAGGAGATGGACCAGACTTGGGCGCCGGCGATCTCCGCCGCCTTGACCAGGACTTGCTGGACTTTCTCGACACTGCCGATAACCTTGGGATCACAGCCCGAGGCCTCAACGATATAATGACGGCCGATGGTTTCGTGGATCTCTTTGGCCATTTCCTTTCTCCTCGATTGAGGTCTACGTTAGGCCAAATAAACACCCCTGTCAAGGAATTGAATCCTGCGACCGTCATACCAGCAGGCGTTTTTCGTCCTTCACAACATTCAGGACGAGATGGGTGACCGTCCGGTCGACATTGGGCAGTGAAAGGACGCCCTTAACGAAATCGTTGAGGTCGTCCCGGCTCCGGAAGTATCCGATGACCAGCGAGTCCCATTCTCCAGTGATATCATAGACAGCGGTTACCCGCCGGTCGGAAGAAATTTTATGTTGGGTTTCCAATAGCTTGCCTTTGGATATGCGCAGGGCGATGATGGCCACGAGATCGGCCCCGAAATGGGCCGGGTCGACGACCGGAATATACCCCTTGATCGTCCTCTCCTCCTCCATTCGCTTGACCTTATGGATGACAGCGGTGGCCGAGGTTCCCACCTCTTTGGCGATCTCCCGAAAGCTCTTGCGGGCGTTTCTGTTCATCACCCGGATGATTTTTCGCTCCAGTTCATCAATCATCGCTTTCTCCTAAATGTTCTATATATCTTATATTTATAACTCAATTGAAACATTATTTCCATATTATGTTGACAATTGAAATTTTTTATGGCAATAATACCCATTAAATGTTGCGCTTATTTTTACGGTTTCCGCTCTCATTGCCCATCTTAGGCCAATCTTTAGCCCCGGTCAACGGGATTTCCCGCCCCCGCCGTCTCTCTCAATTTTCGATATTAAGAAAGGAGAAAAACATGTCTAACCCGCCTGCCGGACACCATCCTCCGTTCGGCTTTAGAACCCAGAAGGAAGTCCTCGACTACGTCTCCAACCCGGCCAACGGGATCGAGTTCATCCGTGTCGTCTTCCCCGACATCCTGGGCCGCCAGATGGATTTCGCTTTTCCAAGCAACGAGCTGGAGGCGGCTTTCCTCGACGGAAAAGGCTTCGACGGCTCCTCAATCCAGGGCTTCGTCCGGATCGAGGAGAGCGATCTTGTCATCAAACCAGAGGCCCGCTCGTTCCGGGTCCTGCCCTGGGAATACAAGGGATTCGCCGAGGGAGTGCGCTGGCGGGAAGGCGTCATGTTCGGCGACATTCTCACCCCGGAGGGCGCTCCCTTCGCCGGTGATGCCCGCGCCATCTTGAAGCAATCGCTGGCCCGAGCCAAGAAGGAGTTCGGGTTCGACGATTTCAAGGTCGGCCCGGAACTCGAGTTCTTCCTCTTTCCGAGCGATCGCGATACACGCTTCAGCGATGAAGGGGGATACTTTTTCAGCGGCCGGCACGGGGAGATCCGCAAGGAGATCCAGCTGCTGCTCAAGAAAATGGGAATCCAGTCCGAGTACGACCACCACGAAGTGGCCCACGGCCAGCACGAGATCGACCTCAAGTATGGCAGCGCCATCGAGATGGCCGACATCAGCATGCTCTTCCGCTATATGGTGAAGAAAGTCGCCCGCATGCAGGGGCTCTACGCGACCTTCATGCCCAAACCGGCCAACGGCCAGAACGGCAGCGGCATGCACGTCCATCAGTCTCTATGGAAAGGCGGAAAGAACATCTTTTTCTCGGAAAAAGGGACCTATCACCTCTCCGAGATCGCCCATCACTACATGGCCGGCCTCATGTTCCACGCCCGCGAGATCTCGGCCGTCCTCAGCCAGTGGGTGAACTCCTACAAACGGTTGATCGAGGGCTACGAGGCGCCCGTCTATATCGCCTGGGGGCAAAAAAACCGGTCCGCCTATATCCGCGTTCCCGAGTACCAGCCAGGCAAAGAGATGGCCACCCGGCTCGAGCTGCGGTCTCCGGACCCGGCCTGCAACATCTACCTGGCGTTCTCCGCCATGCTCACGGCCGGCCTCGCCGGCATCCGGGGCGGCTACCCTCTGCCCGACCCCGTGGAGGAGAACATCTACGAGATGTCCAACGCCAAACAGAAAAAATTTGAGATCCGGACGCTGCCCAGGAACCTGGAGGAAGCTCTGAAGACCATGGAGAAAGGCCGACTGCTCCGGGAGATCTTCAGCGACCACCTTTTCGACATGTTCATCGCCAACAAGCGGGCCGAGATCGAAGAATACAACATCAACGTCTCCGGCGAGTTCGAAAAACAGGTCAGCGAATACGAGGTTAAGAAATACCTGCCCTTCCTTT